>JBBEBJ010000211.1:9142-12072 GCA_040882425.1 Chloroflexota bacterium | reverse complement strand
ACCGGAATGGACGACTTGCGGCGCCCGGTCGGCGTCGGGCGCGAGCCGGCCCACTCGGTCGGGAGACCCGCGTTCGGGTCCCCGCGCTCCACGGCCACCTTCCTCGCCTTCGCGACCTCCGGCGGCGGTCCGCCGCCCTCGCCCCGGCCCGCCTCGTAGGCCTCGGCGGGGCGACGCTGCCGGGACGGTTGCACGCGCGGCGGTTCACCGGCCTGCTTGGCGTAGTTCGGTGGCCACGGAGCGTCGCCCAGGCCCTCGCTCTCGTGGCCGCGACTCAGCTCGAGGAGCGCGTCGAGCGATCCGACCGCCGCGTCGATCCCGTCGCCCGGATCCCCGATCGCGGCGAACCGCGCCGGCACCGTGTCGATCGTGAAGGCCTCGGCCTCCACCGTCGGGACCTCGTCCCAGCTGAGCGGCGTGGATACCCTCGCGTCGGGCAGGGGCCGCACGGAATAGGCGGAGGCAACGGTCCGATCCTTGGCGTTCTGGTTGTAGTCGAGGAAGACCCCGTGGCGCTCCTCCTTCCACCACTTGGAGGTTGCGAGGTCCGGCACGCGGCGCTCCACGTCACGCGCCAGCGCGAGCGCCGCCCGGCGAACCTCCGGGTAGGTCCAGCGGGGCTCGATCCGGACGTTGACGTGGATGCCGCGCGATCCCGAGGTCTTTGGCCAGCCCACCAGACCCACCGCTTCGAGGGCCTCCCGGGTGGCCAGCGCTACCTGCCGGATGGCGTCCCAGGGCACGCCCGGGACCGGGTCGAGGTCCACCCGGAGCTCGTCGGGGTGGTCCAGGTCCTCCGCTCGCACCGGATGGGGATTGAGATCGATGCACCCGAGGTTGACGACCCAGGCCAGCCCGGCCGCGTCATCGATCACGATCTCGTCCGCTGTACGGCCGGACGGGAAGGTGAGGGTAGCGGTGCGGACCCACTCGGGTCGGTTGTCCGGCGCCCGCTTCTGGAAGAACGGCTGGCCGGCCGCACCGTCGACGAAGCGCTTGAGCGCCATCGGCCGGCCGCCGGCACCACGGAGCGCCCCGTCGGCGACCGCGAGGTAGTAGTTGACGAGGTCGAGCTTGGTGTGGCCTGCCTCCGGGAAGTACACCTTCCGGGGATTCGAGATCGAGACCTCGCGTCCGTTGACGTTGAGGACCTCGCGTTCGGTCGCCATGGGGGCAAACGATAACGCGCCGCCGCGAGACGGCCCAGTCCGTGGGGGACTACAGTCCTGACGCGCGATGTCGATTCGGACGCGCGCCGTTCGTCGTGTGGGTAACGGGCCGCGCCGCCGGCCCCGGAGCATCGGAGGCACTCGACATGCGCTACGCCCTGTTGATCTACACAGCCGAGGAAACCGAAGCGCCGCCACCCGAGGTGCAGCAGGCCGTGATGGACGGGTACACGGCGTTCACGGCGCACGTCAGGGACCGCGGCGCCTACGAGGCGGGCGAAGCACTCGACTCGACCACGACGGCCACAACGGTTCGGGTCCGCGACGGCAGGACGCTGACGACCGATGGACCGTACGCCGAGACCAAGGAAGCGCTCGGTGGCTTCTACATCGTCGAGGCCGCCGATCTCGACGAAGCGATCGGCTATGCGTCGATGATCCCCGGAGCCGCGCGTGGCGCCATCGAGGTCCGGCCGATCTTCGACTGGTCCGCCGCCGCCGCCGAGGCCACCGCCGCGGGTTCGGCCGGCGCGACCTGAGCGCTCGCCCCGATCAGCTTCGTGTCGAGCGAGGCCGCGCACGACGTCGTCGATCGCGTCTTTCGCGAGGAGCAGGGACGCGCGGTCGCGACGCTCATCCGCGTCCTGGGTGACTTCGAGCTGGCCGAAGAGGCCGTCCAGGACGCCTTCATCTCGGCCCTCGAGACATGGCCGGAGCGCGGTGTCCCCACCAACCCCGGAGCGTGGATCACGACCACGGCGCGCAATCGGGCGATCGACCGGCTCCGTCGCAGGAAGCGGCTGACCGAGAAGACCGAGGCGCTCGCGCGCGACGTGACGATCGAAGCGAACCTTCGCGCCATCGTCAGCGAACCGTCAGAGGACGCCATGGCCATCGCCGACGATCGCCTGCGCCTCATCTTCACCTGCTGCCATCCGGCCCTGGCGATGGATGCGCGGGTGGCGCTCACCCTCCGGACGCTCGGTGGTCTCACGACCCCCGAGATCGCCCGGGCGTTCCTCGTCGCTGAACCAACGCTTGCCCAGCGCCTGGTGCGTGCCAAGCGCAAGATCCGCGACGCCGCGATCCCGTATCGCGTGCCCCCCGTGGAGATCCTGCCGGAGCGCCTCGACGGCGTGCTCCACGTCCTCTATCTCGTCTTCAACGAGGGGTACGCGGCGACGTCGGGCGACGCCCTCGTGCGTCGGGAGCTGTCCGCGGAGGCGATCCGCCTGGCCAGGGTCGTCGCGTCCTTGTTGCCGGCCGAGCCGGAGACGCTTGGCTTGCTCGCCCTGATGCTCCTCCACGATGCCCGGCGCGAAGCCCGGGTCGGCGGTCGCGGTGAGCTCGTCCTGCTCGAGGACCAGGACCGGACCCGCTGGGACGCGGCGCGGATCGACGAGGGTCAGGCGCTGCTCGAGCGGGCGCTGGCGATGGGCCGACCGGGTCCCTACCAGGTCCAGGCGGCCATCGCGTCGCTGCACGATGCGGCGGACAGCCCCGACGTCACCGACTGGCGGCAGATCGCCGCGCTGTACGAAACGTTGCAGCGGATGGCTCCATCCCCGGTCGTGGAGCTGAACTCCGCGGTCGCCGTCGCGATGCGCGACGGGCCAGGGATGGGCCTCGCCATGCTGGACGGGCTCGAGGCCACCGGAGCGCTGGCGGACTATTCCTACTTCCACGCGGCGCGAGCGGACCTGCTGCGTCGGCTCGAGCGCTGGTCGGAGGCAGCGGCCGCGTACCAGCGGGCGATGGATC
>JBBEBJ010000211.1:0-9042 GCA_040882425.1 Chloroflexota bacterium | reverse complement strand
CGTCGGCTCGAGCGCTGGTCGGAGGCAGCGGCCGCGTACCAGCGGGCGATGGATCGCACCGCCAACGTCCCCGAGCGGGACTTCCTGGGCAGCAGGCTCGACGACGTGCGGTCCCGGTCGGCCTCGACAGCGGACAGGTCGACCCTGGACTGAGGCGACTGGGGGAGCAGGGTGCTGCTCGCGACACGCCATCCGGAACGTCTCGTCGCGTTCGAGGTGACCCATTACGAGGTGATCGACGGCTAGGGCGCCTGCGTGGAACGTCGTACGCAATCGTATGACCGCATTAATTGGTGCTACGCTTGCACCATGCCATCCGATCCCGCCCAGCCCGACAGATCGCCCGACCAGCCCGCCCTCCCGGCATCCGTTCCAAGACGCGCCGGACCCGTCCGGATGCGCGACATCGCAGCCGTTGCGGGGGTCTCCCAGAGCACGGTCTCGCGGGTGCTCAACGACGCGCCGACCCGCGTCCCGATCGCGGCCGAAACCCGCGAGCGCGTCAACCTCGCCGCCAGGCGGCTCGGCTACCGGCCAAATCCCCTGGCCCGTGGCCTCCGCGGCGCCTCGACCATGCTCATCGGGGCGGTCGTGCGCGACTTCAGCGACCCGTTCTTCGCCACCGCGATCGAGGCGCTCGCCGTCGAGGCGATGGCTCGCGGCTACAACGTGGTGCTCGGTCACGCGCACGGTCACGTCGACGAGGGTCTCGCGCTGACCGCCGTCCTCGAGACGCGTCACTGCGACGCGATCGTGATGCTCGGCGACATGCAGGACCAGCCGCGGCTGCTCGACGACCTGCGAACCGGCACCGTGCCGGTGGTCGCGCTCTGGCAGGGAACCAGCCCGCTGGAGTTCCCGACGATCGACGTCGACGACAAGGCGGGCATCGTCGCCGGTCTCCAGCACCTGATCGATCTCGGTCACGAGCGGATCGGGTTCATCAGCGCGCGCCTGCCCGGCGACAACTGGCAGCGCCAGGAGGCCTTCGTCGAGTTCATGCGGAACCGCTTCGGGAGCATTCCCGCGGGGTACGTCCAGGTCGTGCCAAATACCCTTGCCGGGGGCGAGGAGGCCCTGCGCGCGGTGCTGGCGCTCCCCGAGCCACCGACCGCCGTCGCCACCTCCACCGACCTCGCCGCGGTCGGCGTCCTCCATGCGGCCTACAGCGACGGCCGCAACGTCCCGCATGAGCTGTCCGTGGTCGGGTACGACGACCTGCTCCTCGCCGCGCACACCGTTCCGGCGCTCACGACCCTGCGCATGCCGATCGCCGAGATCGTCGGCGAGGGTGTCGAGCTCGCGATCGAGCTGGGTCGAGACCCGAGCGCGTCACGGGAGCCACGCCGCAAGGTGTTCGAGCCGACGCTGATCGTGCGCCAGTCGACCGCGTCGCCGGCCGCTGCGATCGGCGCCGCGAGCGCCACGGAGAGCGGGGCCGGCGCGATCGAAGGTGCCGCGGCGGCGGTCTAGCGTCCCGGTCGAAACCCCGTCATGCCCGCGGTCCCGGTTCGATGACGGTCTTGAGCCCGTCACGCCGGACGAGGGCGGCGAACGCGCGCGCGCCATCTGCCAACGGGGTGCGAAGGGTCACCAGACCGCCAAGGTCGATCGAGCGCGCCTCGGCAAGCTGGACGGCTCGTTGGAACGTCGCTCGGGTGGATCGACGGGTCAGCTTCAGCGTCAGGCCCTTGCGCCGAGCAACGGACGCGGTGAACGTCGTCCGGTCGTCGGGCGGGATCCCCAGCAGGACGACGCGCGCTCCCGGCCGCGCCGCCTCGACGGCGCATTCGACCGCGGCCGCCTCACCGGCCACCTCGAAGACGACATCCAGACCGCGCCCGCCCGTTGCCGCGAGGACGGCAGCACCGTCCTCGGGCGTTCCGTGTGCCTCGATCACGCTGGACGCGCCCAGTTCCGCGGCGGCCTCCAGTCGACGTCGGCCTGGGTCGGTGGCCACGATCACGCTCGCGCCCGCCAGGCGGGCCAGGGCCACGACGAGCAGGCCGATCGGACCGCACCCGATGACGCCGACCGTGGCGCCCGCCCCGAGATGACCGAGATCCGCGCCGTGGATCGCCACCGCCAGCGGTTCGACCATCGCACCCAGGCAGTCGTCGAGCGCATCCGACAACGGGTAGAGCGCCGTCTCCGGCCAGGCGATGAACTCGCGCAGGGCACCGTCCGTCCGGCCATGCCCCGCGAAGACGACGCGGGGGCAGAGGTTCTCGGCGTTCGTGGCGCACAGTTCGCAGGATCCGCATGGAACCGCCGGGTCGACCGCCACGCGACGACCGCGCAATGGCCCGGTCTCGACGACCCCGGCGAATTCATGGCCCAGAACGAGCGGCGATTCCAGCACGGCATCGCCGATCCCGCCATCCACCACCCAGTGGCGATCCGAGCCGCACAGTCCGACCGCGCCGACCCGGATGAGGGCCTCGCCCGGTCCGGGGTCCGGGATCGGCTCGTCGTGGAGGCGGAGCTGGCGATCGGGATGCAGGCGGAGGGCGAGCACGCGCCCTATTGTCGGGGGTCGGACGATTCTGGGCGAACCGGGATCCAGACGCGCATCGCCTCGACCGCTCGGTTCGCCCAGGCGAAGTACGGGATGGCCCCGATCTCGATCGGGCGCTCGTCCTGTCCGTCGAAGTCCGCCTGGACGGCCGGCATCGTCAGTCCGACGAGGTGCGTCGCGAGGTCCGTCCGTTCGATCGACGCCGGCTGGACGTCGCGGTCGACCTGGACCTCTTCCAGCACGACGCCGGGCGGCAGGTCCGCGGTCTCGATGCAGTAGACGAGCGGGCCACGTTCGAGGGCCACGCAGCCGCGCACCGCATCGACCCTGGGGTCGGGCACGGTGACCCGCGGGGTCATGTCCAGGTCGAGCACGACGGCGTCGCCGGGCTGCCAGGCTCGCGGGCCGCTCGCCCAGTAGCTCCCTGCCGGGACCGGCGTCGGGGCGGCATCGCCGTCGGTGATCGTCGACGCGTGCGACCAGGCGGGCACGCGCAGCGATAGCGACCACGCCGAATCGGGCGCCTGGAGCATTTGGACCCGGACGCAGCCGTCCCACGGGTAGTCCGTCTCCACGGACAGGCGGACGGATCCCGCCGGCGTCTCCGCGGCGATCTCGGCGTTCGCATACTGATGGACCTGGATGCCGCCCTGGTCGCTCGTGGCGAGGTACTGGTCCCACGAGGCAATCGTCCGCATCAGGTTCGGTGGGCAACACGCGCACGGGAACCAGGTCGCCCGCTCCCCGTGTCCGGGCGCAGCTGCCGCCCGGACCGTCCGACGTTGCAGTGGATTGTCGTAGAAGAACGCGGTGCCCTCGAACGAGACCCCGGGCAGGACGCCGTTGTAGATCGTTCGCTCGATGACGTCCGCGCATGCCGGGTCGCCCGTCGCGAGGAGCAGCCGCCAGGCGAGCATGACGCTCGCGATCGCCCCGCAGGTTTCCGCGTAGGCACGATCGGGTGGCAGCTCGTAGGGATCGCCGAATGCCTCATCGAGATGGTGGCTTCCGACGCCACCGGTCAGGTACGTCCGGGTCGCAATCATCTCGCGCCATCGCCGCACGACGGCCGACAGGAGCCGCTCGTCGCCGAGCTCCGTGGCGACGTCCACGGCACCGCAGTCGAGGTAGAGCTGGCGGACGGCGTGCCCCGCCACCGACGCCGCGGTGGCCACGGGCTCGTGATCCTGCCAGTAGGCGGGACCGAACCGGCCCGCCCCGAGGATGCCGCGCCCTCGGCCGCCGACCATGCGCGCAGCGAGCTCGAGGTAGCGGCGGTCGGTGGTCGCGCGGTACAGCTCGACCAGGGCCATCTCGATCTCGGGATGTCCGTCGACCCCCTCGCGCCCGTTGGACCCGAGTGCCCGATCGACGGAATCCGTCGCCCGCACGGCCACGTCGAGCAGGCGACTGTCGCCGAGCGCGCGCTGCCAAGCGACGCCCGCCTGGATCAGGTGGCCGACGCAGTACAGCTCATGGCCCCAGGCCAGGTCCTGGTATTCGCGCCCGGGGGCCACGACCTGGACGAACGAGTTGAGGTAGCCGTCGGGCCGTTGCGCGTGCTCGATCAAGCCGATCGCCTCATCCGCCGCCGCGGCGAGGGCCGGGTCCGCCGCGCGACCGAGTTCCCAGGCTGCGGCCTCGAGCCACTTGTAGACGTCCGAATCGAGGAACGGGAAGTCGAGCCCGATCGCCCGCCCGAGCGTGTGGTAGCGGCCGTCCGTGCCCGCGGCGAGACGCAGGTTGCCAAGGTTCCCGGCTCGCCGGAGCTGCTCGAAGCCGTGCGGGATCGTTCGTTCGCGGTTCAACCTTCGCCGGTCCGTCCAGAACCCGGAGCCCATCGTCACGCCCCTGGCGTCGAGCGGGGCAAGGCTGGCGATCGCACCCGGGGTAGTCAGCACGGACGTGACACGCTCCGCGCGCTCGGTCGAGACGTCGGTGTGGGTCACGCCGCACCGCCGGCTTGATCGACCATTGGCTTCACGACATGGATCAGCGTGTCCATCGTCTCCTCGTCGTACGGCGCCGGCGTCTCGCACAGGAACGTGTCGAAGCCGATGGCTCGATAGGCCAGCATCGTTGTCGCGATCTCCTCGGGTGTGCCCACCCACCAGGTCACGTCATCGACGAGGCGCTCGGGCAGGATGTGGTTGTGCCGGACGATCTCCTCGTACCGGGCAAGGGCGGCCGCCTTCGTCGCCCGGATCACGACCTTGCAGCCGACCGAGCGTTCGATCGTGGACGGATCCCGCCCGAGGTCGGCACAGTGGGCGCGAAGGACCGCGTCCTTGTGGGCGACGGTGTCCGGCATCCCGAACACGTTCCAGATGTCGGCGTAGCCGGCGACGATGCGCAGGGTCTTCCGCTCGCCACCACCGCCGACCATGATCGGCAGGTGCTCCTGCACGGGCAGCGGGGCGAGCCGCAGGTGATCGAAGGCGTAGCGTCCGCCCTCGCTCGTGACCTCGCCCCCGTCGAGCAGTGTCCGGATGGCGGGCACGGCCTCTCCAAGCCAGTCGAGACGTTGGCCGAAGCCGCTGCCGAAATCGATCCCGAACGCCCGGTGCTCGAGCTCGAACCACGCGCCACCGATGGCGAGGATCGCCCGCCCGCCGCTCACGTGGTCGATGGTGGTCACGCTCTTCGCCACGATGCCCGGGTTGCGGAAGGTGTTGGCACCCACGAACAGGCCGAGCCGGATCCGCTCGGTTGCCTGGGCCAGCGCCGCGAGCGCCGTGTACCCCTCGAAGATCGGCTGGTGTGGGTCGCCGAAGATCGCGTAGATGTGATCCCAGGTCCAGACGTGGTCGAACCCCAGCCGGTCCGCGCGCTGGGCGGCAGCCAGGAACGCTGGCCAGTCGCTGGCCTGGCTCCACAGGGCGACCCCGAGGCTGATCCCCTTCGTCGTGGTCCCGCTCACTTGACCGCCCCGCTCATCAGCCCCGACACGTAGTACTTCTGCAACAGCAGGTACACGCCGATGCACGGGATGATGGAGATCGTGACGCCTGCCTGGAGCATCCCCCAGTCGGTGCCGCCGAGGCTGGTTTCCGTCCGCGCGGCCGCCAGGATCACCGGCAGCGTGAAGCTCGTGCTCTTGCTCATCATCACGAGCGCGCCGAGGAACTCGTTCCACGAGGTCACGAAGGCGAAGAGGGCGACCGTGATGATCGCCGGGACGACCGCCGGAATGAAGATCCGCGACAGGACCTGCAGCGAGTTGGCGCCGTCCATCACCGCGGCTTCCTCGAGCTCCCGTGGCACCGCGGCAAAGCTGTTGCGCAGGATGTAGAGACTGAACGGGAGCTGGATCGCGGTGTGGACGATGGCCAACCCGACGATCGAATTGGTCAGCTTGAGCTGGGCGAACATCAGGAAGATCGGCGTGAGCAGCGCCTGGTACGGGATGATCAGGGCCAGCAGGAGGATGACGAAGAAGGCCTCCTTGGCCGGAATCGGGAACCGTGCCAGGGCATAGGCGGCGGGCACCGTCAGGCCGAGAACGAACGCGATCGTCATGAACGCCGTGCCGAAGCTGTTCAGCAGGTACGTTGGCAGACCCGCCTGGTAGGTCCACAGCCGGTCGTAGCTGTCGAGCGTGATCGCGCTCGGGATGTAGGTCGGCGGCACCGCGGCCGCCTCGGCCGTCGACTTGACCGACGCGAGGATCGACAGCACGAGCGGCGTCAGCATGACCGTGCAGAGGGCCAGGCAGACGGCGCCGACGAGGTACTTCGTTCGGCTGTCCCAGAGACGGGCCCACAACCCGCGGGTGTCCCGGGCCTGGCGCGCCGCGATCACCGATCCGGCGCTCATGCCTCGCTCCGGCGGGTCAGCAGGAGCTGGACGATGGTGAAGGCCAGGATGATCGCGGCCAGGATCAGCGAGAGCGCCGCCCCGTATCCCAGCTTGAGGTACGGGAACGAGTTGAGGTAGACGTAGAAGACCGAAGTGGCGGTCAGGTTCTGGGGTTGGCCCGCGGTCATGATGTAGAACTGGTCGAACGCCAGGAGCGAGCCGATGACGCTGATGAGCGTCACGAGCAGGATGGTGCGCCGGGTCAGCGGCACGACCACGCGGGCAACCCGCTGCCAGTAGCTCGCGCCGTCGACCATCGTCGCCTCGTTGATCTCGGTCGGGATCGCCTGGATGGCCCCGACGAACAGGATCATCCCGAAGCCGATCACCTTCCAGACGATCGAGGCGATGATCGCGAGGTTCGATCGATCGGCGTCGACGCCGAGCCAGATGACCGGACGTTCGATCAGGCCGATATCGAGCAGGATCCGGTTGACGAAGCCGTAGTCGGCGCTGAACAGCCAGTACCAGAGCAGGCTCGACACGCCGAGACCGATAACGACCGGGATGAACACGACCGTCCGGGTGAACCGGCGCAGGGGGCTGTTGTCGGACACGAGCAACGCGATCACGTAGCCGCCGATCATCAGGATCGGCGTGATGATCAGCGTGTACTTGAGGGTGAACCCCAGGGACACCCAGAACTGCTCGTCGGCGAACGCCCGCTCGAAGTTGCCGAGGCCGATGAACCGCGGCGGGGTGATCAGCGACCAGTTGTTGAAGGACACCCAGATCATCTGGATGAACGGATAGGCCGTGAAGACGAGCACGAACAGCAGCGCGGGCGTCAGGTAGAGGAACCCGATCAGCTTGTTGCGCCGGCTCGTGTGCATGGCTGCTCCCGGGATGGCGATGTCGACGGGCGCCGTCGAGACCGCAATTGTGGGCGTGCTCGACTGAGCCGAGCGGCGCCTCCTGGGTGGTGGTCCGGTGGGTCAGTAGGGGCCGCGGCGCTTCGGCAAAGCGCCGCGGCCCGTGGAGGAGGAAAGCGAAGGGATGGTTACGGGTTGGCGATGGCCTTCATCGCTTCCTTGGCGTCGGCGATCACGGTGTCGAGATCGTCGTTCGTGTAGTACGCCCGCTGGAGCATCTGGAGCCACGGCCCCTGCGGTGAGTTGATCTGCTCGAAGAAGGTCAGGGTGTACGGCGTCGTCCCGACCTCGAGGGCCTTGGCGACGTCCTGGACGAGGGGTTCGGCATCGAAGTACGGGTTGTCCGTCATGTCGCTGCGGGTGGTGAGGTTGAGGGCCTTGGCGTAGACCTCGACCTGGACCTCGTCCGACAGCAGGAACTTCATGAAGTTGACCGCGTCGTCGACGCGAGTGCTGCCCCTGGGGATGACGACCAGGTCGCCGCCGATGAACGAGGCGGCCGAGCCCGGCTCCACGCCCGGCAGGAGCGAGATCCCGAACTCGAACGGATGGTCGACCATCTGGTCGCGCGCCAGCGTGATGTTGAAGTTGCCCGTGCCCATCATGCCGACCTTGCCGGATCCGAACTGGAGGTGGAAGGTCTCACCGTTCTCGGCCTGATCGCTCTCATGGACGTTGCCGGCCGCGACCATGTCGCGGGTCCACTGGAGGACCTGCTTGACGCCGTCTCCGACGAGCGGCTCGTCGCCCGGCCCCTCAGCCTCGATCTTCGCCCCCGATGCCCACATCAGCGGGCCGACGGTGAAGATGTTGCAGCCGGCGCAGTTGCCCGGCAGGTAGTAGCCCGTGATGTCGTTGCCGAGCGCCGTGATCGCGTCCGCATACTCGCGGATCTCAGCCAGACTGGTCGGCGGCTTTTCGGGGTCGAGGCCCGCCTGCTCGAACAGGGTCTTGTTGTAGAAGAGCGCCGACACGTCGGCGTAGAGCGGGACGCCGTAGAGCCGGCCCTGGTAGGTGCCGACGGTCAGGTGGCCCGGGCTTGCCGTCGCGAGCTCAGGAATGCCGCCGATCTGGTCGGTAATGTCGACCAGCTGGCCGGCATCCTCGAACTGGGGCGCATAGATCAGGTCCATGCCCATCAGGTCCGGCACTTCACCGGACGCGATCCCCTGGGCGATCTTGCTGACCATCTCGGTGTGGGGGATGTACGTCAGGTTGATCTTGCAGTCCGGGTGCGCCTCGTTCCACGCGGCGACCAAGGCGTCGACCATTCCGGCGTTGCCGCCCGAGCGCTCCCACATCTCGAGGTCGCCCGTGGTGGCGCAGCCGGTCGTGGCCTCGCTCGGGGCTGCCTCGCTCGGAGCTACCTCGCTCGCTGGCGGGGCCGTCGCGGCCGCGCTTTCGGAGGGGGACGGACTGGTACCCGCGTTGCTACACGCCGCGAACAGGAGGATCGCCATCGCCCCGATGGCCCCTAGCCTGAGTCGGTTACTCATCCCATGCTCCTCTCATGTTCTGAGCCGAGGGTTCCTCCGCCTCGGGCACGCGTCACACTATCACACGCAATCGAGTGCGTACATACGATTTCACTAACGCTGGCCGGTTTCGGATGATCGGCCGCGCCCTGCGCTGCCGTCGTCTACCGGAGCGACGCCTTGCCGCGGGGCGTCGCCTCTTCGGCTTCGAACGGTGCCCCCGGCATCCAGGCACGGGGTGGGTCCGCCACGGTGAGGGTCGAGCGATCGATGCGGAAGGGCTCGAGGTCGACCGACGCGGCGCGATCGGTGGCCAGCT
>JBBEBJ010000210.1:0-1926 GCA_040882425.1 Chloroflexota bacterium | reverse complement strand
CCGACCGAGGATCGCTATCTCCAGTCCAAGACCGAGTTCGAGGACAAGATCGCAGGCCTGCTCGCCGGCAACGTCGCCGAGCGGCTCATTTTTGGCGATACCACGACCGGCTCGAGCAACGACATCGAGAAGGCGACCACGCTCGCTCGCCGAATGGTCACCGAGTTCGGGATGAGCGACAAGCTCGGCCCTCTCTCGTTCGGGAAGCGCGACGAGCTCGTCTTCCTCGGCCGGGAGATCGGCGAGCAGCGCAACTACAGCGACGTGACCGCCAAGACCATCGACGAAGAGGTCCGGGTGATCGTCGACAAGGCATTCGAGCGGGCCACGGAAGTCCTGACGGTCCATCGCGACAAGCTGATGGCCCTCGCCGAGAAGCTGGTCGCCGAGGAAACCGTCGACTCCGAAGGCTTCGAGGCGCTGTTCAGCGACCTGCCGCCCAAGGAAGAGCTGCACGGCGTCCCGACCGTCGTCGGACCCGGTCAGCCCGTCCCGGAGCCAAACGCCCAGCCCGCCTGAACTGTCGCGAGCCGTGGCCGTGGCCGACGCCGCACTCGAGGCACATCTCGTAGCGACCCGTGAGGGTCGCTACGATTCGTTCCGCGAGTTCCTGCGGATCCCCAGCATCTCGGCGCTGCCCACACATGCGGGCGACATTCGGCAGGCCGCGCAATGGCTCGCCGCCGCGCTGACGCGGGCAGGCGTCGAGCACGCCGAGGTCGCCGAGACCGCGGGGAACCCCGTCGTGTACGCCGACTGGCTCCACGCGCCGGGCGCGCCGACCGTGCTCGTCTACGGGCATTACGACGTGCAGCCGGTGGACCCGCTCGACCTGTGGACGTCCCCGCCCTTCGATCCGGTGATCGACGATGGCCGGATCCTGGCCCGGGGCGTGGCCGACGACAAGGGCCACGTCCACGGCCACCTGATGGCGGCCGAGGCCCTGCTCGCCGCGCGCGGGAGCCTGCCGCTCAACGTCAAATACCTCTTCGAAGGTGAAGAGGAGGTCTCCTCGCCGAACCTCGCCGCCTGGTTGACGACCAATCGAGGGCGACTGGCGGCCGATGTCGTGATCATCTCGGACACCGGCTTCTTCGAGGGGAACCTGCCGGCGATCACGATCGGGCTCCGCGGCATGATGTACTCGCAGATCGACGTGACCGGGACGCCGGTCGATGTCCACTCCGGTGGGTACGGCGGCGTGATCGAGAACCCGGCCAACGCCCTTGCCCAGATCGTCGCGTCAATGAAGGGACCCGATGGCCGCATCCGGATCCCGGGCTTCTACGACGACGTCGTCCCACTGACCGACGTCGAGCGCGCTGCGATCGACGATCTGCCATTCGACGAAGAGGCCTTTCGCGAGCGGACGGGGGTCACGGCCCTCGTGGGCGAGGCCGGGTTCTCGGTCCTCGAACGCCGGGGTGCCCGACCCACGCTCGACGTCAACGGCATCTGGGGTGGGTTCACCGGGGAAGGCTCCAAGACGATCATCCCTGCGCACGCCCATGCCAAGGTCAGTTGCCGACTGGTCACCGCCCAGGACCCGGACCGGATCTTCGAGCTCCTGCGCGACTACGTCGGTGAGATCGCGCCGCCGGGCGTCAGGGTGTCGGTCCGGCTGCTCGGCACCGGCCGGCCCAGCGTGACGCCACGCGACCACCCGGCGACCCAGGCCGCGGCGCGCGCGCTGGAGGCCACGTTCGGACGGCCACCCGTGTACCTGCGGGAAGGTGGCTCGATCCCGATCTGCGCGAGCTTCGAGTCGATCCTCGGACTGCCGGTCGTGCTCGTGGGCTTCAGCCAGCCAGACGAACACGCCCATGCACCCAACGAGTGGCTCGACCTCGACAACTACGAAACGGGCATCCGGATGTTCGCGCGCCTCTGGGACGAGCTGGCGCTGCTGCGGCCGAGCGGCTGAGG
>JBBEBJ010000209.1:4186-12152 GCA_040882425.1 Chloroflexota bacterium | reverse complement strand
TGGAAGGCTGACGCTCTGCCAACTGAGCTACTCCCGCTCGCAGGAAGCATCCTAGTCGAACCGGCGGGGACGCTACCAGCGCGCATCACCCGATCGCCGTAACCGGCAGCGCTCGTGGGATGAGCTCGGGGATCCGCTCGAGGAGGCCCCACAGAGTCTCGGAGAAGTGCGAAGCGGGACGGGCGTCGAGCCGCTCGACGGCCACGAGCTGGCGCCGGATCGTGGCCACGCCGCCGAGCCCGATCTCCCGGACCGAGCCCGCGGCGAGGGCATCGGCGACGGCCGTCCCGGGGAGCAGCGCCACGCCGAGCCCTCGCTCCACCATTCGCTTCGCCCCCTCGATGTTGTCGACCTCGGTGACGCCACGAGGAACCACGCCGGCGGCCCGGAACAGCGCGTTCGTCAGGTCGTAGTAGCTGGACGTCCGGTCGAAGAGGATGAGCTGGGCGTGCTTGATCTCCGACACATCCACCCTGCCGGCCACGGCGAAGGGATGGTCCGGCCGGGCGATGAGGACGAGCTCGTCCTCGTAGAGCGGGCGGCTCCGGAAGCGCGGGTCGTGGAGCTGGCGGACGATGCCGAGCTCGACCTCGCCACGGTCCACCAGGTCGAGGATCGCCTCCGAATGCCCCGTCCGGACACGGAGACGAACGTCCGGGTGCCGCTCCGTGAACTGGACAAGGATCTCCGGCAGGACGTAGGCGCTGACCGCGGGGGCAACCGCGAGCGCGAGCTCGCCGGTGACGCCGAATTCCAGCTCCCGGACGAGCGAAGCCCCGCTCCGAACGGCCTCGATCGCCCGCTCCGCGTGTGGCAGGAAGGCGCGGCCGGCGGGGGTCAGGACCATCCCCGTGTGGGTCCGCTGGAAGAGCGACGCCGTGAGCTCCGTTTCGAGCGCCTGGAGGCGGGCAGTCAACGCCGGCTGGCTGATCGACAGCGTGTTGGCGGCACGGCGCATGTTCCCGAGCCGGGCGATCTCGAGGAAGCTTTCGAGCTGGGCGAGGAGCACGGGCGCACCTCCATGGCTGATGGTGATCAGTCTAGCTGATCAGACATGACTGTACATTCGATTGGACTGATGGTCGACAAGGCCGTAAGGTGGACCTCCGAACCGCGAAAGGACGTCCCATGAACATCTCCGTTGCCTTCCCCCAGCCAGGGAACCAGAGCGTCGCCTCGGCGGTGCTGTCGCGTCTCAAGAGCCTCGTCTCGGCCACCACCGATCGCGACGCGCTCGGCTGGACGGACGCACGCCCGTATAGCTTCCAATCCGAGTGCGAGTGTCCCGACGATTGCCTCAGGGACCACGAGAACGAATGACCCCGGCGACGACCCCGACCGCGGAGCGCGCGTCCCAGGACGCCACCGCGGCGACGCCGAGCGAGGCTAACGGCGCCGAGATCGGGACGAATGCCTTGGAAGCGCAGGTCGCGGCAGTCCGCGACTGGATGGACGGGCCCCGCTTCGCGGGCATCGTTCGCCTCCACACCCCGCGACAGGTGGCCGCCCAGCAGGGCACCATCCAGCCGGACTACACCGTGGCCCGAACCGCAGCCGAAGCTTTCTACGCGCGGCTCCGTGAGCTGTTCGCCGAGGGCGGGCAGATCACGACGTTCGGCCCCTACTCGCCCGGCCAGGCGGTGGTGATGAAGCGCCTGGGGCTCGAGGCCATCTACCTCGGCGGCTGGGCCACCTCGGCGAAGGGGTCGAGCGCGGAGGATCCCGGTCCGGACCTGGCGAGCTACCCCCTCGGCCAGGTTCCCGACGAAGCGGCAGGCCTGGTCCGCGCGCTCCTCGCCGCCGACAAGAACCAGCACTTCGCCCGGTCCCGGATGGACGACGGCGCGAGGCGAGCCACGCCGGAGGTCGACTTCCGGCCGTTCATCATCGCCGACGCCGACACCGGGCACGGCGGCGATGCCCACGTCCGGAACCTCGTCCGCCGGTTCGTCGAGGTCGGCGTTCCGGGCTACCACATCGAGGACCAGAAGCCGGGCGCCAAGAAGTGCGGCCACCAGAGCGGCAAGGTCCTGGTCGCACAGGACGAGCAGAACAAGCGGCTCAACGCGGCTCGCCTGCAGCTGGACGTCATGCGCGTGCCGGGCATCATCGTCGCCCGGACCGATGCCGAGTCGGCGACGTTCCTCGACAACCGCAGCGACGAACGGGACCAGCCGTTCATCCTCGGAGCGACGAACCTGGATCTGCCGAGCTACCGCGTGGGCTTCCTTGCGATCCAGAAGACGTTGCACGACCTGGGGCTGGATGAGATCCGCGGCCACCTCCTGTTCGCGGTCCCCGACGACGAGCTTCGGGAAGCGGCGGCATGGTGCGCGAAGGTCGGCCTCATGTCGCTGATCGAGCGGACCGTCCAGGCCGTCCGCGACACCCCGGTCGGGGCGTCGGTCGAGGCACTGCTCGACGCCATCGACACCCGCTACGCCGACATCTGGCGGGCCGAGGCGGACCTCAAGACCTATGGCCAGGCGATCGGGGACATCCTGGAGCTCCGGATCAGCGAGGGCGAGCGGTTCGACACGACGCTCGATGAGTGGCAGGCCTTCGCCGGCCACGCATCCTTCTCCGAGGTCCAGGCCAGGGCGAACGCGCTCGAGGTTCGGGTCGCCTGGGATCCCGAGCTGCCAAAGACCCCGGATGGCTACTACCAGGTCCAGGGCGGGATCGACTACGCGATCGCCAAGTCGCTCTCGGCGGCTCCCTTCGCGGACCTGCTGTGGATGGAAACGAAGACGGCCGATCTCGAGGACGCCCGCCGGTTCGCGGAGGCGATCCATGCCGCCTATCCGGACAAGATGCTGGCCTACAACCTCTCGCCGTCCTTCAACTGGGACACCACCGGGCTGAGCGACGACGAGATGCGGCGCTTCCCCGAGGATCTCGGCAAGCTCGGCTTCGTCTTCAACTTCATCACCTACGGCGGCCACCAGATCGACGGCCTCGCTGCGGAGGAGTTCGCGACGGCCCTTCGCGAGGACGGCATGCTCGCACTGGCTCGCCTGCAGCGGAAGTTCCGGCTGCTCGAATCGCCCTACCGGACACCGCAGACCCTTGTCGGCGGCGACCGTCTGGACGCGGCGCTGATGGCCGTGTCCGGGCGCACCGCGGCTACGAAGGCGATGGGCAAGGGCTCAACCCAGCATCAGCATCTCGTCCAGACCGAAGTGCCGACGAGGCTTCTGGAGGGATGGCTCGCCACCTGGGCGACCGTCTGGGACCTGCCGGGCCGGATCCGCGTCGAGCTGCGGCCCCACACGGCCGGTTCCGATCTCCTCGAGCTTCGCGTGCGCGATGATTCGGACGACCCGCTGGCCAACGTCATCTTCGCCAGCATCGTGGACCGGCGTGGCCGGAGCATCCTCTCGATCCGCGACCAGAACACGGCGCCCTCGGTCCGCAGACGGCGGCTGATGACACTCATCCAGCTCTTCCTGATCCATCGCTATCGAGCCGGCTCGATCCACTACCTCACGCCGACCGAGGACAACCGGTCGCAGACGCAGCGGATGCAGGATCTGGGCATTTTCACCCTCGTGCGGACCGAGATCGGCCAGATCATCGTGGCGGACGTCAACCGTGAGCGGGTCGGCGAGCTGACCCGGCCCGAAGGGGACTCCCTCGCGGAGCTGATTCGCAAGACGATCCCGCAAGGTCGCAGTCCGCGCACGGCGCGTCCCGGATGACGTTCAGCCCGGCGGGCGATTGCCTCGCGCGAGCCGCTCGCCGGGGAGGATGATCCCGTGCCCGGCCGGGCGGTGTGTCCCGCGGTTCGGGTTCGAGTGCGCCCGGTCGCTGTTCTGGCGCTCGCCGGCAGAGTGCCCGGCGTGCGATCCGCCGCTGGGCTGACCGTTGCCGATCCCCTGGCCGGGTCGCCTGGGACCAGCGTACCCGCGGCCCGCGCCGGGATGTCCCGCGGACCCGTGGCGGCCGGCTCCGGGAGCCGACGGACGGGTCCCGGGCCGAGACGGTCCTGCCGGGCTGCCCTGCGGACCACCAAAGGGCCGCGGCGACGCTCCGGGGCGCGGCGAATGGTCGTACGGCCGCGCACCGTCGTGCCGAGGCGCACCCGATCGAGGCGTGCCCGATCTCGGCGCACCGCCCGGGCGAGCGCCCACGTGTCGCGACACACCGATGGATCGCTGACCACCCGCTCGAGCGCCACCGAGACCACCTCGAAGGATGGGCTCGGGTCGGATCCTCGGGTCGGGCTCGAAGCCTCCGATCACCTCGCTTGGGATCGCGTGGCCAAGCACCCGCTCGATGTCGCCGAGCAGTCGCGTTTCGTCGATGCACACCAGCGAGACGGCGTCGCCATCGATGCCCGCGCGCCCGGTCCGGCCGATGCGGTGGACGTAGTCCTCGGGGACCATCGGGAGCTCGAAGTTGACGACATGGGGCAGCGCGTCGATATCGAGGCCGCGCGAGGCGACCTCGGTCGCGACGAGCACCGTGAAGCGGCCGGCCTTGAAGTCGGCCAGCGCCCGCACCCGTTGCGGCTGGCTCTTGTTGCCGTGGATGGCGGTCGCCTTGATCCCGTCGTGCTCGAGCTGCGTGGCGAGCCGGTTGGCACCGTGCTTCGTGCGCGTGAAGACCAGCGCCTGGTCGATCCGCCCGGTCCGGATCAGGTGGCTGAGCAGCTCGCGCTTGCGCTCTCGATCCACGGGATGGACGACCTGGGTGACGAGATCGGTCGCCTTGTTGCGTGGCGAGACCTGGACGAACGCCGGCTCATGCAGCAGGCCGTCGGCGAGACGGCGGATCTCGTCCGAGAAGGTCGCCGAGAACAGCAGGTTCTGGCGGCGCGGCGGCAGCATCGCCAGGATCTTGCGGATGTCGCGGATGAAGCCCATGTCGAGCATCCGGTCGGCCTCGTCGAGCACGAGGATCTCGACCCGTGACAGATCCACGGTCCGCTGGCCGAGGTGATCGAGCAGGCGCCCGGGCGTCGCGACGACGATCTCCGGACCGGCGCGCAGGGCGCGGACCTGCGGATCGAACCCGACACCGCCATAGATGGTGGTCGAGCGGATCGGGTTCTGGGCGCCGTAGGTCCGGACGCTCTCCTCGACCTGGAGGGCGAGCTCCCGTGTCGGCGTGAGGATCAGCGCGCGGATGAGCCGCGGACCGGCCGGTCGAGACGCGTGGAGGCGCTGCACCATGGGCAGGACGAAGGCGGCCGTCTTGCCGGTCCCGGTCTGGGCACCCGCGAGCAGGTCGCGACCCGCGAGGACCAGTGGGATCGCTTCGGTCTGGACCGGCGTGGGATCCGTGTAGCCCTGCCTGGCCACGGCGCTGAGGAGCTCGGGCGACAGCCCGAGACGATCGAATGACATGTGGAGACGCTCCTGACGGGGCCCTCCCGCCTCGGCGGGGCCCGGTCTGGGCGTGAAGGAAATCGGGGTCGGACGGTGGGGACCGCGGCGCTGACCGGAGCGCCGTATCGAGCACGAAGGTCTACAGCATAGTCGATGCGGACGGATTCGGCCTCAGGCCGCGCTCAGCCCTTGCGTTCGAGGATCGGCCGCGCCACGTCCGGCTTGTCCACCACGAACGTGAACATCGCTCGATCGCCCCAACGGCCGAGGAACAGGTGACCCTGGATGTTGACGCCCGCGTCGGCGAGCGCGCGCGACAGGCGGGCCATGCCGCCCGGCTTGTCATCGACCTCCGCGAGGATCGATTCGCCCTCGATGTAGACGTAACCCCCATCCTCGAGCACCTCTTTGGCGGTCTCGTCGTCGGCCGTGGTCATGATCACGTGGCCGCTGTCGCCCATGCTCCCGCCACCGATCGCCCGCAGGTCGACTCCGCGTGCCGCGAGGGCCTCGGCCAGGGTGGCCATCGCGCCGGGTTCGTTCTTCAGCTGGACGACGAACTGCTTGGCCATGGCTGCCTCCGTGGATTGGGGACCCGATTCTACGGGCCACGGAAGGCCCTGTGCTACGGTCCGGGGCGTCATCCACCCGATCCCGAGGCGCTCGTTGACCGCGACCAGCTCCGATCTCCCGCGCGCGGTCGCCGCCATCCTGGCGTCGCGGGAACCCGATCCGGGTTCGCGATCGACAACCGTGGCGGCCGGCATCCCCTTCTCCGCCACCTCGTGGGGTCCCGGTGACGGCCGGCACCTCGTGCTCATCCACGGCGTCACGGCCTCCGCCCGGATCTGGTGGCGCGTTGGCCCCGCACTCGCGGCGACCGGCCGGCACGTTGTGGCCGTCGATCTCCCGGGCCACGGCTTGACCGGCAACTGGCGCGGTCACCACCGGTTCCGCGACAACGCGGCCGACGTGGCTGCCTGGATCCGTGAGGCCGATCTCGCCACTCCGGACCTCCAGGTCGTGGGGCACAGCTGGGGCGCGATGACCGCCGCGGCGCTCCCGCGTGCCGGGATCCGCCCGGCGACGCTCGTGCTGCTGGATCCCCCGGCGGTCTCCCATGCCGTCATCTCGCAGATGGCCAGCGACCCGTCGGAGCGGCCGTACCGCGACCTGGACGAGGCGACGGCCCACGTCCGCGCCGCCAACCCGAGCTGGTCGCCCGGTGACGTCGATGCCAAGGCCGAGGCCCTGGTCCAGCTCGACCTCGACGCGGCCCGGTCCATCCTGCTCGACAACGGCGACTGGGACGGCGGTCTGGCCGACCTGGCCGAGGCGTCGGCGGCCGGCGTCCCGACCTGGGTCATCCGCGCCGACCCGGCAACCGGCGGCCTCCTCCCGGAGGACCGCCTCGCGGCGTTCGAATCCCTCCTGGGCTCCGACCGGGTGATCACGATGACCGGCGCCCCACACGCGCCCCAGCGGACCCACCCGGCCGACACGGTCCGGGCGCTGTTGCGCGCCCTCGGCTAGCGGCCCTCGACCCTGATCGCCGCGGCGCGCCGGTAGGCGTCGAGGTAACGCGGCGCGGATCCGGTGACCCAGTCGAAATCGACGGCCATGCCGCGGTCCACGAGCTCGGTCCAGGCCGCTCCACCCGAACGCCGCATCTCCGCGGCGGCGACGCACGCCGCGATGAGTCCATCGACCGTCGCTCCTCCGAAGGAGAAGCCCGTTCCGCGACCCGGGTTCGTCGGTTCATCGATGACCGTGTCGGCGAGCCCGCCCGTCCGGCTGACGATCGGGGGCGTTCCGTATCGGAGCGCGATCATCTGGCCCTGGCCGCATGGCTCGAACCGCGACGGCATCGTGAAGCAGTCCGCGCCGGCGTAGATCCGGCGCGCCATCGCTCGATCGAACCGCTCGATCAGGGCGATCCGCTCGGGGTTGGCCGCAGCGAGCGCCCGGAACGGGGCCGCGAGCACCGGATCGCCGCTGCCCTGGACCACCAGCCGCAGGCCCTGGTCGAGGAGCGTGGGTGCCGCGTCGGACAGCAGGTCGAAGCCTTTCTGCGGGTCGAGCCGCCCGATCATCCCGATGACCGGGCCGGGATCATCGGGGTCGAACCCGATGCGTCTGAGCAGGTCCGCTCGACAGACAGTCTTGCCCGTCAGGTCCGCCCGGGAGTACGGTCCGGCCAGGTCCGCGTCGGTGGCTGGATCCCAGACCGCGGTGTCGAGGCCGTTGAGGATCCCGACGAATCGGTCGCCCATCTCGCGCAGCGTCGCGTCCAGTCCCATCCCGAACGCCGGCGTCAGGGCCTCCGCCGCGAACCCGGGCGAGACGGTATTGACGAGCTCGGCGCGCTCGATGCCCGCGCGCAGCAGGTCGATCCCGTCGGCGTCCTCGGGCACGACGCCGTCCCCGGGCGCGAGGGTGAGCTGGCCGAGGCTCGAGCGCGGCGTCCAGCCGTGGTAGGCGAGGTTGTGGAGCGTCATCAGGATCGCCGCGCGCCCGACGATTGGATCGTCCGCGTACCGCGCGTCGCGGAAGATGGCCGCGGGTCCGGTGTGCCAGTCGTGGAGGTGCAGGACGTCGAGCGGCCGGTCATCCGCGCGGAGAGCCTCGAGCGC
>JBBEBJ010000209.1:0-4086 GCA_040882425.1 Chloroflexota bacterium | reverse complement strand
GGCCCGACCGAATGGTCCAGGCTGCTGGGCGACGAGAAGTTCCTCGCCGAGTACCACGACGCCCTCGCCACGTTCGACAAGTACATGGCCAACGGCTCGGACCACTGGTTCCGGCGCCGGTACGGCGGCACGCTCGACGGCCCGATCGCCTATTTCTGCGCGGAGTACGGGTTCCAGGAGGCGCTCGGGATCTACTCGGGGGGCCTGGGCGTGCTGGCCGGCGATCACATGAAGACGGCCAGCGACATGGCCCTGCCGGCAATCGGGGTCGGCCTCCTGTACCGGAAGGGCTACTTCCGGCAGTCGATCGATGCCGATGGACACCAGGAGCACAACTACCCCGACTACGACCTGAGCCGGCTGCCGCTGAGCCGCGTCCAGGACGCGTCCGGTCTGCCACTGACGGTCACGGTGGAGCTCCCCGGCCGCGAGCTGTCGGTCGCGGTCTGGCTGGCCCAGGTCGGTCGTATCCCGGTCCTGCTCCTCGACACGGATCGGCCGGAGAACGCCGATTCCGACCGGCCGATCACCAACATCCTGTACGTTCGCGGTCGCGAGATGCGGCTGCACCAGGAGATCGTCCTGGGCATCGGCGGCGTGCGCGCCCTTCGGGCACTCGGTCTGCAGCCCGCCGCCTGGCATATCAACGAGGGCCACTCCGCGCTCCTGCTCGCCGAACGAGCCCGCGAGCATGTCGCCGCCGGCATGGCGCTCGACGAGGCGTGGGAGACGATCCGGGGCAACAGCGTGTTCACGATCCACACGCCGGTGTCGGCCGGCAATGAGCGGTTTGACGCGGACCTCGTCCGCCGCCTGGCGGGCCCGATCCTCGACGATGGGGGGGTGCCCGTTGACCGGGTCCTGGAGCTCGGGCTCGGCGTCGATGGGGATCCCGGGCAATTCGACATGACCGCCTTCTCGCTCCGCCTGACCCGCGGCGCGAACGCCGTGAGCAAGCTGCACGGCCAGACCGCCAACAGCACGTGGCAGGCCGTCACGCAGCACCCGATCCTGGGCATCACCAACGGCGTCCACGGCCCGACCTGGATCGGACAGCCGATCGTGCAGCTGCTCGAGGCACTCGGTGCCGACCTGGACGACCTCGATCCCTCGACGGACGCCGGCCGGTTCTGGGAGCGGCTCGAGCGGATCCCGCCACGGGACCTCTGGGAGGCCCATCTCCGCCAGAAACGTGAGCTGGCGCTGTTTGCCAGGGGTCGCCTGCGCTCTCAGTTTGCGCGTCACGGCGAGGCCCCGGCCGTCCTGGCCGAGCTCGAGGACGCGCTCGATCCGGGCATCCTGACGATCGGCTTCGCGCGCCGGTTCGCGACCTACAAACGCGCAGGTCTGCTGTTCAGCGACCTCGATCGTCTTGCCCGGACGTTGTGGGACGAGGACCGTCCGGTCCAGATCGTGTTCGCCGGCAAGGCGCATCCCGCCGACCGACCCGGGCAGAAGGTGATCCAGGACATCTTCCAGCGATCGCGGTCTCCGCAGCTCCGCGGACGGGTCTTCATCCTCGAGGACTACGACATGCGGGTCGGCCGGTTCCTCGTCCAGGGCGTGGACCTCTGGCTCAACAACCCGCGCCGCCCGCTCGAAGCGTCGGGGACATCTGGCATGAAGGCGGCCCAGAACGGCGTGCCGAATGTCAGCGTCCTCGACGGCTGGTGGGACGAGGGGTACGACGGCGACAACGGCTGGGCCATCGGGGGGCGGGAGATCCTGCCCGACGAAGCCGCGCAGGACTGGCACGACGCGCTCGATTTCTACCGGCTGCTCGAGGACGACATCGTTCCGCGCTACTACGAGCGCGATGCCGACGGGTTGCCACGGCGCTGGCTGGCGGTCATGCGCCGGGCCATGGCCACGGCGCTGTGGCGCTTCTCGGCGACCAGGATGCTCCACGAATACACGAAACTGCTCTATCTCCCGGCGGCCGGCGTGCCGGTCGTCAAGGCCGAGACGGCGCCGCTCCTGACCGAAGCCGGCTAGGCGCGCGATGGCCCCGCGCATCTCCCTTGCCCTCGCCATCCATAACCACCAGCCCGTGGGCAACTTCGGCTGGGTGTTCGCGGAGGTCTTCGGCCAGGCGTACCTGCCGATGCTCGAGGCGCTGGAACGGCACCCAGGCGTCCGGCTGTCGCTGCATTACACCGGTCCACTGCTCGAGTGGCTTCGCGACGAACGCCCCGAGTTCATCGCGCGGCTCCGCGCCCTGGTGGGGCGTGACCAGATCGAGATCCTGGGCGGTGGCTACTACGAGCCCGTCCTGGCTTCGCTCCCGGAGCGGGACCGGATCGGCCAGCTTCGGCGGATGAGTGACGAGCTCGAGGCATTGTTCGGTCGCCGGCCGGGAGGAGCGTGGCTCGCGGAGCGGGTCTGGGAGCCCGATCTGCCGACATCGCTGGCGGCCGGCGGCTACGAGTGGACGGTTCTCGACGATGCCCACTTCCGGGCGGCCGCCATCCCCGAGGAGGATCTCTGGGGCCCGTACACCACGGAGGACCAGGGTCGGCTGCTGACGGTGTTCGGCACCGAGCAGGGCCTCCGCTACCGGATCCCGTTCCGCGACGTGGAGGACGTCATCGGCTACCTGCGCGGCCACGCTACCGACGACGGCTCTCGCGTCGGGATGATGGGCGATGACGGTGAGAAGTTCGGGGCCTGGCCCACGACCTGGGAGCATTGCTGGGGCGAGGGTCGTTGGGTGGCCCGGTTCTTCGAGGCGCTCGAAGCCAACGCGGACTGGCTGTCGACCACGACTCCGTCGGCCTGGCTCGCCGAGCATCGCCCGATCGGGAGGGTCTACATCCCGACGGGGTCGTACGCCGAGATGGGCGAGTGGGCGCTGCCGCCCGGCGAAAGCCGGGTCTTCGCGTCCGTGCTCCACGCCGCGCAGGAGGCCGGCCGGCCCGAGGCGCGCTGGCTGCGTGGCGCGTTCTGGCGCAACTTCCAGATCAAGTACCGCGAGATCAACGACCTCCACAAGCAGATGCTCCGGACCTCGGACAAGGTCGACGCCATGAGCCCCGGGCCGTTGCGCGATCTCGCCATGGATCACCTCCATCGTGGCCAGTCCAACGACTGCTATTGGCACGGACTGTTCGGCGGCATCTACATCAGCCACATGCGCCTCGCCACATACGAGCACCTGATCGCGGCGGAGGACATGGCGGACACCGAGACCGGCGACCTCGTTGCGGCGGAACTGCGCGACCTGGACATGGACGGCCAGGACGACGTCCGGCTGGCCGGGCCTGGTCAGGTCGTCACGGTCGAGCTGACGTCCGGCGCGGGGATCGGCGGGTGGGATATCCGGGCCGTGCGCCACGCGCTTGGTGCCGTGCTCCGGCGGCGACCGGAGGCGTACCACGAGACGCTTCGCGCTCACGAGGCGAAGCTCGCCCTCGCGGCGTCCATCGGGCCATCGGGCCCGGGGGCCCCTGCGTCGATCCACGACCTCGTGACGACCAAGGAGGCAGGGCTCGCCGACCAGCTCTACTACGACCCCTTCGAGCGGCGCTCGGGCCTGGTCCGGCTGCTCGCGAGTGACACCGAGCCGCAGGCCTGGGCAACGGGGCAGGCCACAGAGCTCGGGGACGCGGTCGATGGGGCCTTCGAGATCGACCGGCTGGAACCCGGTTGCCTCGTGACCTCGCGCAGCGCGTCATTGACCACGCCTGGGGGCCCGGTCCCGGTGCGCGTCGTCAAGGAGCTTCGCCTCGGTGGCGACCGGCGCGCGCCGACCCTGGAGCTCACGGTGACGCTGGAGAACCGGTCGGATCACCTGATCGAGGGCCTGCTCGGGCTCGAGTGGACGCTGACGATGCTCGGCGGCGGTGGCAACCCATCCGCCTGGTGGGAGGTCGGTGGCCGGCGCACGGCGCACGATGGGCGCGGCACCGCGACCGATGTCACCGCATTCGCCCAGGGTAACGACTACGTGGGGATCGCGGTCGCGACGACCGTCTCGCGACCCGCCACGGCCTGGTGGGCACCCGTCGAGACCGTCTCGAACTCGGAGGGCGGGTTTGAACGCGTCTACCAGGGTTCGGGCCTGCTGCTCTCGTGGCCGCTGGCGCT
>JBBEBJ010000208.1:0-1938 GCA_040882425.1 Chloroflexota bacterium | reverse complement strand
CGTCCCGTGGCGGAGAGCCTGCAGGGGCTCGAGGACGTCATCCGCTACGAGGGCGCCCACACGATCGCGGCGGTCTTCCTCGAGACGATCGTGGGGACGAACGGCATCCTCATCCCGCCGGACGGCTACATCGCCGGCGTCCGCGAGATCTGCGATCGCCATGACATCCTGATGGTCGCCGACGAAGTGATGGCCGGCTTTGGGCGAACGGGCAAGTGGTTCGCGGTCGACCACTGGGGAGTCACGCCGGACCTGCTGACGATGGCCAAGGGCCTGACCAGCTCCTACCTGCCGCTCGGCGCGGTGGCGATGAACCACAAGATCGCGGACAAGTTCGACGGGATGTACTACTCGGGCGGGCTGACCTACAGCAGCCACCCGGTCAGCCTGGCCGCGGCGCTGGCCACGATCCGCGTCTACGAGGAGGACGGCCTGATCGAGAACGCCGCCCGGCTGGGTCCGGTGATGCGCGAGCACCATCAGCGCCTCGCCGCCCGCCATCCGAGCGTTGGCGCGACTCGGAACCTCGGCCTGTTCGGGATCATCGATCTCGTGCGCAGTCGCGATCCCTGGACGCCGCTCACTGCGTTCAACGGCACGTCCGACGAGATGAAGGCGATCGGCAGGTTCTTCCGCGAGAACGGGCTGTACACCATGGTGCCCAACAACTCGATCCATACGAACCCGCCGCTGTGCATCACCGACGAGCAGCTCGCCGAGGGCTTCGAGATCATCGACCGCGCCCTCGACATCGCGGACCAGGCGGTGACCGGCTAGCCCATGTCGACCGGAGAGTCGACAAACCCAGACCGAAGGTTCCTCGCCCTCGCCGCCATGGCCGTCATCGCCAGTGTCGTTGTGGGCACGTGCGGTGGCGGCGCCGCCACCAGCCGCGCACCGCGTGTCGTCCCGACCGGGGCCACCGGTCTCGATGAGGTCCGGCTGCAGCTCCAATGGCTGCCGCAGGCCCAGTTCGCTGGCTACTTCGCCGCCGTCGAGCAGGGCTTCTACGACGCCAGCGGGATCGACGTGACAATCGTCGCCGGCGGTCCCGAGGTCATCCCGCAGCAGGTCGGCTCCGCGGTGGACGGGCCCGAGTTCACCGTCAGCTGGGTGCCCAAGGTGCTCGAGGCCCGCCAGTCGACGCCGACCTCCGACCTGGTCAACATCGCCCAGATCTTCCAGCGCTCGGGCACCCTGTCCGTCTCCTGGCGGGAGTCGGACATCACGTCGCCAGCCGATCTCGCGGGCAGGAAGGTCGGCGTCTGGGGATTCGGCAATGAGTTCGAGGTCACAGCGGGCGCCCGGCAGGCGGGACTCGAGGAAGGGGCGGACTACGAGCTGGTGATCCAGGCGGCCGACATGACCCTGCTGCTCTCGAGACGGATCGACGTTGCCCAGGCGATGATCTACAACGAGTACGCCCAGCTCCTCGAGGCAACGAACCCCGAGACCGGCAACCTCTACCAGCCGACCGACCTGAACGTGATCAACTGGCGGGATGAGGGCACGGCGATGCTCCAGGACGCCATCTTCGCCCGCGCCTCGTGGCTCGCCGAACCCGGCAACGAGGACATCGCCCGCCGCTTCCTCAGGGCGTCATTCCAGGGCTGGATCTACTGTCGAACCAACGCGGACGACTGCGTCGAGTACACCGCCAATGCCGGCGCCGCGCTGGGCACCGGTCACCAGGCCTGGATGATGAACGAGGTCGGCGCCCTGGTCTGGCCGTCGCCGGACGGGATCGGGATCATGGATCTCGCGAAATGGCAGCAGACGGTCGACGTCTTGCTCGACGCCGGGATCATCAAGGTCGCACCGCCGGCCGAGGCCTACCGGACGGACCTCGCGACCGCCGCCTTGGCCGGCATCACCGACGACACCACCGGCGTCGACTTCCAGAAGGGCGTCGTCGAGATCACCGCCGGCGGCAACTAG
>JBBEBJ010000207.1:0-1941 GCA_040882425.1 Chloroflexota bacterium | reverse complement strand
CACGATCAGCGCCGGTGGCGGGCGTCCAGGCCCGGGATGCCGCGAGCGCCGAGGGCCGCCGCGAACCCGTCGAGGTCCTCGACGGTCACATATAGGGCGGGCACGCTGAAGCCGAGAGCGCGGACCGGCTCACGGAAGTCCATCCTGACGCCGCCTCGCGCGGTTCCGGCGAAGGTGAGGTCGTGGTGGCGGAGGCTTCGGCGAACGCCGATCGCGGTGATCCACAACCACGGTCCCTCGATCCGCCACGACACGATGTTGCCGACCGGCGTCCGCAAGCGTGCCCAGCCAAACCGGGCATCAAGCTCGTCACCAAGATCGACGTAGGCGTTGTCGCCCTTGACCCCGAACAGCCACAGGAGCGGCCGCGACTTGCGCCCGACCTTGATCGGGAAGCGCCACGTACGTCTACCGGAAGGGCCGGATGGCTGCTCCACGGCACGATGATGGCGGGCCGACCTGGATGCCTGCATGGGTCCAATCATCGTTCGAATGCGTTGTCCCTGCGATACGCTGCTCGCCTAGAGGACCCGTGGACGAACGTCTGCTCGCGTTCATCAGCGTTTCGATCGTCGTCGTGGTCGTCCGGGCCCGGACATGGCGCTCATCGCCCGCAACGTGGTTCGCCACGGTCGGTCGGCGGGCTTCGCGACCTCCTTCGGCATCTGCACCGGGATCCTCGGCTGGGCGCTCGCGGCCGGGTTCGGCGTGTCGGCCCTCCTGGCCACGTCGGCCACCGCGTTCACGGCGCTGAAGCTGGCGGGCGCGGCCTACCTGATCTACCTCGGGATCACGACCCTTCGGGATCGCGGCGCCCCTGCCGCCGCCGGCTCGAAAGGCGGGACGGGGCTGCCATGGCATCGGGCATGGTTGCAGGGCCTGCTGTCGGCCCTCCTCAACCCCAAGCTTGGCGTCTTCTTCCTCACGCTGCTGCCGCAGTTCATCTCGCCCGGAGACCCGGCCACGTTGCGGGCGCTCCAGTTGGCCGTCCTGTTCGACCTGATCGGGCTCATCTGGCTGCTCGCGTATTCGGCCATGCTCGGGGCGATTGGTGACGCGCTCGGTCGCCCTGGCCCGCGACGGGCGATGCGCTGGCTGACCGGCACGGTCCTGGTCGGTCTCGGAGCCCGGGTGGCACTCGAGCGCTCCTGAGCCGATCGAGCTCGGCCGCGGCGTCGCGCCGCTGGTCCCTGGGCGATTCCAGGAGATTCGGCTCTATGCGCCGCTCCTCCCTGGTCCGATGCTGATTGATTGCGGACGACTCGAAGTCCGTGAAGGAGGTGGGACACATGGAGTTCGATCTTGGAATCCAAGGCCTGGGGATCCTGCTCGCGATCGCGATCGGGGTCGGGCTCGTCGCGCAGTTCCTTCCGGGCGCCGGGACCCCTTGGGCCGGAGTGATCGCCGGGGTGGCGGCATTCGTCGGTGGCCTGTTCGTGAGCGAGGTCATGTTCGCAGGCGTCACGGAAGCCGAGCTCCAACCGGTCATTGACGGCCTGGCCTTTGACGAGGCGCTGCTCGGCAGCATCGTCGCCGGCCTCGTGGCGATTCTCGTCACGCGGTACGTGACGCACGGCGGCCCGTTCGGAAGGCCGCACTCGGTCTGACCCGACCCGCCACCACTGGCCACATGGAGCCGGTCGGCTATCCGAGCGGCTCCATGTTTGCGCCCGGGTGCTACTGGCCGGGTGCTCGGTAGTTCGGGGACAGCTTGATGGCCGCGTCGACCTGCGCTGGCGTGAGCAGCTTGATCGTCGAGTTCGAGACGGCACCGCTGGCGGCCACCACGAGCGCGCAGGCAGCGGCAGCCTCGTCGTTCGGCAGGTCGACCACGACGAAGTAGCTGTCGTCACCGAACGCGAAGTAATACGACTCCAGCGAGCCGCCGAGACTCTCGGCCAGGGTGGTGACCGCCTTGGTGCGCGACGTCCCACCTTCCTT
>JBBEBJ010000206.1:0-1963 GCA_040882425.1 Chloroflexota bacterium | reverse complement strand
GTGTGGCGCCGTCGGCGTCTCGGGTGGGATCAGTCTGCAGGTAGCCGGGTTCGGCCGGACCCAGGGCGTTGTACACGCCGTCGCGCCAGGTCGGATCGAGCGATACCCCGTAGGGCGGGTCGGTTGCCAGGAGGGTCGGAGCGGCGCCGTCGAGCAGCCGGGCGACGTCGTCGGGGTTCGTGGCGTCGCCGCACAGCAGGCGATGGTCGCCCAGGACGTAGAGGTCGCCCGGCCGGACGAACGGCGCGTCCGGGACCGGCGGCACCTCGTCGGGGTCGACCAGCCCCTTGCGCAGGCCATCGAGCCGGTACTCGCGCGCGAGATCATCCAAGAGCGCCTGGAGCCCTTCGTCGGCCGGGTCGAGCCCGGCCAATAGCGCCGCCAGCTGCTCCTGCTCGGCGGTCGCCATCGCCGCCAGGGGATCGAGGCTGGCGAGAACCAGCCGCTCCTCGTCCTCGGACAGCTCGACATACGTCACCGGGACGGTCGGCTCGTGTCGGGCGAGGGCGAGCTCGATCCGCAGGTGACCATCGACGACGTGGCCGGTCGTCCGGTTGACCAGGACCTCGGCCACCCAGCCGACCTCGCCGAGGGCACCCGCCAGGGCTCGTTGCTGTTCCTGGGGATGGGTACGCCAGTTCCGTGGGTTGGGCACGAGTTCGCCGGGCGCCACGTCGGCGTGGCCGACGATCCGGTTCCGCCAGGCCGCTCCTGGAGCGGCGGCCGCCCTCATCGTCATCTCAACAGCGGCCTTGCATCGTCGCGTGACCGGAGTGATGAATGCGCGCCCCAACGCCAGATCGGGGTTGGCAAGCGAAAGGACCATGGACATGACGGACATGCGGAAATGCATCGGCTCGACCCGGTTCGGGATCGACGCGCACGAGGCGCCCGTCGGCGACTTCCCGATCCAACCCAGCCAGAAGGACGGATTGGGCCGGATGTGCAAGCACCACTGGAACTAGTACACGGCTGGCCTGGCACGCGACCGCAAGGCGCGCATTGCCACCGAGGCGGCCGCCAACAGCCCGCTGGTTCCAGCGACGGGCAAGAAGGTACGGACGAAGGCGGCCACCAAGCCGGAGCCGATCCGGACGAAGCCTGCGCGACGGCGCAAGGCGGAAGGCGATCCGATCGTTGAAGCGGTCGAGGCGACCGTCGAGGAGGTCAGCATCGCGTAGATCGTCCCGTAGCCGAAGCTGGGGCCCTGGGCGCGAGTCCAGGGCCCTTCTCCGTTCGGTGGCGTCAGTGGCCGAAGTCGGGGTCATCGGGGCACGTGGGCGCCCAGTGGCGCTCGTGGGCGAACGTCGCGGGAGGCAGGGATTATTCGCGAAACTCGGCCGCGTGCACACAAAGGGAGGGCGCGGTCGGGGGGAAGGCGCGTCGCCTTATGGGCTACCCCGCCCCCCTCCGTCGACGCACCCTTGGTCGAGTTGCAGGATCGACAGAGCACCGCGCAGTTGCCGATGTCGAACGGCCCACCGCCAGCGGCGAGCGGGACAACGTGATCGACGGTCAGGTCCGAGGCGCGGTGACCAGGGCGGCCGTAGCCCGGGCACCAGTTGCCGTGCTCGCCACGCCATGCGCGGAGCACGCGGGTGCTGAGTCGCTGCCAGGCCCGCGTGCTGTACAGGACGTTGTGCCGGCTGCGGTTTGACTGGCGCGCGTGCTCCGAGCAGCGGCCGCCGGGTCGGCTCGTGACCACGCCGCAGACCGTGCAGAGCTTCATCGCGCTCGCGCTCGGTCTGCTGCGCCACGTCTGACGCCGGTGACGCTCGATTGCAGGCCCTTTGACATCGCGTCCAGCGTGTGTGGCGAGGGCGATGAGGTCTATTCGCCCGCGGTGCTACGCCTCTGGGACCACGCTGAGCGCCACAACGAGTTGCGCGTGATCGCTTCGGCAGGCAGCTCCGCGCGGACGGAGGCCGTGAAGCACACGGGGAATGACGCTGGACAGCGCGAG
>JBBEBJ010000205.1:0-12385 GCA_040882425.1 Chloroflexota bacterium | reverse complement strand
TCCGGGAGCTCGTCCTCGTCGACCACGGCGGTCGGGATGAGGAGGAGCAGCCAGCCGACCTTGATCAGGCCAGGCTGGTAGGTCGGCGAATCGGGATCGAGGGACGGGTACCGGGACCGATTCCAGTAGGCGATGCTGCGCGCCGTGGTCCCGAACAGGCGGGCGATCGAGGTCAAGGTGTCGCCCGCCCGGACCTCGTAGGCCAGAAACGTCGGGCTCGGTCTCGGCGTCGGGCGGACGAAGGACGGGCTGCCCGTCGGCGCGGCGCTCGGTTCGTCAGACGGCTGCTCGATCGTCGTCGGCCGAGGACTGGTCGCGGGCGGCCCGGGCGAGGTACGGCCCGGCGGCGCCGGGATGCAGGCAGCCAGCGTCATGCAGGCCAGGAGCAACAACGGACGACGCATGCTGCACTTCACCGGTGGCTGCCGTCAGCGGGTCGTGACCTCGAGGGAGACAGGAACGGCCCGCTCGAGGGCGTCGCACACCGGGCAGTGCTTGACGCCCCACCGCGCGATCTCCTCGAGGACGGCGGCATCGATCCCCTCGGCGGTCAGGCGCACCAGGACGCGCCCGCTCAGCGGGCCCGCGGGAACGGCGTCGTCGATTCCGAGCAGACCGCGGTCGTCGGACTCGGAATCCACAGTAACCTCGAGCATCTTGAGGGTGATCCCGAGCGTGGCTGCCCGCATCAAGATCAAGGTGGCAACGCAGCTCGATTCTGCCGCGCGCAGGAGCCAGCCGGGTGACGGAGCCGTTGCCGTGCCGCCGACCGAGGGGACCATGTCCGTGGTCAACGCTATCCCGTCCGGACCCGTGACCCGAACGACCAGCCCGTCGACAACGGTTGCCCGTGCCGCGCTGTCCGTGGACCGAGCATGCTCAGGGTGATCGGTCAGGTAGTCGCGGGTGGCGCGAATGGCCTCACGGATCTCGGTGGCGCCCATCGTGTCCATCCTCCGGAGTTCGATCGGCCACGGCCAGACCATGACCACGCCACACGAGCATAGCCGTGCGCCCGCTATTCGGGACCGGGCAGCTCCACCGAGTCGACCGGCGTCGGCTCCTGCAGGGAGAACTCGGCGGCCAGGGCCAGACCGTCCGCGGCCGTGGCCACTCGGTCGCGACCGTGGCGCTTGGCCACGAAGCACGCGCGATCTGCCGCCAGCAGGATCTCGGCCGGGGTCGTCCCGTCCTTGGGGAAGGTCGCGACGCCCACCGAGGCGCTCACCGCGCCATCGGTGCCTAGGACGGACTGCCGGGCCCGGTCGGCCGCGAGCAACGCCCCCGTCCCGTCCGTGTGTGGCAGGAGGAAGGCGAATTCGTCGCCGCCGTAGCGGAACACGAGGTCCGTGTCGCGGCCGGCACGGACGAGACCCGCCGCGATGCTCCTGAGGAGCTCATCGCCGGCCTGGTGTCCGCGGCTGTTGTTGACGTCTCGGAAGTCGTCCAGGTCGAGCATGATCAGGCTGAACGGGGCGCCTTCCTTGACGATCCGCTCGAGCCACTCCTCGAAGGTGGCGTGATTGAGCAGACCGGTGAGGCCATCGGTCCGCGCTCGAACCTGGACCGCCTGGAAAACCTCGGCGTTCTGGAGCGCGATGGACACCTGGGCGGCGAAAAGCTGGACCAGCTCGAACTCGTCGAATGAGAAGGTGTTGCCGACGCCGAGCCGTTCGATTGTCAGGACACCGATCGCACCGCCGCGGCTGCGCAGCGGGACCACGATCAGGCTGCCCTCGTTGGGCCCGTCGTCACGATGGTTCACCCGTGGGTCGTCGCGCTCGTCGCGGATGTAGACAGGTTCGTCATGCTCCACGACCCAGGTCGCGACCCCGGTCTCGCCGGGCTCCCACGGCTCGAGATAGAACGCCTCGTGGACCCCTCGCGCAGTCAGCGGCGTCAGACGGCCGGTGGCGGGATCGGTGACCTCGATCGCGATGTTGTCGCAGGCGATGAGGCGGCCCAGCCGCTCGGTGATGCTGTCGAGGACGGCGCGCGCGTCCAGCGTTGTCAGGAGCGATTCGGTGATCTGGAGGAGCTCGCGCTGGCTGCGCAACTGGCGTTCCAGGGCGAGGCTCTGGTGACGGAGCCGTTCGGTCGTGTCGGCGTTGGCCATCGCCTGCGCGGCGAAGCTCGCGTAGATGACGAGCAGCCGCAGGTCGTCGTCGCTGAAGCGGTTGAGGCCGAGCTTGGAGAGGACCAGCACGCCGAGGACCTGGTCGTCGAAGAGCATCGGGGCCAGGAGCATCGACTCGTCGAGGTCGTCCTCCGTCCCCGGGATCGTGCTGGCGCGTGGATCGGCCGCGGCATTGCCGAGGTTCTGGGCGATGCGGTTAACCGCCACCCAACCGGTGATTCCCTGGCCGAGTGTCAGCCTGAGCTGATCGGGTGTCTCGTCGACGTATTCGCCGACCTGGCCCTGCATGGCGACCGGGATCAGCTCCTGGCCGACGACCCGGTAGACGCGAGCGTTGTGGTAGTCGATGAGCTGGCGAAGCTCGGTAGCGATGGCCTGCCCGATTTCGCTAACGCTGGACAGGCGATTGAGGCGGGCGCCGAGCTGCTGGATCGACTGGAGCTGGGCCGCCCAGTTCGCCATCCGCTCGTAGTCCTGGGCAGCCCGGATGGCCACGCCGGCCTGGGTGGCGAGCGCCTCGACGGTTTCGAGCTCGGCGTCGCTCCAGGCGTGCGGCAGGTCGTGGTAGATGTTGAGGAGCCCCACGACCCTGTCGGCCTCGAGAAGCGGCGCGGTGCACAACGTATCGAAGCCCTCCTGCACGATGGCCGCGCGGAGGCGGGCCGCGCGCGGATCGTCCCGATAGCCGACGGAGAAGAGGGGCCGCTTGGCGTCCACGGCCGCGGCCGGGAGCGAGCCTGGCCGAACCTCGCGGATGTTGCCCAGGTACCCGCTCGAGAGGCCTCGGCTGACCTCGGCCTTGAGCTGTCCGTCGGCGCCCTGCAGGAAGACCGCCGCGCCGTCGCCCTCGAACAGGACCATCGCATGGTCCACCAGGCCCGACAGGATCCGGTCGAGGTCGAGCCGGCTGCCGATGTCACTGTTGACCCGGCGGAGCGCCTCGGCGCGGTGCCGCAGGTGCGCGACCTCCTCCGCCCGGCCATGGGCGGCGACCAGCGTCGCGATCCCGTCCGCGACGGTCCGGGTGACATCCACGTCGCGAGGCCCGAGCGCACCGGGTCCCTCGCCGATGATCAGCAGCACGCCCCACGGCTCGGTCGTCCCGGGGATCGGGACCGCGAGTTCCGGTCGCCCGTCGGGAAGGACCGGCAGGGTGGCCTGGTGCAGCGTGTCGGTGAGCAGGGTCCCAGCGGGCCCGCCGCGCTCATCGGGTCCGCGATCCATGGCGCGGCTGTTGGACTCGAGCGCCGCCCCCAGGATGCCAAAGCGACGCGGAAGCTCGGTCAGGCGAGCGGTTTCGGCACGACTGGCCGCGGCCACGGCCCTCGGCAAGAGACGCTCCTGCCGGAGCTCCCAGATGGCGACGAGGTGATGGCCATAGGCGTGGCGAACGGCCTGTGCGGCGGCGAGCAACGGATCCTTCGCTGCCTGGACGCCGCTGCCGAGACGCGCGATCGTGGAGGCCATGGCCAGGTCGAGGTGGTGTCGCTCGACGTCGAGAGGATCCGCGGGCGGCTGGACACCGACGCCCTGGAGCGCCCCGGGGTCGGCGATCGCCTGGCCGGACGTCCTGCGGGCCGTCGCCCCGAAGCCGCCGCCAGGCGCGGTCGCCCCGTCGACGGGGCGTGGTTCGGCGGCGGCCAGGAAGCGCTGGAGGTCACCCAGCCGGTAGCGCCGGTCGCCGCGGGCGTTGATCCGGAAATAACGCAACCGCCCGGCGTCGCTCCAGGTCCGGATCGTGTTCGGGTGCACGCCGAGCAGCCTGGCGGCCTTCGTGACCGACAGCGTCGCGTCGATGGGTCGTGACTGGAGCGTGTTCGGCATCATCCACTGGAGGAAATGTGAACTCGACGTGGCGAGACTAGCAATCTCACAGTTCTTGACAATAGGACGATGGTCCCAGCGGGTCAGACGTCGGTGCGCGCAGTGATCCTGAGATACACCAGGGTCAGCACCAGGGCGCCCAGTCCGATGGCCAGAACGGCCACCAGCGCGGCCAGCGGATCGCCGACGAGACCCGGTCCCTGACCCGAGCTCCGCGGGTCGCCACCAGGCCCGGCGGTGGGGCCCGGAGACGCAGCGTACGCCGTGGACGTGAGCGCCAGCCAGACGGACGCCAGGACGACCGCCCAGGGGATCGACCGGACAACGGTCACGACCCGCGACAGAGCCCTCACGACAGGCCCTCGATCAACGCCCAGGCCAGCCCGATCACGACCAGGACGACGCCAACGATCGTGGCGGCGGCGACGACGATCGGCTGGCCCCGGCGACCCTCGGCCAGGACGCGCATCGCGTCCGATCGGTCCATCGTGGCCAGGATCAGCGGCCGACCGAGCCCGGCCGACAGCCGGACCGTCCCCGATGGATCGAGCCTGGGCACGCCGGCCACGATCGCGTGCTCGACGGACGAGACCTGCTCGATCCGCAGGCGGACCGGGGTCGAGGGCCCGGTTCCGGCCGGAACCCGCTCCGCCACGTCAGCGGCCGTGCCCTCGGACTCGCGCACGACGACGACGAGTCCGACGTCGAGCGCCTCGTCGTCGATCGCGATCGCGTCGAGGCCTTCACGAACCTCGAACGGGACGCGCTCCCGGCGATCCTCCAGGTCGATCCACCGCGAGCCGTCCCTCAGCTGCAGCCGTGTGCGGCGGAACACGAGCGGCCGGTGAGCGTCGTCCTCGAAGTCGGTTTCGGAGTCCACCCGACCGACGACCTGCACGTAGCGCGGCGAACCGGCGGCGAGAGCCTTCGCGTCCGCGACGCTCAGCACCGGGGCGGTCGACAGCAGCGTCCCGACCCGGTAGCGCGGACCAAGCGATCGGCGCATGACGAACCCGAAGGCAAGCGCGACGAAGCCGGCGATCAGGGGGAGCAGGGGAGACACGGCGGCGATGATACGCGCCAGTCGGGTGCCGGACATGCAAGGGCCCGAAGGAACCGTGCCGACACATGGGCGTTGAGGCGATCGCTGCCATTAGTATCGTTAGGCCCCTCCGGGCTGGGGTCAACGATAGGTCGCGGCGCGCGCGGGGGTCAATGACACCCGTCCACCAATGTGGACCAGGGCGGCCGAGTTATCCACCGTCTATCCACACCCCGACGGCTCAACCGCTGGCGCGTCCGGTGGATGGATCGATGGCGCTGACCTGGCCGCCGAACCCGGTCAGGACCAGCCGGCCACCGACGAGCTCGACCGCCGTGACGACGTCCGAGTGGGCGACGCGCCACGCGACCGTCCCGTCCGGTTCGATGGCGAATGTCTCGAGCTCGGCCTGGACCAGGACGTGCTCCAGGCGCGGTGATCCGAGCAGCGCGAGGATCGGCGTTGCCGACCGGTGCTCCCAGCGGACCGCGCCGGCCCCGACGTCGAGCGCAAAGGTGTGGAAGCCATAGGCGACGACGAAGAGCCCATGCGAATCCCAATGGAGGCCCCTCGGCTCGTCGTGGATGAGCGAGGCGAGCCTGGCGGTCCAGGCGCCCCGCGGCCCTTCCAGCCGCAACTCGGCGCGACAAAGGGGCTCGGGGTCCGTGGCCACGCGGCTACCCAGGTCGACAAGGTCCCCGCCGACCTCGGACAGCGCGAACACCACGGGTCCCGATCCGCTGCCGCCCCACCTCCAGCGCGCCCGGAGGCCGCCCGGGTAGGCGATCGTCCTGTTGCCCGGCTCGGCTGTCATACGCCGCGCCGCTTGCTCAGGAATGGGCGTGGTTCGCAGCGGCCGTCCCGTGGCCGTCTGGCCCATCGTGGCCTGCCGCGTCCTGGCTGGCCGGTTCCGGACCGGCCGTCAACCCGGCGCCCGCGGTCTGGCGGTCGGCCGCCGGCTGGATCTCCGTGATCGGGGCGACGGTCGCGTTGGCCAGCACGCGCAGCGTGCCCGGCGGGACGGGGAAGACCGCTGTCGGGAGCCCGGCCGCGGCCCAGACGACGGGGTAACGTCCGAGATCGGGATCCATGATTGCCCGGACCGGTCGGTTGTGGCCGATCGGCGGGATCCCGCCGATCGAGAAACCGGTGAGCTCGTGGGCCTCCCGGGCGGTCGCGCGACGAACGTCGGATTCGCCGGCCACCGCCGCGAGCCGCGCCAGGTCCACCCGGTTCGGGCCGGCGACGAGGCACAGGAGCGGCTCGGAGCCGTCGCCCGACGGGACCACGAACACGATCGACTTCACGATCTGCCCGAGCTCCGCACCGACGGCGGCTGCAGCCTCGGCTGCGGTGTGCGTGGACTCGGCAAAGCGGGTCACCTCGATCGTCACGCCCTTGCGCAGCGCCGCATCGAGGACGCGCTGGATCGAGGGGTGGGCAGGCTCGTCGGGCACCGCCGGAGTCTAGCATCGGCACCCCGTGGGCCGGACCGGCGCGGGGTAGCATCCACGAGGCATGGACGCTCTCATCCTGGCCGACGGCGAGGCACCGGACCGGGTCGCATTGGACCTCGCCTGGCCGGGCTGGGACGCGCACGTCGGACTGGTCATCGCCGCCGATGGCGGCGCTCGCCACGCCGCGCGCCTTGGGGTCGCGATCGATGCCTGGGTCGGCGACGGCGACTCGCTCGATGCGGACGGGATGGCCGTCCTGCTCGCGAGCGGCGTGCCGATGCGTCGGGCCAGCCCGCACAAGGACGAGTCGGATACCGAGCTGGCGGTTCGGGAGGCGATCGCCCGCGGCGCGACCGGAATCGTGATCGTCGGCGGCCTCGGCGGGACCCGGATCGACCATGCGCTGGCCAACATCGGTCTCCTGGCCATGGGGGAGCTGGGCGGTCGCCCGGCGTCCCTGCTCGATACGCGGGCGCGGATCACCCTCGTCCGGGCCCCGGCGCCGGATGGCCACCCGGTGGTGCGCCCGCTCCCCGGCCGGGTCGGCGATCTCGTGTCGCTGCTTCCGCTGGGGGACGGCGTCCATGGGATCACCACCAGCGGTCTGACCTATCCCCTGGCGGACGAGCCCCTGCCCGCCGGTCCGGCACGAGGCCTGTCGAACGTACGGGAGCGATCCGATGCCTTCGTGACCGTCCGGGCCGGCCTGCTGCTGGTGGTGGAATCCCCTGCTACGCTTGAGCCATGAGCGTGCCCGAAGTCGGCGACCCTGCCCCTGACGTCGCCCTGCCGGACGAAACCGGGCAGGTCCATCGCCTCGCAGATCAGCGTGGACGCTGGACCGTCCTGTACTTCTATCCGACCGACGACACGCCCGGCTGCACGGTCGAGGCGTGCGGGTTCCGCGACCAGATCGACACGATCCGTGAGCGCGGCGCCGACGTCTGGGGGATCAGCCCGCAGGGCGCTGCCAGCAAGCGAGCCTTCCGCGAGAAGTTCGGGCTCCCGTTCCTGCTCCTTGCCGACGAACAGCACGAGGTGGCCGAGGCCTACGGCTCCTGGGTCGAGAAGCAGAACTATGGCAGGACCTACTGGGGCACGGCCCGCAGGACCTTCCTGATCTCACCCGAGGGTCGGATCGCCCGGGTCTGGCCCAAGGTCAAGCCCGAGGGCCATGCCCGGGAGGTCATCGGCGCGCTCGACGAGCTCGGGGTCGCCGCAGGGTGATCGCCGGGAATCAGGAGGCTTCGCTCGTGGGGGGAGACGAGCGAAGCCTCGACCGCAAGCGTACCGCCCGGACCGGGCCTACGCAATATGGCTCCTGCACCATGCCCCGAATTCTCTCGTTGCCGTGACCGACCCGGAGCGAGCGGTCGATCACGCCTGGCGTCCCGAGCGGTTCATGGTCATCGTGGCGCACCCGGACGATGCCGATTTCGGGCCGGCCGCCACGGCGGCTCGATGGATCGATGCCGGGTCCCAGGGCTGGCTGGTCTGTTGCACGAGCGGCGACCAGGGCGGCGAGGATCACGACGCTGATCCGCTCGTCCTCGCCGCCCTCCGAGAGGACGAGCAGCGGACGGCCGCCGGGATCGTCGGGTATGCCGGCGTCAGCTTTCTGCACCAGCCAGACGGCGCGCTGGCCAACGACCTTGCCCTGCGCGAGCAGCTCGTCCGCGAGATCCGGACCTTCCGGCCGGATGCCGTCCTGGCCACCGATCCTGAAACGCTCTTCTACCGCGACGGGGGCGTCAACCACGCCGACCATCGCGCCGCGGGCCTGGCCGCCGTGGATGCCGTCTACCCCGCGGCTCGCAACCCGATGGCTTTTCCGGGCCTTGCGCGCTCGGGCCTGGCGGCGCATCGCGTCCGCCGGCTCTACCTCTTCTGGTCGGAGCGGAACAGCGCCTGGGTGGACGTGACGGCCACGCTCGCGCGCCGGATCGAAGCCCTCCTCGCTCATCCCTCGCAGATCCACGACCCCGACGGCTTGACCGAGCGGATCTGGACGTGGGCGGCGGAGGAGGGCAAGACGATCGGGGCCGCTGCCGCGGAGGCGTTTCGCGTGGTGGTCATCGACGATGACGAAGACGAGGGGCCCGGCTGAGGCTCAGCGCTCCTCGAGCAGCAGCGGTCGGATCCGTCCCCAATTGTTCCACAGGTCGACCAGGCCGTCGGCGCGACGGCCGAGCATCTCGACCATCTCGGCGAGTGTCAGGTCGCCCGCGGTGCCCGCCAGGTATTCGTCGGCGGCCACGTCCACGGTGGCGAACAGCTCGGCTGTCTGCTGCTCGTTCGGCCAGTGGCGGACGCGCATGGGGTCGAGCCCGGCATAGCCCATGGCCAGCGACATCTCGCGCTGGCCCGGCAGCCGCTCGTCGACCCAGCCGCCCAATCCATCGAACCGGTAGCCGAGCGATGCCAGCGCCTGGGTGATGTCGCGGTTCTGCTCCTGCGTCTGGGGTCCCCAGAAGGCATGTTCGTGTGGGAAGCGGAGGTAGGCCTGCTCGATGGCGTCCGCGAGGATTGCATCCAGGAGGCCGGCGATCGCGAGCTTCCAGCGCCGCTGCTCCTCTGGATCGTCGTCTGCGAGCCTGGCCACCATCGTGTCCATGGCTTCCGGGTCGCCACGGAGCAGGCGGAAGATCCGTGGCGCGGTGCCACCCTGGAGGGCGATCCCGAGCACTTCGTCAGCGGCCATGTCGGAGAGGATCGGGTCGGTCGGAGGCGGCGATGCCGGGGCCGCGCTCGGCGCCTCGACGCCTGCCTGTTCACGCTCATCGCAGTCCGCAACCGCGGTCCTCGCGGCGACGCACGCGGCGTTGGCCATCTCGAAGCCGACGCGCGCCGCGTCGGCTTCGATGCTCATGCGTTCGAGGCGCGCACCAACGGATGCGGCGGCCTCGCGTTCGCGCTCGGCGACCAGGCTCGCACCGGCGGCCTCCCGGTTGATCCGGTTGATCTCCTGCAGCCAGGTGCGAGCGGCCGCCTCGACCGCTTCGGGGGAGAGGGCCGCGCGCGACGCGGCCCGGAACTCTCGCTGCGCGCCCTCCTTCAGGCTCCGGACCGCGTGCGGATGGGCGGCCTCGGCAGCGTCTTCTGCCGCGGCCGTGTGGGTGTCGTAGGCGCGCTGGGCGCGCCGAAGGGCATCGGCGGCGGCGCTCGCCTGGGCCTGCGCCCGTGTCGCCACTTCGCAGCGTTCGTCGGCCAGCCGGCGTTCGTCGGCGCAGGGCCCCGAGTACGTCCGCGGGGCGACCGGACCGGCGGCCGGTGCTGTCGCGGGCGGATCGAGGAGTGCGACCGAGGTCTGGGTGGTCGAGGCCGTCCCGGCGCTGGATGCCGCCGTCCCGGTCGCCTGCTCGCGTGCCGCCTGCGACCGGATTGCCGTCGCGGAGCCGGCCGACGATCGTGCCTTGCCCCGCGATCCGGCCTGGAGCGCGCCAAGCATCGGATCGGCCCCGGCCGAGATCGACATGCCCACCATCCCCGGTGAGAGAACGTTCGTTCGACGTTCCGGTGTGCCAGGCGGCGCCGGACCCTCCTGGGCGCGGCGGTCGGCCGGCCCACCCCGGGCGGGTTCCGGGCCCGCCATGACGAAGGCATCATCGGCGAGCGTCGACCCGCGCCGGCGGGGGATGGCGTCCGTGGAGACGGTGAGGCGGACCTCATGTCGTGCTGGAGGCCTGGCCCGGATGACCTCGACGAGGGCTGCGCCGCTGGCCACGCCGAGGAGGAGGCCGATGGCCAGGAACATGAATTCGCTGACGGTCACGCTGCCCGCATCTCCGGGTTGTGCTCCCTCGTGCGTGGCGACTCTGATAGGGCAGCGTAGCTGCGAGTAATGGCGACGTCAACTCGAATCCACGATCCTGCAAGGGGCGAGGGGCGGATGGTAGATTCGCCCGGCGGCAGCCGCGCGGCCGCAGCCGCGCGGTCGGAGCCGCGCGGTCGGAGCCGTCCGATCGGTTCCGTTCGCGCCCGAACCCGTGAACCAGGGAAAGGCCCGCCCGTTTGGCCATCGACTCGCCCAACGAATTCCTCGTTCAGCCCGTCGACGCGTCCTGGCTCCAGTGCAACATCGAGTGCCAGGAAGCGTGCCCGGTCGGGACGAACTGCCGCGGCTATCTGAACCTGGCCGCGGAGGGCCGGTTCGAAGAGGGCTACATCCTGTCGCGCGAGCCGAACCCGGTCGCCGCGATGTGTTCGTACGTCTGCTCGGCGCCATGCGAACGGGCTTGCCGGCGCGGCGACATCGATCGGCCGCTCGCGATCCGGGCGATGAAGCGGTTCCTCGTCGAATGGCACGAGGCCTCGGGCATCCCCGACGTGATGCCCCAGATCACGCCCCGCGAGGAGCGTGTCGCCGTCGTCGGCGCGGGTCCGGCGGGCCTTTCGGTCGCCCGTGAGCTCGCGACCAAGGGCTACCAGGTCACCGTCTTCGACAGCCTCCCCTACGGAGGCGGCACGATGCTCATCGGCGTGCCCGCCTTCCGCCTCCCGCGCGAGGCGATCGAGATGGATGTGCGGCTCATCGAACGGCTCGGCGTGACCTTCGTCTACGACACGACCATCGGCGCCGACATCACGTTCGAGGAGCTCCAGCGCGACTTCGATGCGGTGGCGATCACGGCGGGCGCGATGGACGCCGTCGCCCTCGACATCCCCGGCGCGGACCTCGAGGGCGTCGACTACGGCGTCGACTTCATGAAGAAGGCCAACCTTGGTCAGCCGCTCGAGGTCGGGACAGACGTCGTGGTCATCGGAGGCGGCTATACCGCGATGGACTGTTCGCGGACCAGCCTGCGTTACGGGGCGGAACGCGTCTCGATCGTCTACCGGCGCACGCGCTCGGAGCTCGTCGTCGACGAGGAGGAGCTGGGCGAGACCGAACGCGAGGGCGTCCGCATGGAGTTCCTCGCCAGCCCGATCGAGATCATCGGCGAGGACGGCAAGGTGGCCGCGGTCCGGTTCATCCGCAACCGGCTCGGCGAGCCGGACGCCTCCGGCCGGCGTTCGCCCGTGCCGATCGAGGGCTCCGAGTTCGAGATCCCGGCCCGCACGGTCATCCCGGCCGTGTCGCAGGCGGCCGACCTGACCTTCCTGCCGGTCGAGTCCAGGTTCGAGATCAACCGCGGTCGGGTCAAGGTGGACCCCGCGACCTATGCCTCGAACGTCCGCGGGGTGTTCGCCTGCGGCGACTTCGTGACCGGCCCGACGACGCTGATCGAAGCGGCCGGCCACGGCAAGAAGTGCGCCTACGCGATCGATCGCTACCTGTCCGGGCGAACGGACGTCACGGTCAGCGCCAACGTCAAGATCACGAGCTCGTGGCGCCACGACATGCCCGAGTTCTACGACGTCCTGCCGCGCGAGCACATCCCGATGGTGCCGCTCCAGGCGCGGATGCCGTCGACCGAGCCGGTGGTCAACTTCAACACCCCGGTCGAGCTGGGGTATGACGCCAACGGCGCGGTCGCCGAGTCAACGCGTTGCCTGATGTGCAATTTCAACATCTGGTTCGACCCGTTCCGTTGCGTCCTGTGCGGTGCCTGCGCCGACGTCTGTCCCGAAGGCGTCATCCACATGGTCGACATCAACCAGCTCAAGTCCGAGGGCCTGTTGCCCGAGCTCGAGGAGGCCTACGGCTGGGACCAGGGCGGGGCGATGATCCTCGACGAGGAGCGCTGCATCCGCTGCGCGCTGTGTGTCAAGCGTTGCCCGTTCGACGCCATTACGATGGAGCGGTTCGAACTCCAGGAGATCTCAACCGACGGCCGGCTCTACAAGGAGTCGTACCGTGACGCGCAGTTGGCCGGGACACCCGGCGTCGCAGGAGGAGCCCGGTGAGTTTCCTCGAGCGGATGGACCACGCGATGCGTCGCAGCGTCGTGTGGCGCTCGCTCTTCCGCCAGCCCTACCCGCGCG
>JBBEBJ010000204.1:2063-12442 GCA_040882425.1 Chloroflexota bacterium | reverse complement strand
ACGGCGCCATCACGACGGAGATCGCCCCGGCCGGCCCCTTCTACTACGCCGAGGACTACCACCAGCAATATCTCGACAAGAATCCGCGAGGGTATTGCCCGGACCATTCGACGGGCGTGAGCTGCCCGATCGGCGTCGGTATAGAGGCATCGGCGTCATGAGCGATGGACCCGGTCAGACCGGCGAGACCGGCCAGGCGGAGCCCGTCGCAGCCACAGCGGAGATCCATCGTTTGTGAGTTAGCACATATTGACAAATCACATACCACCGTGTCATCGTGTGTCGTGACGGGGCTATCAGCCACACGGAGGCGCGGACATGCAGGACATCCTCATCCGGATCGAGACCGACGACTTCGCCGCCTGGGAGGAGCAGCACTATCTCCACGCGGGCAATCGGGCGACCTACGGCATCCAGGACGGGCCGGCCTATCGGGACCTCGAGAACCCCAACGCTGCCCTGTTCCACATCAGGGTCGAGGACATGGATCGGGCCATGGGCTGGTTCCAGTCCGATACGTTCAAGGCCGCGACCAAGCTGGCGAAGGTCACGGGACGGACGTTCTACGAAGCCCACCCTCGGAGCTGAGGCCGACGCATCCCTGATAGCCGAGAGGAGGCTGCCCCTGGCGACGCGCCAAGTGACCGACGACGATCGCCTGGCGACCTGGCGGGACTTGCAATGGGCGACGAGTCTCATCATGAGCCGCTTCGCCCACGACCTGGCCGAGCAGGACTTGACGCTCGAGGAGTTCGACGTCCTCGTGCACCTGGCCTGGGCTCGGGACGGCGTGCTGCCGTTGCGTCGGCTGGTCGCCTCCATGGTCACGGGCTACCAGTTGAGTCGAAGTGGGCTCACGCGACTCCTCGATAGGATGGAGCGAGATGGACTCGTCGAACGGAGCCTGAGTCGTGAGGATCGGCGGCAGTTCGACGTCGCCATCACCGACCGAGGCCGAGAGGTCTTCGGCAGGGTGTGGCCCGGTCACAGCGAGGGTATTCAGCGCTACTTCGCTGCGCCGCTCACTGACCATGACGTGACCGCTTTGAAACGGGTCCTTGCCAAATTGATCCAGGCCAACGAGGGGACCCACTCGCAGCCATAGCCTGACTCGTCTGAGAACCCGCGAGCGTTCGCCCGGACCAACGGACGGGCGTGAGCTGCCCTGTCGGTGTCCGTATGTCCGCCTGTGAGAGCACCTCACGACCGCGGGGATGCGTGCACTCGCGAGACGCATGGTGAAGGCCACCCTCACGACCACTGGTCGCAAGACCGGCAAACCGCGGTCAGTGCCGCTGTATGCATTCGATGACGGAATCCGCCTGGTCATCGTCGGGTCGTTGGCGGGCGGGCCGAAGGACCCGGCCTGGGCCGGCAATCTCAGGGCGGACCCGCGAGCCACTGTCCGGGTCGGCAAGGTCGAACGCCAGGTCAGGGCACGCGAGGTCGAGGTTCCGAGTGAGGAGCGGGAGCGGCTCTGGACACTGGTCACCGAGGGCTTCCGCTTCTACGCGACGTACCGGCGCAAGACAGCGCGGGTGAGCCCGCTCTTCGTGCCCGAACCCGTGGCAGACGACCAGCAGGCGTAGCTGGACTCGCGGGCCCCGGCGCGGGGTCCTCCGCGAGGGCGCCAGGCTTCGACGTTGATCGGGGCTGCAATGCCATTGCGCCGCTCGCGGTCGCGGGCGCAATGCCACCGAGAGCACCCTGCGGGGCATGACCCGAGGATCGATCCGCGGAACGAGCACCCTCCACGTGGGACGGGGCCCCAGGGCCGAGTTGACCTGCCGTACCATCTGCCAATGATCGTCCGGGTAGTCACCGCCAGGGTGCGGTCCGATCGTGCCGCTGCCTTCAACTCCATGCTGCGACAGCAGCTGCCCATCCTGCGCGAGCAGCGGGGCCTCGTGTACACCAAGCTCGTGCGGCAGGTGGACGCCGACGGCGAGAACGTCCTCCTCTTCGAGGAATGGCGTGATACCGCGGCGCTTTACGCCTGGGCCGGGCCAGAGATCACGAAGCCACGCCTGCTGCCCGGGGCCGAGGAGCTTGTCGAGCGCGTCGAGGTCGATCACTACGAGGCCCTCGACATGGATCTCGAGGAAGAGTTCCTCCCGCCTCCGAGGCCGGTGGAGACATCCTGACCCAGGCATTCGAGCGCGACGCGCTGGTCGATGCGCTGATCGAGTCGAGATCGGCGTTCGCCGCGCAGCGTGACGAGATCCGGGTCGTTCGCGCGCCCGGTCGGGTCAACCTGATCGGCGAACACACCGACTACAACGAGGGCTTCGTGTTGCCGGCCGCGATCGATCTCGAGATCCGCCTGGCCTACCTGCCGACCGACGACCGACGAGTCGAGCTCGTCCGTCTCGATACCGGCGAGCGCGATGGCTTCGACCTCGACGCGCCCAGGCCAAAGGCCGGCACCTGGCTGGACTACGTGGTTGGCGCGGCCTGGGCCCTCGGCCAGGCGGGCAAGCCGCTGACCGGCCTCCGCGGGGTCATCGCCTCGATCCTCCCACCGAACGCTGGGCTCTCCTCATCGGCGGCCATCGAGCTGGCCTCCGCATGGGCGCTCCTCGACGATGTCGCCCCGACCGTCGATCGCTTCGAGCTCGCTCGCATCTGCCAGGTCGCGGAGAACCAGTACGTGGGCGTCCAGAGCGGGCTGATGGACCAGTTCGCCGAATCGTGCGGGGTCGAGGGCTCGGCGCTCCTGCTCGATTGCCGGTCCTCGGACTGGCGTCCGATCCCGCTGCCGACCGACCTGTCGCTCGTGGTCTGCCACACCGGTTCCGCTCGCCGTCTCAACCACTCCGAGTACAACGTCAGGCGCACCCAGTGCGAGGCGGCGGTGGCGGCACTGGCGGCCATCGATCCGGCAATCCGCAGCCTGCGCGACGTGACCCCGGAACTCCTGGCGCGAGAGGGTGGACGGCTGGAACCGGTCGCGGCCCGGCGGGCGGAGCACGTCGTCGCCGAGAACGAGCGGGTCGATGCGACGGTCAAGGCGCTCGCGGCCGCCGACCTGGCGGCGGTCGGGGAGCTGTTCGCGGCCAGTCACCAGTCGCTCCGCGACCTGTTCGAGGTGAGCTCACCGGAGCTCGACACGATGGTCGAGATCGCCCGCTCGGTGCCCGGTGTCATCGCGTCGCGAATGACCGGGGCCGGGTTTGGCGGCTGCACCGTCAACCTCGTCCGCCCGGATGCGGTCGTGGCCCTACGCGCGGCCGTCGAGCGGGACTATCCCGTGAAGACGGGGATGACGCCCCTCGTCCTCCCGGTGCGCGCGACCGCGGGAGCCGGGCGGCTCGCCTGACCGACGGACGGCTGACGCGTCGAAGCCATGACCCGCAACGTCGCCCGAAACGACGTTGGGGCATGCTATGGGCCACATGACCGCCTACCGCCGTCCCGCCACCAGGCCACGCCGGAACGGCCGGTCGCAACCGACGACCGCGGGATGGCTCGCCGTCATCGTCTTTGGGTTCCTCGCCGGGCTCGGGGCGATCGGCGCCTTCGCCGCCGTGGGTGTCTACGCCGCCCTCGCGTCGGACGCTGAGCTCCCGGCTCCCGATACGCTGACGACGTACGTCCTGCCCGAGGAGACGGTCATCCTCGACCGACGGGGGGCCCGCGAGCTCGCACGGTTCGGTGACGCCCGTCGCGAGGTCGTCACCTTCGAAGAGATCCCGCCGCTCGTCCTCGACGCCACCACGGCGATCGAGGACAAGACGTTCTGGGAGAACGCCGGCTTCGATCCGATGGCCATCGTCGCGGCCGGCCTCGATTCCCTGCGCGGCAACAGCCGGGGAGCCTCAACGATCACGCAGCAGCTTGTGCGACAGCGCCTGCTCCCCGCCGAACTCGTCCAGGATGGCGAACGGACGGTCGAGCGCAAGCTCAAGGAGATCATCCAGTCCATCCGGGTGACCCAGGAGTTCGACGGGGAGGTCGGCAAGCGGGACATCATCACCGCCTATCTCAACCAGAACTACTACGGCAACCAGCTGTACGGGATCAAGGCGGCGGCGGACGGCTATTTCGGCGTTGCGCTCGATGCGCTCACCCCGGCCCAGGCGGCCATCCTCGCCGCGCTCCCGCAATCGCCCTCCAACCACGACCTGGTCCGCAACGCCACGGAACGGTGCACCGAGGAGGTCGCCGACGGCGCTGAGTGCCCGGCCGCCAGCCGGGAGCTGGTGGTCCCGAACGACACCAGGATCGTCCAGCGTCGCGACGCGGTCCTGGACCTGCTCGCAGAAGGTCGAACCCCGCTGTCGGGTGACCAGTATTCGGCTGCCGACTTCGAGGCGGCCAAGGACGAAGAGGTCGTGCTGGCGAGCCAGACAACGCCACGCTGGGTGGCGCCCCATTTTGTCTGGGCCGTCCGCGACGAGCTCGCCGTCCGGCTCTGTGGCGAGGAGGCGTCGACCTGCGATGCCCTCGAGCGCGGCGGGCTCCGCGTGACCACGACGCTCGACACCGTGCTGCAGCGGGCGGCCGAGAAATGGGTCCGCGTCGCGGCGATCGCGCCCCACGCCCGTGACCCGGAGCAGAGCGCGAGGAACCTCGGGTTTGACGAGCTCGCGCCCTGGATGGAGAACCTGCGCGACAAGGAGCTCCGCAACAGCGCCCTCGTGGCACTCGACTACCAGACCGGCGAGCTTGTCGCGTATGTCGGGAGTGCGAGCTACTACTCGACCTCCACGCGCCCGGCCTTCCAGCCGCAATACGACGTGGTCGGCAAGGGCTACCGCCAGCCGGGGTCCGCGTTCAAGCCGTTCAACTACGCGGTCGGCATCGACGATCGAACCCTCACCGCGGCCACGATGCTGATGGACGTCGCGACGGACTTCGGCGGTGGGTACACCCCGAACGACGCTGACCTGCTCGAGCGCGGCCCCGTCCGGGTCCGGAACGCGCTCCAGTTCTCGCTCAACATCCCGGCGGTCAAGGCGATGGCGATCAACGGTCCGGACCACGTCTTCGCCAAGGCGCAGGAGTTCGGCATGGACTTCGCGGTCGACCGGACCGATGCGGGCCTGGCCCTCGCCCTTGGGGTCCAGGAGGTGCGCCCGGTCGATCTCGTGACCGCGTACGGCACGCTGGCCAACGGCGGTCGGGCTGTCGGGCACACCACGATCCTTGCCGTTCGCGATCGGAACGGGAACGACGTCGTGGATCCGTACGTGCCACCCGAAGGCACCCAGGTCGTCAGCCCGCAGGCCGCCTTCATCGTGACGGACATCCTGGCCGGCAACACGGACGAATCGGTCAACCCGTTCTGGGGCAGGTTCTCGATCGAGACCGGCGACGGGCGACGGCCGGCGACCCTCAAGACCGGCACGAACAACGACGCCAAGGATCTCAACGCCTACGGCTACGTCGCCCCACCGAGCGAGGAGGGTCGATCCGCCGGCGCCTACGCACTCGCGGTCGGCGTCTGGAACGGGAACTCGGACAACAGCGTCGTCTCGACGCCCCAGGCACCGCTCTTCTCGATCGATGTCTCGACCTACGTCTGGCAGGGCTTCCTGTCGGAAGTGAGCGGCGAGTGGCCGCTGACCGATTTCACGCCACCGGACGGGCTCGTCCAGGCGCAGGTGGATCCCTGGACAGGGTTCGCGGCGCGGTCCGGTGGCCCGTCCGTCACCGAGTGGTTCATCGCCGACACGCAGCCTCGCGAATCCCTGCCCGAAGCGACGTGCGGTGAATCGATCCTGACCCACCCCAACGTCTACGAGAGCCGGTTCAGCGCGTGGCTCGAGGGCGATCGCGACTGGCTTCGTCGCGCGGCGAGGGGCCCGGGCGCAGCGGGTGGCCCGGACAACACCCGCACGAGCTACTTCTACAACCGCGGATACCAACCGTACGGCGCCACATGGGGCGCGATCTCCGGTGGGGATGGTTGTGGCTCGCCGAGCCCATCGCCAAGCTGCTTCATCGTCCCGACGCCCGACCCGAGCACCGGTCTCGTGCCCTCGTTCGTCGTTCCCTCGCCGTCGGGTTCCGAGCCCGTCCCGCTCCCCTGCCCGCCGGCGTCGGAGGAACCGTCGGCCTCGCCGTCCGACGAGGCGTCGCCATCACTCGAACCGAGCCCGACGCCGGTCGACACGCCACCACCCACGCCCGAGCCGACGCCCGAGCCGACGCCCGAACCGACCCCCACGCCAGTGCCGGAATCCGAGCCGCCTGCCGAGGGCACTGCCGCGCCGCCACCCGACGGCGGAGGCTTGCCGGGGCCGTGACCGGCCGAGCGTCGGGCTCGGGTTCGAACGCAGCCGATCGACCGATCGCCGGACATGAGAACGTCACACGAGTGGGCGATGATGCCGCCATGAGTGCTACCGCCACTGGCGCTTCCCGCGCGGGGTCCGGTCTGTCCGCTGGCCGCGCCGATGTCACGGCCGCGGTTGCGGGTCTTGTCGCCGCCGGTGCCGCGCTCGGCATGTCCGAACTCCTGGCCGGCATCCTTGCCGGTGGTAGCTCACTGATCGCGGCCGTCGGGCAGGTGGTGATCGATCTCCAGCCACCGGGCGCCAAGGACCTCGTCGTCGCGCTCTTCGGCACCAACGACAAGCTCGCGCTCGAGGTGGTGGTGGTCACCGTCGCACTCGGCTTCGGGGCCGTCCTCGGCCTTGGGGCCCGACGACGGTTCGCGCTCGGGGCGCTCGGTTTTGCGGCATTCGGCGCCATCGGCTTCCTGGCGTCGCTCGGAGACCCGGTATCGAGCCCGCCGATCACGGTCGTGTCGACGGTTGTCGCGGTGGGAGCGGGCGTGTGGCTGCTTGGGTGGCTGCTCGGCCCGGGAACTCCCGCCGGCGCCGGGGTCGTCCAGCCCGCCCCGGGCGGCATGGGGGTCACCCGGATGCCCGATTGGTCGCGTCGCTCGTTCCTCGTCCGGGCCGGTGGCATCGGGGTGGGTGCCCTGGCGGCCGGGTTCATCGGCCGCGCACTGCTGGAACGCCAGCGGATCGCGCCGATCGGGTCGGGGCCAGTCGCCCCGCCCGCGTCGGAGACGGTGTCGGCACTCCTCCCCGAGGCGGACCTGGCGCCCTCCGTGGCTGGGCTGACTCCGATCGTCATGCCAAACGACCGCTTCTACCGGATCGATACCGCCTTGCTGACGCCGATCGTCGACACGGCCGGCTGGACGCTCCGCATCCACGGGTTGGTCGACCGCGAGACGACCCTGACCTGGGAGGAGCTGATCGGCCTGCCCATGATCGAGCAGTACGTGACGATCGCCTGCGTCAGCAACGAGGTGGGCGGCGACCTCGTCGGGAACGCCAAGTGGACCGGCGTCCGGTTACGCGATGTCCTCGACCTGGCGGGCGTGCAGTCGTCGGCGACGCAGCTGGTCGGCCGCTCGGTGGACGGCTGGACCGCCGGCATGCCGACCGCCTGGGTCATGGATCCGGTCCGTGAGCCGATGATCGCCCTGAAGATGAACGACGAGCCGCTGCCGCCCGCGCACGGCTATCCGGCCCGGTTGATCGTACCGGGGCTGTATGGGTACGTGTCGGCGACCAAGTGGCTCAAGGAGCTCGAGCTGACCACCCTCGAGTCGTTCGACGGCTACTGGGTGCCGCTCGGCTGGGCCAAGGAGGCGCCGATCCTGACCCAGTCGCGGATCGACACTCCACGCGGCGGGCGGGCGGCAGCGGGTACCGTGCCCGTCGCCGGCATCGCTTGGGCGCCCGATCGCGGCATCTCGCGCGTGGAGGTGGCGGTCGACGGCATCTGGCAGGAGGCCCGCCTGTCAGCCCCCATCTCGGATGCGACCTGGGTCCAGTGGGTGTACGACTGGCCCGCCACGCCCGGCCGGCACGTGCTCCAGGTGCGGGCCACCGACGGAACGGGCGAGATGCAGACCGAACTGAGGACTCCACCCGCCCCCGACGGCGCGCGCGGCTGGCACACCGTATCGGTCGAGGTGGGGTAGGAGGCTCTACGCCCGGGCTGGACTACGCGGGGGCGACGCCGGGCTTGGATGCGGGCGACCTTCCCTGCCTGATGCAACTCGAATGCATCACCGTCCGCTATGGAGGCGTCCCATCATGTCTCCCCTGCCTCGTGATGCATCCGAGCTGCATCGCGAGGGAGGGTCCTACCGGGCGAGCCCGTGGCCAAGACGGCGTGCCGAGGCGGAATCGGTATAGAGTCCGGGCATGCCTCGACGACGGTACCTGTTTGATCCGCCCGAACGATTCGTGGCCGGCACGGTCGGCCAGCCAGGCGATCGGACCTTCTTCCTGCAGGCACGGGAGGGCCCGCGGGTCGTTTCCGTGGTCATGGAGAAGGTCCAGGTCGCGGTCCTCGCCGAGCGCCTGGGCGAGCTCATCGCCGAGCTCGAGCGACGCGGCGTCCCGGACGCCGTCCTGCTTCCGACGGATCCCGCCGACGACAGCGCGCCGCTTGACGAGCCGATCAACGAGGCCTTTCGGGCCGGCTCGCTGACGCTCGGCTGGGACGGCGGCGCCGAGAAGGTGCTGGTCGAGGCTCGGGCGCAGTCGGAGGACGGCGAAGCGATCGATCCGGACGAGGATGACGACGAGGACGAGGACGGCCCCGACCTGCTCCGCGTCCGTATCAGCCTGGCCGCGGCCCGTTCATTCGTCAGCCGAGCGGCCCGGGTGGTCGCCTCGGGTCGGCCGCCTTGTCCGCTGTGCGGGATGCCGCTCGATCCGCAGGGCCACATCTGTCCGCGCCGCAACGGCCACTACGTCAACTGACCGGCAGGCTCCCGGTGCTGGACCGCGCAACGATCCTGGACGTCCTGCGCGACGGGGAGGTCGACGTCGTCGGGCGGATCGTCGGTTCGTCAAACAACGCCATGGTCGTCACCGTGACCCGGATCTGCCCGGACCCGGAGCCGGTCCAGTTCCTTCGGGCTGTCTACAAGCCGATGCTCGGCGAGCGGCCGCTCAACGACTTCCCTGACGGCACGCTCGCCCGCCGGGAGGTAGCCGCGTGGCATGTGTCGGAGGCGTCGGGCTGGGGCATCGTGCCGCCCACGGTCCTTCGCGACGGGCCCTTCGGTGAGGGCATGGTCCAGTCGTTCGTCGAGGCGGACCCCGAGGTGGACGTGGTGTCGATGATCCTCGAGGACGACCCCCGGCTGCGGCGGATGGCCGTGCTCGATGCCGTCATGAACAACACGGATCGAAAGGGCGGACACATCCTCGCGGTGGACGGGGGCCGGCAGATCCACGGCGTGGACCATGGCGTCTGCTTCTCGGCGGTGCCAAAGCTTCGGACGGTCCTGTGGGGCTGGCGCGGGCAGCCCCTCGAGCCCGACGAGCTCGAGGGGCTGCATCGGATCCGCGACGGGCTCGACGGAGCGCTTGGCACGGCGCTACGCGGCCTGGTCTCCCGGACAGAGGTCCGGGCCACGATCCGCCGGACGGATGCGCTCATGGCGGCCGGCACGTTCCCGTTCCCCTCGCCGACCTGGCCGGCGGTTCCCTGGCCGCCGTTCTAGCCAGCCGACCACTCGCGCGGCAAGACGTCGGGCGACGAGGCAACGCCCCCGGCCATGCCGGGGGCGCCTGGGCGCGCCTCAGAATTCGGCTCGGGTCAGCCCGCTGATCGAGCCGCCTTGACGACCATGGTGTTCGCGAACTTGTCGTGGAAGCCCTGCTTGGTCGGGCTGCTGTAGGTCGTCCAGAGCAGGTAGATGAACCAGCCGAAGGCCAGCAGGCCGAGCAGCGTGCCGATGGCCGGGAGGACAAAGAGCACCTGCGCGAGAATGCCCGGCGCCGCGATGACGAGCCAGCGCCTGACGGCCTGGTCCATCGTCAGGGTCTTGCCGTCGCCGGCATTCCCGATCTGCATCCCCAGGACCTTCATCCCGAGGGTGCCGCGCATGCTCGTCCAGGTGTAGACGAAGTAGGCCGCGCTGATGGCCGCGCCGACGATCGCGGCGACGATCAGGCCAACGAAGTTGACCTCGAAGTTGAGGGTGCCCGGCGCGAATGCACCGGTCGACAGACCGATACTCCCGAGCACTGCTCCGACGATCGCGGCGACGATCCCGACGAGGATGACGTCGATGATGTAGGCGATGGCCCGGTTGGGCACGTCCGCGTAGACGAACCCTGCCGGACCGGCCTGCACGGGCGGCGGGGCGGCCCACCCGGTCGGCGGCGGCGGCGCAGGTGTTCCCGGATCGCCGGTCGGTTCGCTCTGATCCATCGATCCTCCCTCATGTGCCTGGCCGGACGGCACGTCCGCCCGTGTCGAGCCACGAGCATACGGCGCGTGTAAACCTTCGACCAGTCGATTCCGCATCGCGGCCAGCGCCGCACGGCCGGTTGATGGCCGGTTGATGGGTGGTGAACGCTGCGCCGGTACGATGGTGTGGTGCCAGCACG
>JBBEBJ010000204.1:0-1963 GCA_040882425.1 Chloroflexota bacterium | reverse complement strand
GGCCGGTTGATGGGTGGTGAACGCTGCGCCGGTACGATGGTGTGGTGCCAGCACGCCACGCCGACGACCTCCTCCTGGACCTCGACCCGGCCCAGCGCGAGGCGGTCACCGTCACGTCCGGGCCCATATGCATCCTGGCCGGCGCCGGTTCGGGCAAGACCCGCGTCATCTCGCGGCGTGTGGCTTACGCGCTCGCGACCGGGGTGGTCCGCCCGCGCGACGTCCTTGTCGTCACCTTTACGGACAAGGCGGCCGGCGAGATGCGATCGCGCCTGGCGGCGTTGGGCCATCCGGGGGTGACCGCCGCCACGTTCCACGCCGCCGCGCTCCGCCAGCTCCGCCACTTCTGGCCGACGGTCATCGGCGGAGCCGTGCCGCGCGTCGTCGAGTCGAAGATCCCGATCCTGGCGCCCTTCGTCGTCCGGCTGCCCGGCGGCTACCGCTACCGCGAGGTCCGCGATCTGGCGGCCGAGATCGAGTGGGCAAAGGCGCGCCGGGTCCGACCGACCGGGTACATCGCGGAGGTGGTGGCGCTGGCCCGCGACACGCCGCTCCCGCCGGAGCTGATGGCCCAGCTTTTCGGACGCTACGAAACCGCGCTGGAGCGGGCCGGACTCGTCGACTTCGAGGACATGCTGGCGCGCACGATCGAGCTGATCGAGACGCACGACGCCGTGGCGGCCCAGGTCCGCGATCGATACCGCTGGTTCTCCGTCGACGAGTACCAGGACACGAACCCGCTCCAGGCGGCTCTCCTCGAGGCCTGGCTGGGCGATCGCCGGGATCTCGCCGTTGTGGGAGACGAGGACCAGACGATCTACTCGTTCACCGGCGCCACCAGCGAATACCTGACCGGCTTCGCGGCACGCTTCCCGGGCGCCCGCATGGTGAGCCTCGAAACCAACTACCGATCCACACCCCAGGTCCTCGAGTTTGCCAACCGGGTCCTCGCGGCGGGTCGAACCGCGCCCGACGAGCGGCTGGCCGGCGCGACGCCGCGACCGCCGAAACGCCTCGTCGCCAACCTGCCCGGGGGTCTCGAGCCGACCATTGCCGGCTACGCCACGGGCGAGGACGAGCTCGCCGCGATGATCGGCTCGATCCGATCGCTTGCCCGCGACGGAACGGCGCACGGTGACATGGCCGTGCTCGTGCGGACCAACGCCCTGCTGCCTCCGATCGAACGCGCGCTCGGGGCCGCGGGGATCGGCTTCCACGTCCGCGGTGAGGGGTTTTTCGCGCGGCGCGAGGTCCGTCGGGCGATCGCGATCGTCCGAACCCTCGCCGGCGGGTCGGACGATGCGCGGCTGGTCGAGCGGGTCGAGGCGGCGTTCCAGCGGAAGCTCGGGATCCATCGCGCACGCCCGCCCGACGGCGAGGGGGAAGCGGAGCGTCACGCGGCCGTCCTCGCGCTCCTCGAGCTGGCCGAGGAGCTCGTCCGCTCGGATCCCAGCGCCGGTGTCTCGGCGTTCGTGGCCGAGCTCGACCGCCGCGTGGCACTTGAGGCCGGCGGCCTCTCGACCGGCGTCGAGCTGCTGACCTATCACCGGGCCAAGGGCCTCGAATGGGAGGCCGTCTTTCTCCCCGCGCTCGAGGAGGGCACCTTGCCCATCCGCCAGGCGACCGAGCCCGCCGAACTCGCCGAGGAGCGGCGGCTCCTCTACGTCGGGATCACCCGGGCGCGGCACCACCTGTGGCTCTCGTGGGCGACGCGGAGGATCGGGGCGACCGGGCGCGAGGGTCGGCGCACCCGGTCGCGGTTCCTCGACGACCTGGTGCCGGCACCACCGGCCAGGACCCGCGTGCAGGCGAGTCTCAACGGCTCGGCAGGACGAGCCGGGCGTGGACGGGCGGCCCGCGTCGATCCGGGCGAGCGGTCGCCGCTGTCGAACGCGCTGCGTGCCTGGCGAACGGAGCGTGCCAGGAGCGATTCCGTCGCCGCGTTCATCGTGTTCCACGACTC
>JBBEBJ010000203.1:8894-12578 GCA_040882425.1 Chloroflexota bacterium | reverse complement strand
GGCTAACCGACCGCCATCAGGCTCGAATGATCGAAACGCTGCTGCGTCGCCTCGCGCCCGGCTGGACGCCCCATCTCGAGGTGGCGGTCAGCCGGCCTTCCCGAGGTGTGATCGATGCGGTCCTGGAACGTTCAGCCGAGCATCTGCTCGTCGTGTCCGAGGCCTATTCAGCCGTAGGGCGGCTTGAGCAACAGATTCGCTGGTCGGCCGAGAAAGCTGCGGCCATCGGTTCGTCGTTTCTCGGGCCCAGATCGGAATGGACGGTGTCTCGACTCCTGATCCTCCGATCCACCGCGGCGAATCGAGAGCTGGCACGTTCGTTTGCATCGACCCTTCACGCGGCCTACCCGGCTCGAACCCGCGAGGCAGTTGCGGCGTTGGTCGATGGCGAACGGTGGCCCGGGGATGCGATCGTGTGGGTTCGGATCGACGGCGAGCGAGTGGAATTGTTGGATGGACCGCCGCGAGGTGTATCGGTTGGATGCTGACTCGATCGGCGTGCCTGCCCGACGGCAAAACGGACCTCTCGAAGGAGTGTCCCCCGAGTGGTGGGATTTGAGCGGGGCTCCTACGGGACGAGGTCGGCGGCAGACCTCCGATCCTCCTTGCAGCTTGTTGGGCACGACTCGCCGCACATGGCACGGGACGAGCTCGCTAGCTGTCCGGCCCAGCCCGTGGATCTGGCCGGTTGTTCACGAACTCGAAGCCAAAGCGGCCCTTGATGCAGAGGTGGCCGTCGGTCACTGACGAGTCGAGCGGCGAGGTGACCTTGACGATGCGATCGTCCTGGGCGTGCAGGCTGACCACGCAGCCGACGCCGCAATACGGGCAGATCGTGTCCGTTACGGTCTGCGCGGCCTCGTCCCAGGTGCCGGCCTCGCGCATGTCGTACTCGGTCTTGAACATGAGGGCACCGGTCGGGCAGACGCCGATGCAGTTGCCGCAGTAGACACAGGCGGACTGCGGGAGGGGCACCGCCTGCTCGGTCGAGATCCGCGCGTCGAAGCCACGACCTGCGACGGCGATCGCAAAGGTGTTCTGGGCGTCCTCGCCGCACGCCTCGACGCACTTGTAGCAGAGGATGCACTTCGAGTAGTCGCGGACATAGAGCTCGTTGTCGACCTTGGTCGGCTGGGCGACGGTCGCCGCCAACGAGTCGCCCGCGGGTGCGTGGTGATGCCCAGTGTCGTAGGCGTCCCGCTCGCCGGCGGGCGCCGCCGCAGCCGGCGGGCCAAAGCGCGACGGATCTGCCCCGTACCGTTCCGCGAAGGCGACGAACGAACCGTCCGGAAAAGCGGGACCGGTCAACGAAACGTCGACGGACGACCCGAGGAACTCCAGGACGACCTTTCGAGACAGGCGGACTCGTTCGGAATCCGTCTGGACATCCATCCCGGGCTCTACCTTGCGTGAACACGCAGGCGCGAGCACGCGGGAACCGGTCACCTCGACGACGCAGACGCGGCAGACGTTGACCGGGGTCAGGTTCTCCGCGTAGCACAACGTCGGGGTGTCGATCCCCTGCGATCGACACGCGTCGAGGATGGTCGACCCGGCCGGCACCTGGACCGGCTGGCCGTCGATGGTGAGCTCGATCGACGCGCGTGCGGGTGCGGGCGGAGGTTCCGGCGGCCGGCTCGGGCGCGCCGGCGGCGAGAGGAGGATCTCGGTCAGGGGCTGCGCCCCGGACGCCTGCCCACCGTGCGGCGCGAGGGGATCCGGCGCCGGGTCGCGATCCATGCCCAGGGCGTCGCTCACAGGGCCACCAGGTCCGGCTGGCGGAGCGCTGACTCGATAGCGGTCGAAGCGGTCTGCCCGAGGCCGCAGATCGAGGCGTCACGCATCGCCTGTCCGATCTCGCGCAGCAGGACCAGCTCCTCCTCGCGCGACCGAACGCGGGCGCCAGCCGCGAGCCGTGCGAGGAGCTCCTCCTGCCGAACGCTGCCGATCCGGCAGGGAACGCACTGCCCGCATGACTCGTCGCGGAAGAACTGGGCGATCCGCCTGAGGGTATCGACCAAGTTCGCGGTCTCATCGAACACCATGACGACACCCGATCCGAGCGTCGCGCCGATGGCGCGGGTCCCCTCGAAGGTGAGGGGCGTGTCGAGCGCATCGGGTCCGACGAACACGCCCGCGGCGCCGCCGAGCAGGACCGTCTTGATCGGGCGGTCGCCAGGAACGCGGCCGGCGAGTTCGATCAGGTCGCGAAGGGTCGCCCCGAACTCGACCTCGTAGACACCCGGGCGCGCGACGTTGCCCGACAGGCAGAACAGCTTCGGCCCGGTGGACCCCTCCGTGCCGATCGACGCGAACGCCGCGCCGCCCCCCAGCACGATGTGCGGGACGTTGACGAGCGTCTCGACATTGTTGACCACGGTCGGCTGGCCAAACAGGCCGACCTCGACCGGGAACGGCGGCTTGTTACGTGGTTCGCCGCGCTTGCCCTCGATCGATTCGAACAGCGCGGTCTCCTCGCCGCAGATGTAGGCGCCGGCGCCTCGACGGAGCTCGATGTCGAACGAGAAGCCGGAACCCATGATGTTCGCGCCGAGGTGGCCCGCGGTTCGAGCCGCCGCGATGGCGTTCGCGACCCGCGCCTCCGCCTCCGGGTACTCGCCGCGGATGTACAGATACCCCTGCTCGCAGCCGGTCGCGAACGCCGCGATGGTCATCGACTCGACGACCGCGAACGGGTCGCCCTCGAGCAGCACGCGGTCCTTGAAGGTCCCGGGCTCGGATTCGTCGGCGTTGCAGACCAGGTAATGCGGTCGCGCCGGCTGGGTAGCGACGGCCGCCCACTTGCGCCCCGTCGGGAACGCGGCCCCGCCACGACCAACGAGTTTCGCCGCGGTCACCTCCGCGATGATGGCGTCGGCGCCCATCGCGATTGCGCGCCTGAGGGCCGCGTACCCGCCGTGGGCACAGTAGTCGTCGAGCGACGAAGGATCGGCGACGCCGACACGTGCCAGCAGACGGTTCGGGCCGGTGGATCGATCCGCTTCGGCGATCTCCCTTGGGCGATACTCGGCGCGCGGGGGCCGGCCGGTGGGTGGCGTGGCGGGCCCAGGCGGCACAGCGCCCTCTGGCTGCTCGAGCCTCGCGACGATCCCGCTCGCATCGACCGGCGCCACCGCGTACGACCTCGGCTGCTCGCCGGCGACGGTGAATAACGCAGCCGGCGCCCGATCGCAGAGGCCGAGACAGGGACTTCGCAACCAGGTCGCCCGCCCGTCACCGATCGGTGCCCCCGTTGGGCCAACGGCGCGCTCCAGGTCGGCGCACACCGTCTCCGCACCCGCCAGCCGGCACGCGATGTCGTCGCAGATGTGGGCGGCCACCGGTGGTCGCGGCTTCGTGGCGAAGAGGGCATAGAACGTGGCGACGCCGTAGGCCTCCGCTGGCGCGACCGCCAGCCGCCTCGACACGTAGTTGAGCGCCGGCTGGCTGATCCACCCGATCCTCGATTGGATGGCATGCAGCGCGGGGAGGAGCTGCGAGCGCTTCGAGCGGGCCGCATGACCGCCGCGCGACGCATGCCCGTCGGTCACCGGATTGCGCGTCCCGCCTGTCCATCCCGAGTCGGGGGGCCCCAGGACGGCGTCCACGGCGGCGCGCTCAGCGGGTGACGCCAGCGGGCCGATGACGTGCAGGTCCATCGCGGCCGAGTGTACCGCCGGGGCG
>JBBEBJ010000203.1:0-8794 GCA_040882425.1 Chloroflexota bacterium | reverse complement strand
TTGACGGTGCCTAGTCGATCGTGATCCGGCCGTCGGGTCCGATCGGGAACCCGGGGTTGTAGCAGACCTCCCAGGGGTGGCCGTCCGGATCCGAAAAGTAGCCACCGTACCCGAACGGCAGGTCCGTGCCGGGCTTGAGGATCGAGCCGCCCGCCGCGACCGCCTCCGCGAGGGCATCATCGACCGCCTCAGGGGACTCGACGTTGATCGCGAGGGTGATCCCACCAAACGATCCACGTGTCGGTGCCGTGAGGTTCGCGTCGGCGGCGAGCTCATCCCAGGCGAAGATCCCAAGGTACGTATCAGCGGTCCGGAACCAGGCGATCTCGTCCATGCTCGAGGCGCAACGCTCCCAGCCGATCGCCTCATAGAACGCGACCGATCGGGCGACGCTCCGGACGCCGAGCGTGACGATGCTGACTCGGGCGGGGATGCTCATCGGATCACGTGGTCCGGAGCTTCCAGTACGAGTCCTTCTTGACGACCTTGCCGTCGCGGAACGTCCACAGGTCGCAGCCGCGAACCTCGAGCCGCTGGCCATCGGTGGTCGTGCCACGAAGCGTCCATTCGGACGCACCACGATCATCCGCGACGAAGTGCTCGTCCTCCTGGTAGCGGACGTCGGGGATCCCCGCGAAGCGTCCAGCGAAGGCCTCACGGACGGCCGCATGGCCATGGAAGCGCTGGCCATACGCCTCCGGTCCCCTGGGCGCCTCGAATACGGCGTCATCGCTGAAGTGGCGCATGATCCGATCGAGATCGTGCGTATCGAACCCCGCCGCGATCACGCGAATGACCTCGAGGTGATCCGTCATGTGGCTACCGGGGCCTCCAGCTTCTCGATCCTGATGGCGGTCGCCTTGAATTCTGCGGTGCCGGATTTCGGATCGGTCGCATCGATCGTCAACAGGTTCGTGGCGACGTCGTCCTGGAAGTGCAGGGTCATGAACGTCAGTCCGGGACGCAGCGATTCGTCGACCCGGACGGGCACGTCGACCTGCCCGCGGCGGGAGACGACGCGGACGCGTTCGCCATCGGTCAGACCGTAGGTCGCCACGTCCTCCGGACTGATGTCCAGGCTCTCGCCACGACGCATCGGGGACGTGTAGCCGGCCGTCTGGACGCCGGTGTTGTACGAGTCGAGGCGGCGACCCGTGGTCAGTCGGATTGGGAAGTTGGCGTCGAGCTTGTCGACCGGCGGATCGTGGTCGACCGGCGAGAAGGGCACCCGGTTGCCGGGAACCGGATCCTCCCAGAGCCGCGAGTGGAGGAACAGCTCGCCCGGGTGGGTCTCGTCGTAGCACGGCCACTGGAGCCCACCCTCCGACTCCAGCCTGGCGTAGCTCATCCCGGCATGGACCGGCGACAGGCTGCGGACCTCGTTCCAGACCGTCTCGGCATCAGGCTCGCCCCAACCGGCGCCCATCCGGTTGGCGAGCTCGAAGATGATCGCGAGGTCGTCGCGGGCGCCCCCGGGCGCGTCGACCGCCTTGCGAACGCGCTGGACGCGCCGCTCCGAGTTCGTGACGGTCCCCTCGGATTCCGCCCAAGCGGCGCTCGCGGGCAGGACCACGTCCGCGAGCTGCGCCGTTTTCGTCAGGAACAAGTCCTGGACCACCAGGAAGTCGAGGCCTTCGAGGAGGCGAATGGCTCGCGCCTGGTCGGCCTCGGATTGGACCGGGTTCTCGCCGATGCAGTAGACCGCGGTCAGCTCGCCCCGCTCCATGGCGTCGAACATGCCGGACAGGTGCCAGCCGCGCTCCGGCGGCACGGCCACGCCCCAGGCCGCGTCGAACCTGGCCCTGAGCGCGTCGTTCTCGACGTGCTGGAATCCAGGCAGCCGGTCGGGGAGGGCGCCCATGTCGCCGCCGCCCTGGACGTTATTCTGGCCACGGAGCGGGTTGACGCCGGATCCGTAGCGGCCGACGTGCCCGGTCAGCAGCACGAGGTTGATCAGGGCGAGGACGTTGTCGACGGCGTTGTGGTGCTCGGTGATGCCGAGGGTCCAACAGATCATGGCCCGCGGCGCGGTGGCCAGGGCATGTGCCAGGTCCCGGATGGCCGCCGCCGGTACGCCGGTCTCGCGCTCTGCGTATTCGAGGGTGTACGACTCGACCTTCGCCTTGTAGGCATCGAAGTCGACGGTGGCGCGCTCGATGAACTCGCGGTGCTCGAGGCCGTTGGCGATGATCTCGCGCGCGACCGCGTTGGCCAGCGCGATGTCGCTGCCGACGTCGAGGCCGAGCCATGCGTCCGCCCATTCGGCCGACGACGTGCGCCGCGGGTCCACGGCGTACAACCGGGCCCCGCGCCGAAGGCCACGCAGCACGTGGTGGAAGAAGATCGGGTGGGTCTCTCGGGCGTTGCTGCCCCAGAGCACGATCAGATCGGTCTCTTCGGCCTCACGGTATGAATTTGTGCCGCCACCGGCACCGAACACGGTCGCCAGACCGGCGACGCTAGGGGCGTGTCACGTCCGGTTGCAGCTATCGATGTTGTTGCTGCCCAGGATCGTCCGGCTGAACTTCTGCGCGGCGAAGTTGACCTCGTTGGTCGCCTTGCTGCAGCTGAAGGTGCCGAATGTCGTCGGGCCGTGCGCCGCCCTGGCGGCCATGAACCCGGCGACGGTCCGGTCGAGCGCTTCGCCCCAGGTCGCGGGTCGAAGCTCGCCGCCCTTCGTGTCGCGGACGAGGGGCTGGGTCAGTCTCACGTAGGGCTTTGCCACGGCGGGCCTCCTGCGGATGCCGACCGGAGGAGTGTAGACCGATCGGCGTCCCGAGGGCCTGCGATCGTCGGCGCGGCCCGCATTCAGGATTCGAGGCCGGCGGCGCCGGTCAGGCGCCTGACGACGCTGCGTACAGGGCCGCGCCAATGAGCGCCGCATCGTCACCGAGCTGGCTTCTCACCGGGAGGATGGCGGGTGGCAGCCCGGCACGCAGCGATGGCTCGACGAGGTCCCACGATTGGGCGATCGAACCGCCAACGACGAGACCCGTGGCGCCGAATCGCTCGAGCCAGGGCGCGAGGGCTCGTCCGAGTTCCCGAAGCGGTGCTGCGATGGCCTCGCGAGCCCGGTGATCTCCGGCCCGCGCCAATGCCGCGAGCTCATGGACATCGGGGACCGCGCCCCGGTCATCGATCCCGACGATCCGCGCGTACCTGGCCATGATCGCTCGCCTCGAGACGACGTCTTCGAGCGATTGGCCATCGATCGTCAGGAAGTGCACCTCCGCGTCGGGCGGCACGTCCGGACCGCCGGTCACGGGCCGGCCGTCGGCCAGAAAGGCGGAGCCGATGCCGGTTCCCAGCGTGATCCCGACCACGCGGCGATGGCCGATCGCCGCGCCAGCGGCCCACTCGCCCACGACGAAGGCATCCGCGTCGTTGATGAACACGACCCGGGAGTCCCGCGGAAGGCCGTCGCGCAGCCGGCCCCCGACGTCGAGATCCTTGAGCGCCCCGAACTTCGCCACGCCCTCGTAGCGCGCAATCCCGGTCGCGTAGTCGAATGGGCCAGGAACCGCCACGCCCCAGGTGACACCGGGCCCGCTGCCCACCGCCCCGGCGCAGGCAAGAATCGTGTCCAGGATCGCGTTGGCCGGGCCGTCGGCGTCGAGCGCCAGCCGACGCATCGAGCCGGGCAGGACACAACGCGCGCCGACGTCCACGCGACCGGCGGCGACATGCGTGCCGCCGACTTCCAGCGCCGGTGCCCAGGCGCCGATCACGCCAGGGTGAGACTCGGAGAATCGGCCGCCTCGACACGACCCACCCGCCAGTGCGCGACGTCCACGCGATCGAGTGCGGTCTCGACCGCGTCGACGCGGCCCGGCGGTACCGCGGCGAGGATCCCGCCACTCGTCTGCGGGTCGTGCGCGAGCGCCACGAGTTCGGGGGCGAGATCGTCGGCGAGCGTCAGCGAGGTCGCCACGTATCGGCGGTTGTGCGCCGCTCCGCCGGTCTCCACCCCGGTCCGGGCGAGTTCGAGCGCCCCGGGCAGCGCCGGGAGGGCCGAGGAGTCGAAGACGAACCGGGTCCCCGACGCGTGGGCCATCTCGAAGCCGTGCCCGAGCAGGCCAAACCCGGTCACGTCGGTGGCGGCGACCACGCCCTGTTCCACGAGGACCTCCGATGCAGCACGGTTCAGTGTCCGCATCTGGTCGATCGCGGCCCGGAGGTCGCCATCGGTGGTCCGGCCCTGGCGATGTCCGCTGACGAGGATCCCGGTGCCGAGTCGCTTGGTCAGGATCAGGTGGTCGCCCCGCCCCGCCCCGCCCTTTCGCAGGAGATGGTCGGGGTGCGCGGCGCCGATGACCGCGAGGCCGTACTTCGGCTCGGGGTCCCGGATCGTGTGCCCACCGGCCAGGATCCCTCCGGCCTCGCGCACCTTCGCCGACGCCCCGCCGAAGATCTCGGCCAGGACGTCCAGCGGCAGCTCCTCGGGGAACGCGGCGATCGACAGGGCGAACAGGACGCGGCCGCCCATCGCGAACACGTCCGACACGGCGTTCGCGGCCGCGATCTCGCCGAACGTCCGTGGGTCGTCGACCAGGGGCGGAAAGAAATCGACCGTCCCGATGATGGCGAGATCGTCGGAGATCCGGTAGACCGCGCCGTCGTCCGGTGGCGTCAGCCCGGCGATGAGGGCGCCGGGCGGATCGAAGGCGGCCTTCGCGCCGAGCCCGGCCAGCGCGTCGGCCAGCAGGTCCGCCCCGAGTTTTGCGGCGCAGCCGCCGCAATCGGTCAGCTGGGTCAGGCGCAACGGCTGGGACTCGACGGCGGCCACCCTCCGATGATAGGCCCGATCTGCCGCGCTACCATCGCGGCGGGAGCGGTCGGGTCCCGGTGGGCCCCCTGGTCTTCAAAATCAGTGGCGCGGCGCTCGGCGCGGCGCGGTGGGTTCGACTCCCACGCGTTCCCGCCACGGAGGGCTCATGTCGTCGGATCGTCCGCGTCCCCCCAGCGTGGAGCGGCTCCTCGCCGCGGTCCGCGCGCGCTTCAGTGCGGACGGGCGCGACCCTGCGGCGCTCGCCGCCGCGGCCCGCGAGATCGTGACCGAGGAGCGGGCGAGGCTCGCGGCCGGCGAACCACCAACGGCCCTGCCCGAGATGGCGGCGGCCACGGAGACACGGCTGGATTCGTGGGTGGCCCCCGGTGCCGGGCTCGTCCCGGTCATCAACGCGTCCGGCGTGCTCCTCCACACCAACCTCGGTCGCGCGCCGTGGCCCGCCACCGCGATCGAAGCCGCGCGACGCGCGGCCTCGAGCTACTCGCTCCTGGAATTCGACCGGGAGGCGGGGCGGCGCGGCCCTCGGTTCCGGTTGGCAGAGCAGCACCTGATCGCCCTCACCGGGGCGGAAGACGCGCTGATCACCGTCAACAACGCCGCGGCGCTCCTCCTCGCGGTCGGGTTGGCCGGTCGGCGCGGGGTCGCCGTGTCGCGCGGCGAGCTCGTGGAGATCGGTGGCGGCGTCCGGATCCCCGAGATCATCCGCCGTGCCGGGGCGAGGTTGATCGAGGTCGGGACCACCAACCGAACGCGCACCGCCGACTTCGAGGCGCCGCTCGCGGACGGTCGCGCGACGGTCGTCCTGCGCGTCCACCCGTCCAACTTCACGCAGGCCGGCTTCGTCGAGGCACCGGAGCCCGCGGCACTGGCCGACCTGGCCCACGGGCACGGCGCGATCGTGGTCGACGACCTGGGGAGCGGCGCGTTCCTCGACACGGCAGCGTTCGGGCTCGCGCACGAGCCGACGCCGCGAGAACGACTCGAGGCCGGCGCCGACGTGGTCACGTTCAGCGGCGACAAGCTCGTCGGCGGGCCGCAGGCCGGCCTGATCGTCGGTCGAGCCGACCTCGTCGTGCGAATCCGGCGTGACCCGCTGGCGCGTGCGGTCCGACCGGAGAAGGTGACCCTGGCCGCGCTGGCGGCAACGCTGGGTCTGTACCGCGCGGGTCGGGCCACTACGGACATCCCCGTCTGGCGGATGATCGCTGCCCAAACCGGCGAGCTTCGGGCGCGCGCCGTGTCCATCGTGGGGTCGTTCCCCGACTCGCTCCGCGCACGCATCGACATCGAGACGATGACCTCCGCCGTGGGGGGTGGCTCGCTGCCGGGAGAGACGCTCGAGTCGGTGGGGCTCGTCGTTCACGGCCGCGGTGCCGCTGCCCTCGCCGCCCGGCTCCGGGCGGCCGAGCCGGCGGTCATCGCCCGGGTCGAGGATCGAGCGGTGCACCTCGACCTTCGGAGCGTGGACCCGGCAGACGACCGCGCCCTCGCGACCGCACTGGCCCGCGCACTCGGGTCACCCGCCTCCCGCCCGGTGACCGTGGGATGACGATCGTGGTCGGGACGGCCGGGCACATCGATCACGGCAAGACGGCGCTGTTGCGGGCGTTGACCGGGATCGATGCCGACCGGTTGCCGGAGGAACGACGGCGCGGCATGACGATCGACGTTGGCTATGCGCACTTCGCGCTGCCGGACGGTTCCGAACTGGATTTCGTCGACGTCCCGGGCCATGACCGGCTGGTGGGGAACATGCTGGTGGGCGCCGGCGAGATCGATGCCGTGATGCTCGTGGTGGCCGCCGACGACGGGCCGCGTGCCCAGACCTCGGAGCACGTGGAGCTGCTCGACGCCCTGGGGATCAGCCACGGGATCGCGGTCATCACCAAGGCGGACGCGGTGCCCTCGACCCGGGTCACCGAAGTCCGCGAGGCGGTCGAGGGCCTGCTGGCTCGAACGACGCTGGCCGGATCACCGGTGCTGGTCGCCTCGTCGGTCACCGGCGAGGGCGTCGAGGAAGTGCGTCAGGCGCTTGCAGTGCTGCGTGACCGCGCTACAGCCGACGGGACGAGCACGACGACCCCCCTCGGTCCGCCGCGGTCGCGGCTGGCCGTCGACCGGGTCTTCTCGGTCAAGGGTCGCGGACTTGTCGTCACCGGCACGCTGCGTGGCGGTCCGCTCGCGCGCGGCGCGACCCTCCGCCTGATCCCGGGCGATGTCCTCGCGCGCACCCGCGAGCTCCAGGTCCACGGCCGACCGGTGGATTCCGCGGGTCCGGGCCGTACCGCTATCAATCTCGCAGGCGTCGAGCCGGCCGACGTACACCGGGGCGCGGTGCTGACCGACGATCCGGCCATCGTTGCCACCGACCGGTTGCTCGTCGGCCTCCGCCGGGCACTGCCGGATCGCCTGCGCGTCCGGCTCCACCTCGGGACCGCCGCGGTGGATGCCACGATCGGGCGCTCGGGACGTGACGGCGTCGAGCTCGAAGACGGGTCGGCGGCCGCGATCCTTCGGCTTCCGGCCCGGATCGCCGCCGGCCCGGGTGATCGACTCGTCCTGCGGTGGGCGGCCGGTCGGGATCGTGCGGTCGGTGGTGTGGTGCTCGATGTTGTCCCGCCTCGGGGCATCTCGCGTCGGCGGCAGACATCGGGTCGCGTCTCCCACCTCGCGGAGAAGATCGTGGCGCGGGACGTGGCCGCTGCCGAGCTCGCTCGCCTCGACCTTCACGGTGCGCTCGCCGTCGCCGGTTCGATCGCGCTCGCCGATGACGTCGCGGAGGTCGCGACAGCCGACGTCATCGAGGCGCTCGGCAATGAGACCCTGACGCCGGATGCGCGACCTCGGCTCGTCGAGGTCCGGGCGCGCGGTGCACGCACGCTCCGCCGGCTGGCGACACTGCGTCGTGACGAAGCGGCGCTCGCCGCCGAGGCGCTCATCGACCGGCTCGTGGAGCGCGGCCGGCTGGTTCGCGACGGGGAATACGTCAGGCTCCCCGGGGCCGACCGACGCAGTCCCGCCGAGACCGATCCTGCACTGGTCTCCTCGATGGATCGGCTCGCGCTCGCCCTGGCCGTGGCCAGCCCGCCGCCGCTCCAGGATGCGGCGCGGACCACCGCCTGCCCCGACGAGGGGATCCGCGAGCTGGTTCGCACCGGCCGGATCGTCGTCCTCGAGCGGGACCTTGCCTGGGAAACGGCAACCTACCGAGCCATCGAGACGCTGGCGCTCGACCTCGCTCGGCGCGCGCCGCTCACACCGGCAACCCTTCGGGACGCCACCGCGACAAGCCGGAAATACGTCATGGCCATCCTCGCCGACCTCGATCGTCGCGAGATCCTGCGCCGGACGGCACCGGGGCACGTCCCCGGGCCTCGCGCGGCATCGGTCGGGGCGGCTCGGGGGGCGACGGCCGTCGGCACACGGGTCGGCGACGGGTGACCGCACGTCGGGTGACGGCCGTCGTGCTCGCCGGCGGTCGCTCCAGCCGGTTCGGGCGGGACAAGCTCGCGGAGCCGGTGGCGGGCCGGCCGCTGCTCGACCACGCGATCAACGCGGTGCGCCCGTTCGCAACCGAGGTCCTTGTCATCTCCTCCCCCGACGGCTCGCCCGCTGTCGCCGGCGACGTCCGCGTGGTCCACGATCCCTCGCCGTTCGAGGGCCCGCTGATGGGGCTCGCTGCCGGCCTCGATCAGGCGCAGGAGGCCACCGTGCTTGTTACTGCCGGCGACATTCCCGAGCTGGTTCCCGGGGTGGTGGAACTGCTGCTTGGCGCCCTGGATGCTCCCGGCTCGGAGGTGGCCGTCCTGGGCCAGGGCGATTGGCCAGCGCCGTTCCCGATGGCGATCCGGCGTGACGTGGCGCGGACGACGATCGCCCGCCTGATCGAGTCGGGCGAACGCCGACTCTTCCCGCTCATCGACGCGCTCGCCAGGACCGTCATCGAGGAGCCGGTCTGGCGCACGCTCGATCCGGAGGGTCGATCGATCCACGACATCGACACGC
>JBBEBJ010000202.1:0-1993 GCA_040882425.1 Chloroflexota bacterium | reverse complement strand
CGCCCGGGTCAGCGTGGTGCTGCCGAGGATCCCTCCGGCACGTTGAGCTCGACGATCAGGGCCGTCCTGCCATCAGGCGCCGGCAAGCCGTCGCCGGAGCGCCGATCGGCGGTCCCGATCGCGATGCCGGCCGCGACGACGACCGCCACGACACCGATCCCGAGCGCGGACATGTACGCCGGCGAACTCGCGGGCCGCGCGGCCGCAGCGGCGTTCAGCGGTGTGCTCGACGGCCGGTTCCAGAGCGACGAGAGCGTCGGGACGCCGATCGGCACGATCAACGCGCCGAGCCAGAGACCGGCCACCAGGCCGCCGACGTGGGCGGCGTTGTCGATCCGGCCGCCGGACGCGAACCCGAAGACCAGGTTGAGCAGGATCAGCATCCCCAGCTGCCCGACGAGCGCCCGGCTCTGGCGATCGACCGGGTGGTGGAGCCGTCCGGCGGCGAGGAGGATGCCGAAGAACCCGAAGATCGCACCCGATGCGCCGACGGCCGGCACGTCACCGCCGAACACGAAGCTCGCGGCTGACCCACCCGCGGCGCAGGCAAGGTAGAAGCCCACGAATCGGACCCGGCCGTACCAGCGTTCGACGATCGGTCCCGTGAGCCAGAGTGCGTACATGTTGAACAACAGGTGGAGCAGGTCGCCGTGGAGCAGGGTGACGCTCCACAGACGCCAGTACTCCCCGTCTGCCACGGCCGGCTTGTCGAGCCACAGCAGCTCGTAGATCGCCCGGCTGTCCGACGACGTGATGGCGGTCAACGAGATGACGGATGTGACGGCGACGAGCAGGAGGCTCACCGTGACGAGCGGGTTGTCGCCACGACCGCGCGCGAAGTACTTGCGCGCCGCGCCGACGTTGCCCGTCTCCTTGGCCAGCCATCCAAGCCGGTTGGCGATCTCGGCCTTGTCCTCGTGCGGCGCTCGCCGATCGGCCTCGCGGTAGGCCTCGATGGCGCCCTGCAGGTCGCCGGCCCGGACCCGGGCCGCGGCCAGGTTGCGCCACGCGCCGTAGGTCGACGGCGTTTCACCGAGCCGCAGGACGGCCAGCCAGGTGGCGACGGCCGCGGCTTCTTCGTCGATCCGGTACCGGACTTCGCCGAGACCCATCAGCGCCGCGGCCGTGATCGCGGGGTCATCGAACCCGACGACTCGCGCGAAGTGGTCGCCGGCGCCCCCGAAATCGCCGGCCTCGAGCATCTCCGTGCCACGCTCGAGCAGCGCCTTGGCGGCCTCGCGGGTGAGCGGGCCACCGGTCGTGGGGTCGGGTGGTCCGGCGGGCCGGCGGCTGTCGTCCATCGCGCGGACGATACTAGACTTCGAGCCATGTGCGGACGGTTCACCCAGGAGCGCCCGGCCTCGGAGCTGGCCGAGATCTTCGGCGCCGAACCGCTCGTGGACGACCCCGGCGGGCACTACAACGTGGCGCCAACGGACGAGGCCCTGGTCGTGGTGCAACGCGAGGAGCGACGGGCCATCACCGCCTATCGCTGGGGCCTGATCCCCCACTGGGCGACCGAGGCCAGGGTCGGATCGCGTATGTTCAACGCCCGGGCCGAGACGTTGACCGCCAGTCCGGCATTCTCGCGCGCGTTCCAGCGGCGACGGTGCCTGGTCCCGGTCGACTCGTTCTACGAATGGAAACGAGAAGGACCGATCCGCCAGCCGTACCGTGTCGTGCGCTCGGATGGTCGTCCGCTGGTGCTGGCCGGGTTGTGGGCAGGCTGGCACGACCCGGCGACGGACGCGGTCCGGCGCACGTTCACGATCATCACGACGTCACCGAACCAGGCGCTTTCCGATCTGCACGACCGGATGCCGGTGATCGTCCCCGACGACGCCTGGGCTCGCTGGTTGACCCCGTCGACGTCGGATCGCGGCGAGCTGCTCGGCCTCCTCGAACCGAATGACGCCGTGGGGCTCGATATCTACCCCGTCCGTCGCCTGGTCAACGACGTTCGGCAGGACGGGCCCGAACTGATCGAGCCGCT
>JBBEBJ010000201.1:10707-12688 GCA_040882425.1 Chloroflexota bacterium | reverse complement strand
CGCTTTCGCTTTCGCTCCGAGACGGGATCGGGGACAGGCACGGCCGACAGCAACGCACGCGTATACGGGTGCCCTGGCGCCGAGTAAAGCTGGTCCGGCGGGCCGATCTCAACCACCTTGCCCAGGTACATCACGGCGACCCGGTCGCTGATGTGCTTGACGACGGACAGGTCGTGGGCAACGAACAGGTAGGTCAGGCCAAGCCGCGAGCGCAGGTCGGTGAGAAGGTTGAGCACCTGCGCCTGGATCGACACGTCCAGGGCCGAGATCGGTTCGTCGCAGACGATGAACTCGGGTTCGACCGCAAGGGCTCGCGCCACACCGATCCGCTGACGCTGGCCGCCTGAGAACTCGTGCGGATACCGCCGGACGTATTTAGGATCGAGCCCGACCAGCCGCAACAGCTCCGCCACCCGCTCCTTCTTGGCATCGCCCTGGAACAGGCGATGTGTCTCGATCGGCTCGCTGACGATCGACCCGACGGTCATCCGCGGATCGAGCGATCCGTACGGGTCCTGGAAGATGATCTGCATGCGGCGTCGCATCCCGCGCAGTGCTCCGGACTTGAGCGAGGTCAGGTCGACCCCATCGAAGCGGACGGTCCCACCGGTCGGCTCGCGGAGCCGGATCATCGCGCGGCCGATCGTGCTCTTGCCGCAGCCGGACTCACCGACGAGACCGAGGGTCTCACCGCGCCGGACGTCGAACGTGACGCCGTCGACCGCCTTTACGGTCCCCTTGACGGTCTTGAAGATGCCCGAGCGGATCGGGAAGTGGACCTTGAGGTCATCGACCTCGACGAGGTTGTCGGGATCGTGCGGCCGGATCGCCGTGCTCGCCCCTCTGGTGACGGTCAACTGATCCATCCTCCCGGTTCCGTGCCCCAGCAGCGTGCGAGGTGAGCTTCCGTAGTGCGACTGGTCAGTTCCGGCTCGTCGGTCCGGCAGACGTCCCTGGCGAAGTTGCAGCGCGGTGCGAACCGGCACGCGTCGGGTGGCCCGATGAGCAGGGGCGGCAGGCCCTCGATCGTTCGCAGCCGGTCGCCACGGACGTCGTCGATCCGGGGCAGCGAATCGAGCAGGCCCCACGAGTACGGCATCTTCGGCTCTTCGAACAGCTGATCCACCGTGCCGGTTTCGACGATGCGGCCGGCGTACATGACATTGACCCGGTCACACATGCCCGCGGCGATCCCAAGGTCGTGGGTGATCAGCAGGACGGCCGTGTGGAACTCAGAGGACAGCTGCTGGATGAGCTCCAGGATCTGCGCCTGGATCGTCACGTCGAGCGCGGTCGTCGGCTCGTCCGCGAGGATCAGCTTGGGGTCGCACGAAAGGGCGATCGCGATCATCACGCGCTGGCGCATCCCGCCCGAGAAGTGAAACGGGTAGTCCTTGAGCCGCTCCTTGGGGCGCGGGATGCCGACCTTGGCAAGGAGCTCGACCACCCGATCCTCGGCCGCCTTGCGCGACAGGCCCAGGTGCTCGCGGACCGTTTCGGCGATCTGGTAGCCGATGGTCAGGGTTGGATTGAGGCTCGTCAGCGGATCCTGGAAGATGAACCCGATCTCCTTGCCCCGCAGCTTGCGCATGTTGTCATCGCTGAGCTTGAGGACATTGACCCCATCGAACAGGATCTCGCCGGCGATGATCCTGCCCGGTGGATTCGGCACCAGGCGCGCGACCGATAGCGCGGTCACGCTCTTGCCGCAGCCGGACTCGCCGACGAGGCCGAGCGTCTCGCCGTAGTCGACGTCGAAGCTGACGTCGTCCACCGCCTGGACGACGCCGTCCGGGGTGAAGAAGTGGGTCGACAGGCCGCGGACCTGGAGGAGCTTGTCGGCCTTCTGCCCGGCGGCAGGCGACGATCCCTCGGCGCCGACCCGCCGGGCTTCCTCCTGCGACAACTCGATGATCGTGGGCGTGTCGGCGCCGGTGTCGGCGCGATCGAGTGCCATCCGCTACTGCTTGCCCTTGAGCTT
>JBBEBJ010000201.1:0-10607 GCA_040882425.1 Chloroflexota bacterium | reverse complement strand
CGGCGCCGGTGTCGGCGCGATCGAGTGCCATCCGCTACTGCTTGCCCTTGAGCTTGGGGTCGAGCGCGTCACGCAACCCGTCGCCAAGGAACGTGAAGCCGATCAGCGCCAGGGCGATGCAGATGGCCGGGAACACGACCAGGTGCGGCTCGGAGCGGACGTACTTCTGGCCTTCGGCGATCAGGCTGCCCCACGAGGCGCGTGGCGGCTGCACCCCCACCCCGATGTAGGCCAGGGTCGCCTCGGCCAGGATGGCGCCAGGGATCCCGAGGGTGACCGCCACGATGACCGGACCGATGCCGTTCGGGAGCAGGTGGCGGGTGACGATCCGCCCGTCGGACACGCCGATCGCCCGGGCCGCCTCCACGAACTCCGTCTCCTTGAGCGCCAGCATCTGGCCGCGGACCAATCGGGCCACGGTGACCCAGGAGGTGATCCCGATCGCCACGAACACCAGCAGCAGGCCGTCGAGCGCCTTTCCGAAGAAGGTCTCCCGGAAGGCCACCGACAGCAGGATGATGAACAGCAGGTCGGGAAACGCGTAGATGACGTCGGTCAGGCGCATCAGGAAGTTGTCGAGTCGGCCGCCGAACCAGCCGGCCAGTGCGCCGACCGGCACGCCGATCACCAGGATCACGATCTGGACCACGAAGGCGACCGACACGCTGATCCGGGCACCGTCGAGCAGGCGACTTAGCAGGTCCCTCCCCAGGTTGTCCGTTCCGAGCAGATGGTTGGGCGACAGTGGCGGCAGCGGTTTGTTGCCGTTGGCGAACACGGCCTGCAGGTCCTGGACCTGGTACGGCCAGGGCGCGATGATCGGGCCGAAGACCCCGGCAAACAGCAGCAACCCGACCAGGATCAGCCCGAGGATCGCGAGCCGGTTCTTGATCAGCCGGCCGAACGCATCGCTCCACAACCCGGCGCTCTGGCGGGTCCCGACGGCTATCTGTCCCTGGACTGCGGCGTTGGTGGCCATCGGGGACTCCTAGCTGTACCTGATCCGGGGATCGATGTAGGCGTACAGGACATCGACCACGACGTTGAGGAAGGCGACCGCGAAGGCGTACAGCATCGTCATCGCCATCAACAGGCTGTAGTCACGGGTGGCGATGGCACTGATGTAGAACTGCCCGACGCCCGGCACCGAGAAGATCCGCTCGATGATGAACGAGCCGGTGACCAGGAACGCCAGCGTCGGCCCGAGGATGGTGACGACGGGGATCAGCGCGTTGCGGATCATGTGGCGGCTGACGACGGCACCGTCGCGCAGCCCCTTGCTCTGCGCCGTCCGGATGTAGTCCTTGCGGGTAACCTCGAGCATGGAGGCGCGCGTGTAGCGCGCGATGACCGCGATCGGGAACCCTGCCAGCGCGATCGTCGGCAGGATCCAGTAGTTCGGGCCCTTCCAGCCACCGGTCGGGACCCACCCAAGTTGGACGGCGAACAGCACGACCAGCAGGATGGCCAGCACGAAGCTGGGCGTGGAGATGCCGACGATCGAGACACTCGTGGAGAGGTAGTCCGGCCAGCGATTGTGGCCCAGGGCGGCGAAGATCCCCAGCGGAATGCCCACCAGGATGGCCAGCAGGAAGGCCATCACGCCGAGCTGCACTGTAGTCGGGAGTCCGTCGGCGACGATGTCGTTGACCCGCCGATCCTGGAACCGGTACGACGGCCCCAGGTCACCCTGGACGAACCCTCCGGCCCAGGTGAGGTACTGCTCGACGAGCGGCTTGTCCAACCCGTACTCGGCGTTCAGCCGGGCCTGGACCGCCACCGGCAGGACTTTTTCGCGATCCCACGGCCCGCCGGGGACGGCGTGCATCAGGACGAAGGTGATTACCGAGACCGTGAAGAGGACCGGGATGATCCACAGGACGCGCCGGGCGAGGTAGGTGATCACGGTCGTCGCCTCTCGGTACAGGCGGAGGAGTTGTCAAAGGTTGTCGATGGGCCGGCCCCGAGGGCCGGCCCATCGTTGGTCGCCGCGGGCGACTAGTGCTCCAGGATCTGGATGGACTCGTAGAAGTGCTCGCCCGGGACCTGGGAGTCCATCGGCGTCTGGATCAGGCCAGACACGTAGGGCTTGATCAGGACCGGGGTCACACCGAAGCGAAGCGGCAGGAATGGCGCGTCGTCCATCATGAGCCGCTGTGCCTGCTTGTAGAGGTCGGCCTGCACGTCCTGGTCCGGCTCAGCAGCCGCCTGGACCAGCAGGGCGTCGAACTGTTCGTTGCAGTACTGGCTGTCGTTGTTGCCGCCGCCGCAGGTGAACAGGCCACTGAGCTGGTTGTTCGCATGCGGATAGTCGGCACCCCAGCCGTTGCGGGAGATGTCGTAGTCACCAGCGGTCCGCTGGGTGAGGAAGACGCTGAAGTCGCTGCCGATCTGGTCGGTCTCGAGCCCGAACGCCTGCCGCCAGGCCTCGGCCATGAACGCGACGCGCGGCTCGTGCCCCGCACCGGTGTTGAAGCCGAACTTGAGCGGCGGGATCTCGGCGGCGCTCGAGAGGCCGAGCTCTGACAGCGCCAGGGCCATGTGCTCCTGCGCCGAGTCGGGGTTGTACGGATACGGGTCGATCGTCTCGTCGTAGCCCGGGATGCCCGGCATGACGAAGGTGTTGGCGATGATCCCGAGTCCGGCGAACGTGGCGTTCTGGAACGCCACCTTGTCGATGGACTCGACGAGCGCGATCCGGAAGTTCTTGTTCTTGGTCGGCCCGGGGTTGTCGTAGCGCTGCTTGGCCGGGTCGGCGAAGTTGTTGAAGTTGTAGTAGGTGATCGCGAGCTGCGCGACCTCGGAGTACTCGGGTCCAAAGACCGGATCGTCCTTGACGCGCGGCACGTCCTCGGTCGGAACCGGCAGGATCATGTCGATCTCACCAGCCTCGTAGGCGGCCTGCGCCTGCGCCGGCTCGGGCGACATGGACATGTGGATCTCGGCCAGGGTCGGAGCCTCGCCGTACCAGTTGGGGTTCGGCTTGAGGATGATCTCGCTGTTGTGGTTCCAGGTGTCGAGCACGAATGGACCCGAGCTGACGTAATTGGCGGCCTCGGTCGCGCCCGGGCTGGTGATCCAGCTCTCCTGGAGCGGCACGAACACCCACAGGCTCAGTGCGCTCAGGAAGTAGGTCGCCGGGGTGTTGAGGGTGACCACGAAGGTCCGGTCGTCCGGCGCCGCGACGCCGAGATTGTCGAGCGCAGCGTCGATGTCGGCGTCGCTCGGGGCGGGATCTGCGCCGGCCATGCCGAGCAGCTCCGGTCCCCCTTCGATCTCCAAGGCGACGTACGAATACGGAGCTGCCGTCCGGGGATCGGCAAGGCGCCTGAAGCTGTACACCAGGTCGCCGGCGACGATCTGGTCGCCGTTGCTGTACTTGGCGTCGCGCAGGTGGAACGTCAGCGTCTGCGCGTCGTCCGAGACGTCCCACGACTCGGCCAGCGACGGCACGATCTCGAGGTTCTCATTGATGTACACGAGCGGCCGGTGGAGCGCCCGCAGGACGGTCAGCGAGTTGGAGTCCTGCGCGGGGCTGGGGTCGAGCGTGGGCGGTTCGCCCGAGATGTCGACGTACAGGATCTGGTCTGCCGCGAGATTAGAATCCGGCGGCGCGGGGGTGGCCGCAGCCGACTCGCCTGGGGCGGTCGACTCGGCCGGCGCCGAGCTGGTGGTGGCACCGCCGCAAGCCGCCGCGATGACGGCAATGCTGGCAAGGATGCCAAGGAGTCGCTTCTGCATCAACTGTCCTCCGAATGGGTGTAAATGACCCGAAAGCTCTCGCTGACGACCCGCGCCTACTCCCATTGCACACCACGCCGGTCCAATGTCCGGATCGAGCCTCCCACTCAAATACGGTCGACGGGCGAGTTGCAGCGGCAGCACGGCTCAGGTCGGTGCGCTGCCGGTACTATCCACAGCCCTCCTCCGACTGTCAACTTCCAACCTAACGAACGTTCGTGTGCCTTTTGGCCCTTTCGCGCTCAGTCGGGACAGGGCGTCTGCGCCCCGGTCATGGGACGCCAGCGCAGGTTTGGCTGTCGGGCGGCGGTGGCCTCGTCGAGCCGCCGGACCGGGGCAAGGTGGGGCGCCTCCGTCACCAGCTCTGGGGCCGCGGCCGCCTCTCCGGCAATGGCGATCAGCGCGTCGGCGAAGGCGTCGAGCGTCTCGACCGATTCGGTCTCCGTCGGCTCGATCAACATCGCCTCTTCGACGATCAGCGGGAAGTAGATCGTCGGCGGGTGGTAGCCGTAGTCGATCAGGCGCTTGGCGATGTCCAGCGTCCGGACCCCGGTCCGTTTCTTGATCGTCGCCGCGGAGGCGACGAACTCGTGTTTGCAGGCCCGGTCATGCGGGATGTCGTACGTGCCCGCCAGGCGGCTCTTGAGGTAGTTGGCCGCCAGCACCGCGTCGTCGCTCACCTCGCGGAGCCCCGAGCCGCCGTGTGCCCGGATATAGGCGTACGCGCGCACGAGGACGCCGGTGTTGGCGACGAAGCTGCGCATGCGGCCGATCGACGATGGACGCTCGCCCATCCGCTCGAGCCGGTAACTGCCGTCCTCCGCCCGCAGGACGCGGGGCTCGGGCAGGTACGGCAGCAGGGTCTCCCCCACCCCGACCGGCCCGGCTCCCGGGCCGCCGCCGCCGTGCGGGGTGGAGAACGTCTTGTGCACGTTGAAGTGCATGACGTCAAAGCCGGCCTCACCCGGCTTGAACCGGCCAAGAATGGCGTTCAGGTTGGCGCCGTCCATGTACGCCAGCGCTCCGGCCTCGTGGACCGCGTCGAGCAGCTCGCCGATCCGTGACTCGAACAGCCCGAGCGTGGAGGGGTTGGTGATCATGACCGCGGCGGTGCGCGGTCCGAGCACGGCCCTGAACGCGTCGAGGTCGACGCCGCCGTCGGCCGCGGAAGGGACGGTCACCGTCCGAAACCCGGCCATCGAGGCTGTCGCCGGGTTCGTCCCATGACTGGAGTCGGGCACGAGGACCTCGTTCCGCTCGGTCGCGCCGTTCGCTCGATGGTAGGCGCGGATCATCAGGATCCCGGTCAGCTCGCCCTGCGCTCCCGCCGCGGGCTGCAGGGTCACCGCGCGCATCCCCGAGATCTCGGCCAGCGCTCCCTCGAGCTCGAACAGCAGCTGCAGGGTGCCCTGCGCCGCCGCGTCGGGCGTGAGCGGGTGGAGGTCGGCAAAACCCGGCAGCCGGGCGGCCCACTCGTTGAGCTTCGGGTTGAATTTCATGGTGCACGAGCCCAACGGGTAGAACCCGGTGTCGACCGCGTAGTTGAGCTGCGAGAGGTTGACGTAGTGGCGCACGACGTCGGGTTCATTCATCTCGGGCAGGCCCGGCGGCGTCTCGCGACGCGCGGCAGCCGGGATCCGGTCGAGGGCATCCCTGGGCGGGTGCGGGATCTTGCCGCCCCCGCGACCCGGACGCCCGCGCTCGAAGATCGTCGGTTGCAGTCCGGAGCCGATGACGCTCATCGAGGCGGCCTCATCGAACGGCGCCCGCCACGGACCGTCGTTCGCGATCGGAACCTGCGCCGGCTTCGACCGCCGTGGGCGGGCGACCACCCAGGACGTCACCCAGGGCGTCGGCAAACCGGGCGATCTCGGCCGTCGTCGTGACCTCCGTGGCGCAGACGAGCAGCCCGTCGGCCAGCGTCGGGTCGTCGGGCTCGACGTCCGCCAGCACGAGACCCGCGAGCACGCCGCGGTCGAGCAGTCGCCGATGGACGGCGCGCGCGTCCGGCACGCGGACCGCGAATTCGTTGAGGTACGCGCCGGCGTGGATGCGCGTGGCACCGACGGTCGCAAGCGCACGCTCCAGCTCCGCTGCCCGCGCCGCCCCAAGCGCGGCCACGTCGCGCAGACCGTGCGGCCCGATGGTCGCGAGATAGACCGACGCGGCGAGCGCGAGCAGCGCCTGGTTGGTGCAGATGTTGCTGGCCGCCTTGTCGCGCCGGATGTCCTGCTCACGCGCCCGCATCGTCATCACGAACGCGCGCCGGCCGTCGAGATCGGCGGTCATGCCGACGAGCCGTCCCGGGATCTGCCGGACGAGCGCGTCCTTCGAGGCGAGGATCCCCAGGTACGGCCCGCCGTATTGCGGCGCGATCCCGAGCGGCTGACCCTCGCCCGCGGCGATGTCGGCGCCGTAGGCACCGGGCGGCGCCAGGACGGCGAGACTGACCGGTTCGATCACCGCGACGAACAGGGCGCCGGCGGCATGGGCCAGTTCGCCGATGGCGGGCATCGGCTCGAGGAGACCCAGGAAGTCGGGCTGTGCGGCGATGACGCCGGCCACCCGCCCATCGGGATCCCTCAGCAAGCGTTCCAGGACCGCGAGGTCTGTGGTGCCGGCGGCGTCCCCGTCGGCCACCAGGGGGACCTCGTCGAGCTCGAGATCGCCGCCGAAGTAGGTCCGCAGGGTCTCGCGGTAGTGGGGATGGACCCCGCGCGAGACGAGCACCCGGTCACGCCGGGTCGCGCGACAGGTCATCAGCGCCGCTTCCGCCGTGGCCGCCGCGCCGTCGTAGTGCGACGCCGACACCACGTCGAGGTCGACGAGCTCGGCGATCAGCGATTCGTACTCGTAGATGCTCTGGAGCGTCCCCTGGCTGATCTCGGGCTGGTACGGGGTGTAGGCGGTGTACCACTCGCCGCGAAGCAGGATCTGGTCCACCGCGGGCGGGCACCAGTGGCGATACACACCGGCACCCAGGAACGAGGCCAGGTCGGTCCGGTTGCGACCGGCCAGGTCGCTGAGCCTGGCCGCCAGCTCGAGCTCGGGCTCGGGCCCGGGAAGGTCAAGGCGCGTCGCTCGGAGGGCCTCCGGGATATCGTCGAATAGCTGGTCGACGGAGGTGAGGCCAAGGGCCCCCAGCATCCGGGCCCGATCGGCGGCGGTGTGCGGACCGTACGGCATCGCGGAGGGTCAGCCCGCCGCGATCAGGGCGTCGTACGCGTCGGGGCCCAGGAGGTCGTCGAGCTGCGAGGCGTCGGCCACCCGGACCCGGACCATCCAGCCATCCTCGTACGGCGACGAGTTGACAAGCTCCGGGCTCGCGGCCAGGGCGCCGTTCGCCTCCACGACCTCGCCACTCACCGGGGCGAAGAGGTCGCTGACGGCCTTGACGGATTCGACCACGCCGAAGGCGGCGAACTGGTCGAGCGACCGCCCGACCTCGGGCAGCTCGACGAACACGATGTCACCGAGCTGGTCGGCCGCGTACGCGGTCACGCCGATGGTTGCCAGGTCGCCGTCGACTCGGACCCACTCGTGATCCTTCGTGTAGCGCAGGTCGGTGGGCACGCTCACGTCAGGCCTTCCTCCGGTAGAACGGCATCGTGACGACTCGCGCGGGCACGCGAGCGCCACGGATTTCGACATCGACTACGGTACCCGGCTCGGCGTCGCCCGGTGCGACGTATGCCATCGCGATCGGGACGGCCAGCGTCGGCGATAGCGTGCCGCTGGTGACGGCCCCCGTCCGGCGCTCGCCGGAGAAGACCGGGTAGCCGTGACGGGCGATGCCGCGCCCCTCGACGACCAGTCCGACCAGCTTGCGCGTGGGGCCGTCGCGCGCGACCTTCTCCAGCGCCGCCTTGCCGACGAAGTCGTCGGCCTTGTCGAGCTTGACCACCCGGCCAAGCCCGGCCTCGAACGGGTTGGTGTCCAGGTCCAGCTCGTTGCCATACAGGGGCATGCCGGCCTCGAGCCGCAGTGTGTCGCGGGCGCCGAGCCCGATGGGCAACCCACGGTTGGCCTGCACCCCGGCGAGGAGCACGTCCCAGAGCTCGCTCGTCGACCCGGTCTCCACGAACACCTCGAACCCGTCCTCACCGGTGTACCCGGTCCTGGCGACGAGGGCAGGAATACCGGCCACGTTCCCCTCGGCGAGCGCGTAGTACCGCAGCGTCTCGAGGTTGACATCCGTCAGCGGGGCCAGGACATCCACCGCGCGCGGGCCCTGGACGGCGAGCAGCCCGGTGGCCAGGGCGCGGTCGTCAAGCACGGCCTTGAACTTGACCAGGCGTTCGGCGAGCGCATCGGAAACGATCGCCGCGTTGCCCGCGTTGGCCACGACCAGGAACCGGGCATCGGCGAGCCGGTAGACGATCAGGTCGTCGATGATCCCGCCGCCGGGTGTGCAGATCATCGAGTACTGGGCGCGCCCGATCTCCAGGCTCGGGGGGTCGCTGACCAGCGCCGACGCGAGGGCGGCCCCGGCATCGGGACCTTCGACGTAGAGCTCGCCCATGTGCGACAGGTCGAAGAGCCCGACGGTCTCGCGGACGGCGCGGTGCTCCTCGATGATCGAGCGGTACTGCACCGGCATCTGCCAGCCGCCGAACTCGATCAGGCGCGCGCCGAGTGCCCGGTGCGTCTCGATGAGCGGGGTCTGGTGGACGGCGGCGTCGATGGCTTCGGTCACGTGGTCGCCTCGGCCGAGCGCGCACCGGCCGGGGGTGCGGCGTCCTCGCCCACGATTGCTGCGGCGCGTGCAACGAGCGCCCGTTCCGTCTCGAACGTGAGCATCGAGCTCGCCTCCGCAAAGGTGATCCAGCGAACCTGCTCGAATTCGTGGTCGTGGCTGGCGAGGTCGCCGCCGACCGGTGCCATCAGGAAATAGTGGACGGTCTTGTGGATCCGCTGACCGCCCTGGACAAACCGGTACTGGATCGAGTCGAACGGCGCGGTGATGCGGACCTCGAGGCCGGTCTCCTCGGCCACCTCCCGCAGGGCGGTCTCCTCGCGCGATTCGCCGGGTTTCGGGGTTCCCTTTGGCAGGGTCCACGTCCAGCTGTCGCGTTCGCGACGGCGGCTCCCGACCACGATCCACGCACGCCCGGAGTCATGGCGGATGACGATACCGCCGGCGGACGTGGCGGTGACGGCCCTCAGGCGGGCCACGGCGCCGACGCGGCGCCCGGGCGGCGGTGCCCGGCCCCGGAGCGACCGGAGCGAGCCCACTCCATCACGACCAGTGGACCCGGACGGCCGCCTCGCCGGCGGTACGCACGAGCCGGCTTGATGGAGCGCCAACCTGCGCGCAGCCGGGTCAGCGGCGCGACGTCCGGGCCATGCAGCACGGTCGCCCGCAGGCCGGGCGCGCGGAACGAGCCGGCCGGGCGCAGGCCGAGTCGGCGCTCTCGGACCCGGTTGGACGGACGCACAAATCGGGCCGCTGGACGGGCCGCGTACTTGGCGGCGATGCTGTGCTCCATGGGGCGCAATGGTACCCGTTCAGTCGCCCCACGCAACTGCGCCATCAAGCGTTGTTCGCATGGCCTGCGCAAGCTCCGGTGCGAGGGCGCCACGGTCCACGGCCAGCTGGATCTCGCGTCGCGCCGCGGCGACATAGAGGTCCATCGCGAGCGGTGCGTGGGTGTGCACGGCTTCGAGATTGGCCATGAGCGTCCCGAGGTCCCCGCGGGTGACCGGGCCGGTCAGCGCCGCGCCGATCCCGAGCGCCCGGGCGTTGCCGAGCGTTCCTTCGATCAGGCGCCCGTAGATGGCGAGCGAGCCCGCCTCGTCGAGACCGGCAACGCGGCCGAGCTCCGCGATCGCGTCGAGGAGGGCCACGAAGCCGCCGGCCGCGAGGACGGCGGCGGCATGATAGGCCGCCTTCACCCCGGGAGCCAACCTGACGGGCGTCGCACCGATGGCCTCGGCCATCGCGGCGAGCATCGCCGCGAGCTGGTCGTCGGCCTCGATCGCGATCGTCGCGCCGTGGAGCGCCGCCACCGCCCGCTCGGTGTCGGCGAACGCGACCAGCGGATGGAACGAGCCGATCTGGGTGCCGGCGGCCATCGCCGGTGCGAGGACCTCCGCGCCGAGCGCGCCGCTCGTGTGGATCATGGCCTGCCCGCCGTACATCCGGAGCGTCCCCGCCAGCGGCGCGACGACGTCGTCGGGGACGGCCAGGATGATCAGCTCGACCTCTTCCACGAGCGGCTCGGGGTCGATGAACACCCGGCCGACCTCGACAAGGGATCGAAATCGCTCGCGCCTGCTCGCTTCCCGGCTCGCGACGGCGTGGATCGGCCATCCGGCCCGCGACAGCGCCACGCCCAGGGCCGTCCCGACCGCGCCGGCACCCACGATGCCGATCACCGGCGTCTCGCCGGGCCCCGATTGCCGGTGGGGATGCGAGTGGCCGGGAACGCCGTGCTCCTCGTGGTGGCGCTCGCCGGGCGTCGGCGGGTGGAGATCGATGCCGGCCGCCTCGAGCTCGGCTTCGGTGGCCTTGCGATCACGCTCCGGGTCGTCGCCGGGCAGCTCGCCCCAGACCTTCACCTGGGCGCTGCCACACGTCGCGGATGGCGGTCGAGGCCAAGGAGGCCAAGGCGGCGGCGAGCAGGCGAGGTCCGCTCGGAGGACCGAGGCGACGCCCCTGCGAGCCATCGGTCCGAGGATTCGCGCGGAGCTGGCAACGCGGGCATCGGCCGCCAGGCGCGACGGCCGCCGACGGCGGTACGCTCGGTGGCGCGGTACGCTTGCACCCTTCGAGTGTAACGAGCGAACGAGGACGCACACGTTGTCACGGATCGACCCCTTCGGCGCCCGGGCGTCGCTCGGCCCCGGCCTGCCCGACTTCTACC
>JBBEBJ010000200.1:4871-12982 GCA_040882425.1 Chloroflexota bacterium | reverse complement strand
GGCGTCGACGACGCGAACACCCTGCGTCCCGTCGCGGACCTCCTCCTGCCGTCCATCGCGGACCTGCGGGTCGCGTAACCGCGGAGTCCCTGCAGGGCGACATGGCCCGACCCACCGTGCCGGGCCGCTGGTACCGTTGGGCTATCGCGGTGGGGCGCGCACGCACCTACTGTGGACTGCACCTGACCGCCCTCCGGCTGAGGGCATGCCACGCAGCGGTCCACAGGAGGAGTGCGCCGACCCATGGTCTCCGCGCACGAGCGCCGAACCAACGCTCCGAAACACACGGCCGACACCGACCGGTTGACCCGCGCGGACGCCCTCCGCCGGTTCGCCGCCGAGGTCAGCGGCCGCCAGGATCTCGACGGCCTCTTCCGCGACGTCATCGACGAGTCGTTCACGCTGTTCGGCGTCGACGAGGCTGGCCTGTGGATGTACGACGACTCGGCCACGCCGCTGCAGCTGGCCGCCCAGCGCGGGTTGTCACCTGACGTCCTGGAGGTCATCGCGACGTTGCCGCGCGACGCCCCCACCACCGGCATGGAGGCGATGCGGCGGCACGAGGTCCGGATCATGCGGGGCGATCTGAGCGGGACGCTCCCGGCCGTCCAGGTGAAGTACGAGCGCGCAGGCATCCGCACGGTGTGCTTCGTGCCGATCGTCTTCCACGACGAGCCGCTCGGTCTCCTCACCCTCTACCACCACAGCGACTACGCCTGGACCGACGACGAGACGGAGCTCGTCCGGGCCTTCGCCGACCACATGGCGACCGCCATCAGCAACGCCCGGCTGGCAAACTCGACCCGCACGCTCGCCGCTCGCCTGCGGGTCATTGCCGAGCTGGCCGCGCGTCTCAGCCGCCTCCAGGACGTGCCGGGGATCGCCCACACGATCGTGGCCGAGACGCGCCAGCTGATCGACTACGACACGATCCGCGTCTACCGAGTCGACACGGACACGGGGTGGTGCGAGCCCATCGCTTTCCAGGGCGACGGCGGTGCGACCGATCGGGACGGCAGGCCGCTCCGTGTCCGTGTCGGTGAGGGCCTGACCGGCTGGGTCGCCGAACACGGCCAGGCCATCCGGCTCGCGGATGCCGGGCAGGACCCACGAGCCATCACCCCTGAATCGTCTGGTGCTCCAGCCTCCGCGCTCCTGGTGCCGATGATCTACGAGCAGACGGTCCACGGCGTGCTCGTCGTCTCGAAGGACGGTCTCGACCAGTTCGATGCCGACGACGAGACCACGCTGGCGATCTTTGCCGGGTACGCGGCCCACGCCATCGTCAACGCCACCAGCATGCAGAAGCTCCAGCGGCAGCAGATCGAACTGGAGCACCAGCTCGAGGGCCAGCGGCGTCTGCTCGAGGTCAACGAGCGGCTGCTCTCGACGCTCGAGCCCGCCGGCGTGCTCGACCTGATCGCCGATTCGCTCAAGGCGATCGTCCCATACGACTCGCTGACGGTCTACCGGGCCGATCGCGAGGCCGGTGTGCGACGCGCGGTCATTGCCCGCGACAGGTTCGCCGAGCTGATCCTCGCCCACGAGAGCCCGCTCGGGATCGGTATCTCGGGCTGGGTGATCGACCACGGCGAAGCCGTCTGCGCGAACCAGGCGCACCTCGACCCACGCTCGGTCCAGGTCCCCGGCACGCCGTTCGAGCCCGAGGCCATGATCGTCGTGCCCTTGCTCGTCGACGGCCTCCCGATCGGCACGCTCAACATCGGGCGGATGGGCGAAGCCGAGGCGGCCTTCTCGCCCAACGAATTCGAGCTCACCCAGCTCTTTGCCGGCCAGGCCTCGATCGCCCTGCAGAACGCGGAGATCCACGGCGCCGTTCGGATCCGGGCCGATCAGGATGCCCTGACCGGGCTGCGCAACCACGGCTCGTTCCAGCGCGAGCTCGGCGATGCGGTGGCGGGTGGCGGACGACCGTTCTCCATCCTCATGCTCGACATGGACGCCTTCAAGGCATTCAACGATGCCTGCGGACATCCGGCCGGTGACAGTCTGTTGGCAGCGATTGCCCACGCGATGACCGGCGCCACGAGGGACGGCGATCGGCTGTACCGCTACGGTGGTGACGAGTTCGCGGCGATCCTGCCCGGCGCCGACCGGAACGCCGCCCACGACGTAGCCGAGCGCATCCGGCGGGCCGTCGTGGACCTCTCCACGAAAACCGGCGGACCGACGGTCACGATCAGCGTGGGCGTGGCCTGCTACCCGGACGACGGGCTGACCAAGGACGCCCTGGTCGGGGTTGCCGACCGCGCGATGTACCTCGCCAAGCCGACCGGCCGGGCCGGGCGAGTGCCGGAGTCGCAGGTCGACCCATACCTTCGCGCACTCGACGAGACGGCCCTCGCACTGCTCGACCGACACGGCGGAGACGACCTGCTCGAAACGATCATGACCCGGGCCACCGCGTTGCTTGGCACACCGCATGGGTTCCTCTACCTCGTGGAACCCGGCCAGGACGCGCTCGTCGTTCGACGTGGCACCGGCGTGTATGCGGGCTGCGTCGGCTATCGCCTGCCGATCGATCGCGGCCTCGGCGGCCAGGTCTATCGGACGGGCGCACCGCTCGCCATCGACGACTACGACACCTGGAGCGAACGAGCGCCGGACCTTCCGAAGGGCACCTTCGGGTCCGTGTTCGGCGTCCCATTGACAACCGCGGGGCGCGTGGTTGGCGTGCTGGGGCTCTCGTCTGGCGCGTCCGACCGTCGGTGGGGGACCCGGGAGATCGATTCCCTGACGAGCTTTGCCCAGCTCGCGTCAATTGCGCTTGACAACGCCCGGCTCGTCGACGAAGCGCAGCGTGGAGCGATGTACGACCTCACGACGGGTCTGCCCAATCGCGAACTGCTCACGGACCGGATCGCCCACGCCCTCGCGTCGTCGAGACCGGACGGGCCGGGCATGGTCGGCGTCATCCTGATGGACCTCGATCGGTTCAAGGTGATCAACGAGAGCGTGGGTCACAACGTCGGCGATCGCCTGCTCGTCTCGGTCGGACAGCGGCTGATCGCGTGTCTCCGCCCCGGCGATACCGTCGCGCGCTTCGGAGGCGATGAGTTCGGGATCCTGCTCGAGGAGGTCGCCGGCATCGAGGAGGCACACCGGATCGCCGATCGGATCGACGCCGAGCTGCGCGCCCCGTTCTCGATGGGCGACCGCGAGTGGTTCATCAGCGCGTCCATCGGGATCTCGCTCGGGCGGGGCGGCCGCGCGACGCCCGAGGAAATGCTCCGCGAAGCCGAGGTTGCGATGGTCCAGGCGAAATCGGACCCAGCCAGACGCCATGCCCTGTTCGAACCGTCGATGTCGCGCCAGACCCTCGAACGGATCGACCTCGAGAACGACCTTCGACGCGGCATCGAGCGCGGCGAGCTGCGCCTGCACTACCAGCCGTTGATCGACCTCGCCACGGACCGGATCGTCGGCTTCGAGGCGCTCGTGCGCTGGGAACACCCGGTTCGCGGCCTGATGCCGCCGCTCTTGTTCGTGCCGCTGGCCGAGGAGACGGGGCTCATCCTGCCGCTCGGTCGCTGGGTGCTCGAGGTCGCGTGCCGACAGGCACAAGCCTGGCGCAACGCGCGACCCGACGCACCGCCGTTGTTCATGTCCGTCAACCTGTCCGCCCGCCAGTTCGCGCAGCCGGGACTCGTCGACCAGGTCCAGGAGATCCTCGCGGAGACCGGCCTGGACCCGGCCTGTCTCGAGATCGAGATCACCGAGAGCGTCCTGATGGACCAATCCGAGACCGGCATCCGGACTCTCCGACAACTCCGTGAGCTCGGGGTCCACCTGGTGCTCGACGACTTCGGGACGGGCTACTCCTCGTTGTCGTACCTCAAGCACCTGTCGCTCGACACGATCAAGATCGACCGGACCTTCGTGGCCGGTCTCGAAGGCGACACGGACCGCTCCATCGTGGACGCGGTCATCGCGCTCGCACACGGATTACGGATCGGGACGGTGGCCGAGGGGATCGAGACGGAGTTCCAGCTCGAGCAGCTTCGCGAGATGGGCTGCGACCTCGGACAGGGGTACCTGTTCGCGCGGCCGCTTCCCGCGGTCGAAGCCGGGCGCCTGCTGACGGGCCGACGGGTGGGACGGGCGACCCGGGCCGTCGCGTCCGCCCAGGCCGGCCGTGGGCAGGGTGTGGGACCGGTGCGCGCCGCCACGCGACGAACGCCGCGGTCGACACCCGCTACCGCGCGTCCCCGGACTACGCCGAAGGCGGTCGCCTAGCGACGACTCGCGACTGCAGCGGTCAGTTGCGGTTGCCGAAGATGCGCAGCATGAACAGGAACAGGTTGATGAAGTCCAGGTACAGGTGGAGCGCGCCGATCACGGCCGCCTTCTCCATCGACCCGGTCCGCGCGGCGAGATCACCGGCCTGGATCCGCTGCACGTCGTAGGCGGTCAGCGCGGTGAAGATGACCACGCCGGCGATCGAGATGACCCACGTGATCGCGGTGCTGGCGAGGAAGATGTTGAGCACCGAGGCGACAATGATCCCGATCAGGCCCATGAACAGGATCCCGCCCAGCCCGGCCAGGGAGCGTTGGGTCGTCGCGCCGTAGAGCGCTGCGGCGCCGAACATTGCTGACGCGGACAGGAACGCGGTCGCAACAGACGCGCCGTCGTACGCAGTCACGATCAGTCCGATCGTGAGACCGAGCGACGCCGCGTAAACGAAGAACAGCCCCAGCGCGACTGTCGCGCTGATCCGGTTGATCGCCGCGCTGATGCCGATCACGATCGCGAGCTGCGCGATGATCAGGATGAAGAAGTTGCCGGCTGCGAAGTTGACCAGCTGCTGGTTCGACTGGACCACGGCGGCCATGCCCGCCGTGACCAGCAGGCCCGCGAACATCCAGACGAAGGCCTGTGTCAGGAATGCCGTCTGGAGGCGGGTGTCCGGCGTGACCCCGAGCGCCGACGCGGGGGCGTACCGACCGGGGAACTGGTTCTGGTTCATCGGTTCACGATCTCCTGGGTGAGGACGGCTACCACATCAGGCCGGCGTCACGCGGGTCCCACCGCTCCGCGAGCAGCGTCACCTTGACCTCGTGGTCGACGACGGATTCGGCCTGTTCCTTGACCTGCGCGATCATCGATCCCGCGTACGGGCAGAAGGGAGTGGTCAGGATCATCTTGACTTCGGTCGTGTCCGGGCCGAGCAGGATCTGCTTGATGAGCGCGAGCTCGACCACGTTCATGCCGATCTCGGGATCAACCACGGACCGCAGGGCATCCAGGATCGCGAGCTCGGTGGCGCGCCGCTCGGGATCGAACGCAGCCGGCTCGGTGGCGTTCGCCGCGGCCGGTGCCTGGGTCTGGGTTGTGCCGTCTGTCATGGGGCTCTCCGGGATGCGTCTCCTGAGCGTACCACCAGGCCGTGATCGGGCCACGGACGGGCCCCGTGCACGGCGGTCAGCTCACCGCTTCGGCCGGGCGGATGACGACGCCCGGGATCCGGTACTGGGCGGGCAGGATGGACGCCTCCGCCTCCGTGTACCCGGGGCCGACGAGCGCGCCATCGTCCTCGAGGAAGTCGCCGTAACGCTCGCGGTGCGCGGCCGCATACGTATAGGCCGCGGCGATCCCCACAACGCGAAGCTCCGGATGGTCCTTGAGGATCCGGGGCAGGTCGTAGCCGTTCGCACGAAGCTCGAGCAGCTGTCGCACGGTCAGTCGCGAGTTGTAGCAGAAGGGCTCGCCGTTCATCACGAGCGGATCCTGCTGCACCCACTTGATGGTCACGATCAGCCGCCCTTGTAGATGAACTGGAGCAGCCGGTTCCGCTTGCGCGCATCGCCGGCCAGGCGGCGGTGCCAGCGGTACACCGCGATGGCGGCATCCAGCGCGGCGCTCGCAGCGGGCAGCGCACCCGGCGCGAGCGTGCTCGGAAGCGCCGCGCGAAGCCCCTCGCAGAGCGCGATGAGATCGTCCATCGGGAACGCCTTGCGCCGGTAGACGATCGTGGTCCACTCGGCGTATTCGGTCGCCGGCGACGTGTCGCCGGACGCCACCGCGAGGGCGACGCGCTCGGCGAGCAGCTCGGCGGCGTGGAGCAGGTGCCGCTGCCCGGCTTCGTCGTAGCGGTCGCGGATCGTGGGGTCGGTCTGGATCGCGACGGTCAGGGCGCGCGCCGCCAGTCGCGACGCGCTGGTCCGGATCCGGGCGGCCGCGTCGGGTGATCCGGCGGTCATGTTGAGCGGTGGCAGGCCGAGGCTCGGGTGGCTCACGATGGCTGAGTCTAGCGTGGAAGCCCGGTGGGCCGCTGCGCTGCCGATGGCGACGCCCGCCCGCCCGACGGCCCGGCGCGGGCCGCAGCGGGCCCGGCCGGTAGGATGACGCGGTGATCGATCCCCCGCCACCTACGCCGGGTGAGCGCCGCCTCTCCCACCCACCATCCGATCGATACCGCGCGGACGTACCGGCGCCTGCCGTCCCTGACCGCCGGGTGTCGCCGGCGCGAGGCGTGGCGTTCGCCGTCATTGCGGCCGTGGCGGGAGCGGCGGCGATCACGGTCCTCGGTGGCGTCCTGGCCGTCTCTGCGGGTCTGCTGGTCGCGGCCGCGGCGACCGGTTGGCTCGTGGGCGTCGCGCTCCGTTTTGGAGCCGGCCCAACGCTCGCCGCGGGTCGGTCGGTTCAGCTTGCCGTGCGCCTGTCGCTCCTCGCGGTTGCCCTTGGTCAGCTCGGCCTGTGGCTGTATGCACGGTCCGAGGGTGGTGTCCTCGGCCCGTTCGAGTACCTGGGCGAGACGTTTGGGCTGCTCGTCCCGTTTGAGCTGCTCGCGGCGTCGGTCGCCGCCTGGATCGCGGCTCGATGAGCGCGGACCTTCGGTTCCGGCGACCGGTCGAGTCCGATCACCGATTCCTGGTCGATCGGGTCGACGAGTGGTGGGGCGGGAGGAGGCTCCGCCTGCTGCTGCCGCGACTCTGGCTCCAGCATTTCACCGGGACCTCCTGGATCCTCGAGGACGAGGGCGGGACCACGATCGGCTTCCTGGTCGGCTTCATCAGCCCCGACCATCCCGACCAGGCCCACGTCCACATGCTTGGAACCAACCCGAACCACCGCCGCGCGGGGCTGGGGCGGGCCTTGTACGAACGGTTCTTCGAGGACGTCAAGGGCCGCGGTGTTCGGCGCGTAACCGCGGTCACGTGGCCGGGCAATCGCGCATCCGTCGACTTCCACCGGGCGCTCGGCTTCACGCCGGCGGACGAGCCGGGAACGCAGCGGCTGTACGGCACGCCGGCCTACCCGGACTACGACGCGGAGGGCGAGGACCGGGTCGTGTTCAGCCGGGTGTTGTGACCGCCGCTGGCGTCAGCTGCTCGTGGAGCAGGCGCCCGAAACGTGCCACCCGCTCCCCTTCGGGGACGGCGGCCAGCCAGCGATCGAGCAGCGCCTCACCTTCCGCGTAGACGAAGACGTAGGTCCGCCACAACGGGTGCTCGATGAACGCGAGCCGCTTGACCGCCGTCGCTTGAGGGTACCGGCCGACATCGCGGAGATAGGCGAGCACCTCGTCGTGCGACCGGCCGTCGGCATGGCGCAGGATCGCGGCGTTGCCGCGGATCACGCCCAGTGCCTTCCGGTGCGGAGCCAGTGCCAGCGTGCGTTCCGCGGCCTCGCGGGCAGCCACCGGATCGGACGCGATCGCCAGGCCGACCCGGGCGTACAGCTCGATCAGCAGGTCCGCGTGTTCGTTGGCCGCGACCGCGAACCGCCGACCCAGGTCCGCCAGGCCCTCGCTGATGAGGCACTCGGGCGTGTTGATCAGGAGGACGGACGATTCGAGGCGGCCGGCACGCTCGACAAGGTCGGCCTCCTTCCAGGCGTGCTCGAGGTGGTGGCCCGGATACGTCTCGTGGGCGACCGTCCCAATGAGCTCCGCGGCGTGGCGCGGCAGGTCCGTGTTGATGTCGACCCGCGAGCGGCGTCCACCATCGAACCAGTTGTAGCCCGACCACGGCTGACCGGTCACCAATGAGACGCGGAGGTCCTCGCCCTCGGGCAGGCCGAAGATCGCTGCGGCGCGGGCCCGGAACTGGTCGACGAGCCATGACAGGACCGCCGGAAGGCGATCG
>JBBEBJ010000200.1:0-4771 GCA_040882425.1 Chloroflexota bacterium | reverse complement strand
CGCGCCGATCATCCTCCGGCACCTCCGTGGCGAGTCGATCGCGCAGCGCCGCGGCGTCATCGCGAAGACGAGCCGGCGATCGCAGCTGCCCGGTGTCGACCGCCGCCTTGAGATCCGCCGGCCCGAAGTAGCCGTCGACCAGCCCCGGAATGTGCTGGTCGAGCCGGAGGGCCAGCAGGAGATAGTCGCGGGCGATCGGATCCGGTGGCGGGACGGTCCTCGTGCCACCGACCGCGGGAACCCAGGCGGCCCGGTCGGCGGATGTGGTCAACGTTGCATCCGATCGGGCCTCGGAGCACGCCGCGCCCCGTGGTCGCGGTGTTCGTCGGCCCGGCGGCGCGCCTCGGCGAGACGTTCGGCCAGCCCGGGGTCGGGCGGGAGGCCGACGCGATCGGGCGCCCGGTCGGGAGATGTCACGGGCGATCCGGGGGACCCGGTCTCGCCGGCACGCCCCTCGTGCCGACCGGCGCCAGGCCCACCCGATTCACCGACGAACGGCATCCCCTGCCGTTCGACCGCGTCGAGGCTCATCCGCAGGGCGGCCGTCTTCTGCTCGGCGACCTCGCGGACATACGCGGCCTCCTCGTCGGCGGTCATCGGACGTCCACGCACGATGCCCTTTGGCTTGCCGACCATCAGCCACGCCAGGTGGTAGCGATCCATGTTGCCCCAGGCCGTCGCGAGCAGGTCATCCGACCGCTGGAGCCAGACCTGGAGACCACCGAGCGACGGGTTCGCGCGCAGCCGTTCGCCCTCATCGACGAGCGCTCGATTCGCGCCGATCAGCTCGTCACGAGTCATCCGGCCGCCTCGTCGCGAATCATCGCCTCGCGGTCGGCTCGCGCCCGCCGTGTCCACGACCCGGGTTCGCCGGTGCCGATGACCGCGCCTTCGAACCTGGTCACCGGCAGGATGCCGGCGACGCTGGAGGACAGGAACGCCTCGTCCGAAGCGAGGAGATCGGCCGGCCGGAGCAGCCCCTCGACCGGGCGGAGACCGCGGCGAAGACCCCACGACAGCAGCCACGAGCGTGTCGTCCCGGGCAGGATTGCGCAATCGAGGGAGGGCGTGGCCAGCTCGAGCGCGCCGTCGGCGGCGTGACGGACAAGGAAGATGTTCGACGTCGTCGCCTCGGACAGGTGCCCGTCGAGCGTCAGGAACAACGCGTCGTCCGCGCCGGCCCGCCGAGCCTCGAGCCGGGCGAAGACATAGTCGGCCCGCGACACCGTCTTGAGCGTCGCGAGCGGGTTCGACGGATCGCGTCGGACGGCCGAGCCGACGAGGTGCAGACCGCGTTCGAGATGGCCCGCGGGTGTGGCAACGACCGGCCAGGCCTGGATCGCGATTGTGGGTCGGACGACCTCGTCGGGTGGCAGCAGCCCGCGACCCTGGAACGTGCCCCGCGAAACGGTGATTCGAAGTGATGCGTCGCCGGTTGGCACGTCGAATCCATCGGCGTGCAGCAGCTCGGCGATCCCCGCCTCGATACGGGCGTCTGTGTCGTCGGGCAGCTCGATGTCCAGACCGGCCGCCGAACGGCGGAGGCGGGCGAGGTGGTCGGCGAGCTCGGTCACGTGCCCACCATGCGCTCGAAGGGTCTCGAAGATCCCGTCGCCGAGCTGGAACCCCCGATCGAAGACCGACAAGTGCAGGCCGTCTGCCCGCAGCAGCCGCCCATCCACCCAGACGTGGTGGGAGCCGGTCATTCGAACTCCACGCCGCCGATTGCCGCGAGCGGGCCGCGGGCCTTGACCACGGTTTCGTCCCATTCGGCGGCAGGGTCGCTCTTCCACGTGATGCCACCACCGACGTGCAGGGTCAGCCGCCGGCCGTCGGCGACGAACGTGCGGATCAGGATGCTCGTCTGCATCGCGCCGTCGGGTCCGATCCAGCCGAGCGACCCCGTGTACGGACCACGACGGACGAGTTCCAGCCCCTCGAGGATCTCCATCGCGCGGATCTTGGGCGCCCCGGTGATCGAGCCGCCGGGGAACGAGGCCGCGAGCAGGTCGAACGCGTCGCGGCCGTCGGCGAGGACGCCCGTCACCGTCGAGACCAGGTGCTGGACCGCCGCGGTCCGCTCGAGGCGGCACAGCCTTGGCACGCGGACACTCCCCGGGCGACAGACGCGGCCCAGGTCGTTGCGCAGCACGTCGACGATCATGACGTTCTCGGCACGATCCTTGGCGCTCGCGAGCAGCTCGCGGGCGAGGCGCCGATCCTCGTCCCGGTCGCGGCCGCGTGGCCGGGTGCCCTTGATCGGGTCGGTCGTGACGACGCCCGCGCCATCGACCGACAGGAACGGTTCGGGCGAGGCGGAGAGCAGGGCGCGAGGCCGGCCGGTCAGCTGTCCGGGGCCCAGGTCGAGGTAGGCCGAGAAGAGCGACGGGTCGCCGGTCCGCAGCCGGCGATACAGCTCCCACGGATCACCATCGAAGGCCGCCTCCAGCCGGCGGGTCAGGTTCGCCTGGTAGATATCGCCGCGAGCCACGTGCTGTCGCACGCGCTCGACGCCCGCCTGGTAGGCGGACCGATCGAGACCCGAGCGGAACACCAGGTGGTGTGCGATGGGGTCAGGGTCGGCGATACCGGCGACACCGACCGTGCCGGAGGTCCCCGACGCCGACGCGCCTGCCACGCGGCCAGCCCCGGATCCGGGCCGCTGCCGCGACGCGAGCCGGGCGTGGACGTCGTCGAGCCGTCGGGCGAGCTTCCAGCCGTCGCCGTCGAGCGCCCGTCCGCCAAGCCAGGCGTGGCCGGTGCGCCGATCCCAGGCCACCACCCAGTCGTGGAGCGCGAGGCGCAGGATGGGCAGGTCCTGGTCGGCGGGGGCGATCGCCGGCAACCGCTCGAGGACGGCGCCGAGGTCGTAGCCAAGGAAACCGACAAGACCGCCGAGGAATGGCGGCGCACCCGCCGGGACGAGTGGTGTGCGATCGAGCCGGGCTACGAGCCGGCGCGCGACCGCGAAGGGGTCCGGTCCCGCGGCCGGCGACTCGAGCACCGCGACCGGATCGGCGGTCAAGTAGGTCCAGCGTGCATTCCGACCCGGGCGGGCACTCTCGAGCAGCGCCAGGCCGGGGAGGTCGCGAAATGCCTCGGCGACGTCGATCGGGCGCGCGGCCGCGACCCGGTCGGACAGCCGACGCAGGCGCAGGCTCGATGCGGGCGTGCCCGGAGTGCTCGGGCCGACGGGGATCACGCCCGGGATGATACGGCCGGGCCCGTAACCGGGCCCGGCAGGTGTCAGCCGGCGGTCACCGGAGTCGGCTTCTCGATCGGGACGCCGATCAGGCTGCCGTACTCCGTCCAGCTGCCGTCGTAGTTGCGGACCCGGTTGTAGCCGAGCAGCTCGTGGAGCACGAACCAGCTGTGGCTCGAGCGCTCGCCGATCCGGCAGTAGGCGATCACGTCCTTGTCCGGGGTCACGCCCTTGGCCTCGTACAGCGACGCCAGCTCCTCGGCGCTCTTGAACGTGCCGTCCTCGCGGACGGTCTGCGCCCACGGGATCGACGCGGCGCCCGGGATGTGGCCGGCCCGCTGGGCGGTCTCGCTCATGCCCGGGGGCGCAATGATCTCGCCGTTGAACTCGGCCGGACTGCGCACGTCGACGAGGGCCAGGCCGGGATCGCCCAGGCGCGGCAGGATGTCGTCGCGGAAGGCGCGGAGACTGAAGTCGGCCTCGGGGAGCTGGTATCCGCTCGCTGCGTGCGACGGGACGTCCACCTCGAGCGCGAGGCCGTTGTCCAGCCAGTACTTGCGCCCGCCGTTGAGGATGCGCACGTCTTGATGCCCGTACAGCTTCAGCTGCCAGTAGGCCCACGCGGCGAACCAGTTGTTGTTGTCGCCGTACAGGACGATGGTCGTGTCCGGGCCGATCCCGGAGTCGGACAGGAGCTTGCTGAAATCCTCGCGTGACGCGATGTCGCGGCGGATCCCGTCCGCCAGCTGGCTGGTCCAGTTCCAGCCGACGGCGCCGGGGAGGTGGCTCTGCTCGTATGACGTCGTGTCGACGTCGACCTCGACAAACCGAACGTTCGGGTCGTTTAGGTGCGCCAGTGCCCAGTCGCTGTCGACGAGCACGGTGTCCTTTGCGTAGCCGGTGACGGTCATGACTCCTACCTCCTGGTGTCGTGCGATTCCTGCGTGCGGTTCGAGGGACGTGGCGCGGGTTCGCGGCCCCCGGGCTCAGCCACCCGATGCCGGTCGGTCGCGGCGGCTGAACTCGGCGAGCCGCTCGGTACAGGAGGCGGCTTCGCGTTGAGCCTGTCGGACGATCCACGGATCGACGCGGCTCGAATCCTCGATCGTGATCGAGGGGCCGTACGGTCCATCCTCGATGACGATGCCCGACGTGTTCCGGTAGTCGGCCATCCAGTTGGCCTGGAGCTGCAGGGCGACGCCGGTGATCACGCTCGCGCTAAACAGCCAGTCGAGATACATCGTGTCCAGCCGCTCCACGATGTCGGCCACCCGGATCGGGTGTCCGCGCTCGATGCGGGCGAGCAGGTCGATCACGCGGATCGCCGTGAAGGGATCGCCGCTCTCGGCGATCGTCGGTGGGTGGATCTGTGGATCCGGCAGGCCGGCCGGTGCCGGGCGCAGCGGCGCCAGACCGATGGCGGGGACGGAGGCATCGATCACGGGTCGGTCATCTCCGACTGGTTCACTAGGGATTGGCCGAAGCGTACCACCGGACGGCCCAGTCGTCACCATCCCAGGGTGACCCGTTGTGGACGGCCAGCGATCCTGTCCGAGTTACGCGGCCAGC
>JBBEBJ010000199.1:0-13011 GCA_040882425.1 Chloroflexota bacterium | reverse complement strand
GTCACACGGCCCGATCAGTGTCGGAAGTGGCGGATCCCCGTCATGAGCATGGCGCCGCCGGCCCGATCGACCACCGCCACGGTATCAGCATCACGCATCGACCCGCCGGGCTGGACGTAGGCCGTGACTCCGGCCTCCAGGCAGACCTCGACGGCGTCGGGGAACGGATAGAACGCGTCGGACGCGCAGGAGGCGCCGCGCAAGGCGGCGTCGCCGGCATGCGCCCGCGCCTTGTCGACGGCGCCGCGGGCGGCATCCACGCGTGACGTTTGCCCGGAACCCATCCCGATGAGACGCCGATCCTTGACCAGGACGATGGCATTCGAGGTCACGCCGCGGACGAGTCGCCAGGCGAGCTCCAGGTCGAGCAGCTCGGCGTCCGTCGGAGCGCGTGCGGTGACCACGGTCCACGCCCTCGGGTCGTCGGCCACCGTGTCGGGCGAGGTGACGAGCACGGCGCCACCGGCCGACCGGATGGAGTCGATCGGGTCGGGTGGCCGGGCCGGCGCATCCAGCCCAAGCCCGGGATCGACGACGAGGCGCAGGTTTGGTTTTGCCGCGAGGACCTCGAGCGCGGCATCGTCGAACGCGGGTGCCACGACAACCTCGAGGAAGATCGAGACGAGGCCCTCGGCGACGACCCGGTCCACGGGCCTGGTCAGGGCGACCACGCCGCCGAACGCCGAGACCGGGTCGCCTGCCAGGGCGGCGGACCATGCCTCGAGGAGCGTCGGTCGCTCCGCGGCACCGCACGGGTTGGTGTGCTTGACGATCACCACGCCCGGACCGCGGAGCGCCCTCCCGATCGCCGCCGCCGCCGATGTATCGAGGACGTTGTTGTACGAGAGGGCTTTGCCCTGCAGCGGCGGCGCGCCAGTCGCGAACGGACCGTCGCCGGTGTCCTGCCCCGGCCGCCGGTATCGGGCCGCAGGCTGGTGCGGGTTCTCTCCGTAGCGGAGCGACTCGACCTTCTCGAGCGCGATCGTCAGGCTGTGCGGGTACGGATCGCCGGCGCCGGGCATGCCCGGCTCGTCGGGCAGCGCCACGCCGGCCGCCGCCATCCACCCCGGCAGGACCTCGGCGATCCGGGCGTCATAGGCGGCCGTGTGACGGAACGCGTCCACGGCGAGCGCGGATCTGAGGCCGTCTGGGAGGCTCCCCTGCGATTCGATGGTATCGAGGACGGCGCGGTATCGCGCCGGCGACGTGACGACTCCGACGTTGGCGTGGTTCTTCGCGGCAGCGCGGACCATGGAGGGTCCGCCGATGTCGATCTCCTCGATCAGCTCGTCGAGGGTGAGCCCAGGCCGCTCGGCCGCGGCGGCAAACGGGTACAGGTTGACCACGACCAGCTCGAACGGGGCGATCGCGGCGGCCAGCAGCTGGCGTCGATGTTCGCCGAGGCGCCGATCGGCAAGGATGCCGCCATGGACCCGCGGATGCAGCGTCTTGACGCGACCGTCGAGCATCTCGGGAAAGCCCGTCACCGCCGCGACGTCGGTCACCGGCAGACCGGCGTCCCGCAGGGCGCGCGCCGTCCCACCGGTCGAGACGAGCTCGAACCCGAGGCGCACGAGACCTCCGGCGAACTCGACAAGATCGGCCTTGTCCGAGACCGAGAGCAGCGCCCGGCGCGGCACCGGCACGGCCGCGTCGGCGCGAGCGAGGTCGACGGTTACGTGCCGCCGAGCGGGAGCCACCGTGAGCGCACCCGCGAGGAGGAGAGCCACCGCCCGAGGCAGGATGCGATGTTCGACGGCACGAATCCTCGCGTGGACGGTCTCCGCGTCGTCGTCGGGCAGCACGGCGACCGCCTCCTGCGCGACGATCGGACCGCCGTCGAGCGTCTCGTCGACGAGGTGGACCGTGCAACCGGTCACGGTGACCCCGTGCGCCAGGGTGTCGGCCACGGCGCGGGCGCCCGGGAACGCCGGCAGGAGCGACGGATGCGTGTTCAGGATCCGGCTGGCGAACGCACCGAGCACGGCTGGTCCGACGATCCGCATGTAGCCGGCCAGGACGACGACGTCCGGGGCCACGGATTCGAGCGTCGACGCGAGCGTCGAGTCGTCACCACCCGGGATGAGCGCCGTGTCGATCCCCTGCTCCGCGGCCCAGTCGAGGGCCGGGCAGGCGCGGTCGGCGAAGACGAACGAGATCCGGCCACCGAGCTCGCCCCGACCGGCGGCCGCTGCCAGCGCCCGCAGGTTGGAACCGGCGCCCGAGACGCCGACCGCGATCCGGCCGCTGATGGGACTCACCGCGCGACCTCGCCGGTCCGGCCCTCGAGCAGGCCCTCGATGTAGCGCGCACCGGGGAACGCCTCGCTGAGTGCTGCGGCGTCGATGACCTCACCGACCAGCCGTCCCTCGAGACCGTGCTCGGCCAGCACGGCGATCGCGGTCGGGACGGCCGCGACCGGGACGACCGCGATCATCCCGAGCCCACCGTTGAACGTCGCGCGCAGCTCCGCGTCGTCCATCCCGGCCAGGGCGCCGACGAGGTGCATGACCGACGGCATGACCCAGCGCGTCGGATCGAGGCGTGCCGCCAGCCCGTCAGGCAGCGCACGCGGGACGTTGCCGGGCAGGCCCCCGCCGGTGATGTGGGCAAGACCGTGCAGGTCCCAGCCATGCGCCGCGAGCGCGTCGCGGACCGCCAGCAACGGCCGGGCGTAGATCAACGTCGGGGTGAGCAGGACGTCGCCGAGCGTCGCCATCGTCTCTCCGGGCGCCCGGATCAGGGCGTCGTTCGTGGCTGCGTCACCGAGCGTCCGCCGCAGCCGAGCCTGGTACGGCTCCGCCAGATCCAGATCCCACTGCGACATCAGCGAGCGGACGAGCGAGTAGCCGTTGGCGTGGAGACCGGACGACGCCACCCCGACGATTGCGTCACCCGCCTGGGCCGCGGATCCATCGATCGCCTTCGAGCGCTCCACGACGCCGATCGCCGTCCCGGCCAGGTCGAAAGCGTCGGCGGCCATCAGCCCGGGATGTTCCGCGGTCTCACCACCGACGAGCGCACAGCCCGCTTGCAGGCACCCGGCCGCAACACCGCTGACGAGCTCGGCGACCTCGGACGGGTCGAGCTCGCCGACCGCCACGTAATCGAGGAACGCCAGCGGCTCGGCCCCGGTGCAGACGACGTCGTCGACGCACATCGCGACGAGGTCGATCCCGATCGTGTCGAAGCGACCGACCCCGCTCGCGATCGCGGTCTTGGTGCCGACGCCGTCGGTCGAGGCGATGAGCAGCGGTTCCCGGTACCCGTCGGGGATCGAGAACGCACCGCCAAAGCCGCCCAGGCCACCGAGGCCGCCCAGGTCCCGGGAACCGCGCGTCGATTCGACGCTGCGACGCATCAGCTCGACCGCCCGCTCGCCGGCGTCGATGTCGACACCCGCCGCCAGGTAGGCGGCACGTGATGGCTGCGGCCGGCTGCTCACCGCTGCCGCGTGACCCCGACCGGCTCTTCCAGCATGAACTTGCGGCTCGCCGCGTCGTACGGCACGGGCTCGGGATAGTGGCCGTCAAAGCAGGCGAAGCAGAACTGCTCGTACGGCAACTCGAGGGCGGCCAGGACGCCCCGGATCGACAGGTAGCCCAGCGAGTCGGCGCCGATGAAGTCGCGGATCTCCGCCTCCGTGTGGGTGGCCGCGATCAGCTCGGTCTCGACCTGGGTGTCGATGCCGTAGAAACACGGGTGGAAGATCGGCGGCGCGCTGATCCTGACGTGGACCTCGGTCGCGCCCGCTCGTCGAAGGAGGTCGACGATCCGCTTCGTGGTCGTGCCACGGACGATCGAATCGTCCACGACGATCAGGCGCTTGCCGGCCACGACCGCAGGCAACGGGTTGAGCTTGATCGTGACGCCTCGATGGCGCAGGCCTGCCGACGGCTGGATGAACGTCCGGCCGGCGTACCGGTTGCGGTACATCCCCTCGCGGTACGGGATGCCCGAGGCTTCCGCGAACCCGGCCGCCGCCGGAGCCCCGGTGTCGGGGACGGGCATCACGAGGTCGGCATCGACGGGGTGCTCCGCCGCGAGCTGGATGCCCATCTGCCGGCGCGCCTCGTAGAGGTTGCGGCCCTCCATGTACGAGTCAGGACGGGCGAAGTAGATCAGCTCGAAGACGCACAGGGCGGGTGTCGCGGCGGCGAACCGGACGGATCGCGGCGAGCGGCCCGCCTCGAGGATCACCAGCTCGCCAGGCTCCACGTCGCGAACGTACTCGGCGCCGACGATGTCGAGCCCCGCCGTTTCGGACGAGAGGCACCAGCCCGCGCCGGCATCGTCGTCGGCGCGCCACAACCCGTCGTCGCGACCACCGACCGCGGCCCGTGGCAAACGGCCGAGCACGAGCGGCCGGAACCCGTGCGGATCGCGGACGCCGATCACCCGGCGCTCGTCGAGGATCACCAGGCTGTACGCCCCGCGGACGCGCGGCAGCACGCGCTGGAGCGCCTCGACCGTGTCGGCGGCCGGCTCGTCGGCGAGCAGGGCGGTCAGCAGCTCGGTGTCCGTCGATGCCGGCAGGCGCGTCCGACCGCCCCGAAGCTGGGCCAGCAGGTCGCGCGTGTTGACGAGGTTGCCGTTGTGCCCGATCGCGAGCGCCCGACGTGGCCCGAGCCGATACGTCGGCTGTGCGTTCTCCCAGACGGTGGAGCCGGTCGTCGAGTAGCGGCAGTGGGCAATCGCCAACTGGCCGCGCAGGCTCGGCAGCCGGCGCTCGTCGAGCACCGAGCTGATCATGCCGAGGTCCTTGTAGAGCATCAGCTGCTCGCCGTCGCTGACCGCCAGTCCGGCCGACTCCTGGCCGCGATGCTGGAGCGCGAATAGCCCGAGCGCGGCGAGCGACGCGGCATCGTTCGGCTCGCCGCCGGCGAGGACCGCGCCGAATACGCCGCACACCGGTCAGCCCTCCCAGCCGAGCGCGCGAGCGAGACCCTGGTCCCAGGCGTGGCGAAGGTCCGCCAGCGGGACCTCCAGGGCATCAACGACGCGGCTGCCCCGCTCCTCGGCGGCACCCATCGGCCCTGCCCCCGTCGATTCGATCACCAGCGCTTTTCCGTCGACCGTTCCGATCCGCTCGACCGGCAGACCGTGCTGGCGAGCCAGGAGCTCCAGGGCCGGCGCGTGTGCCGCTTCACAGCTGACGACGATCCGCGACGGGCCCTCGCCGAACAGCGCGACCGCCGGCGACGCGACCAGCGCGATCCTGACCGTGGCACCGAGATCGCCCCACATCGCGCATTCGGCGAGAGCCACGGCCAGGCCTCCGCCGGAGATGTCCTGGGCCGAAACGACCAACCCACGAGCGATCGCGTCGCGGATGAAGGCCTGGATCGCCGCTTCTCGTGCCAGGTCCAGGCCCGGCGGCCCATCCTCGAGGGCGGTTCCCGCCAGCGCCGCGTAGGCGGAGCCGGCCAGGCCGGGCGTCGCGTCGCCGACGAGGACGATCGCATCACCCGCGTGTCGGAAGGCCGGACCCACGAGTGCCGCGACGTCGTCGAGCAGGCCGACCACGCCGACCTCGGGGGTCGGCGCGATCGGGCCGGTTGGCGATTCGTTGTACAGGGAGACGTTGCCGCCGGTGACCGGCAGACCCAGGGCGCGGCAGGCATCGCCAAGACCGCGGACGCCCTCCTGGAGCTGCCAGAAGGCTTCCGGGCGGGTCGGGTCGCCATAGTTGAGGCAGTTGGTGACGCCCAGCGGTCGCGCCCCGGTGATCGAGACATTGCGCGTTGCCTCCGCGACCGACAGGGCGGCGCCCAGCCACGGATCGAGCGCCCCAACGGCGTGGTTGCCATCGGTCGTGGCCACGAGTGCCTTGCTCGTGCCCTTGACGCGCAGCACGGCCGCCCCGTGCCCGGGTCCCACCGCGGTGTCGGCGCCGACCGTCGAGTCGTATTGCTCGAACACGATCCGGCGCGACGAGAGGTTGGCCGAACCGAGGAGCGCGAGGAGCACCGCGCCCGGGTCCATGCCCCGTTCGGGCAGGTTGTCGCTGACCGAGGCCGGCGCACCGGGAGCCGGCGCGTCGCGTCGATGTGTCGGTGCCTGGGCGACGCGGTCGTGAACGATGGCGTTGCTCGTCAGGGCGCTTGCCGGGATCCGCGCCAGCTCGCGGGCGCCCGTGACGGGTCGGCCGCTCTCGCCAAGACCACCCTCGACCACGACGATATCGCCGTCAGCGGTGACCCGCCCGATGATCGCCACGGGCAGGCCCCAGCGCTCGCAGACCTCACGGACCGCGGCCCATCGCTCGGGCCGGACTGCCGCGCACATCCGTTCCTGCGACTCCGAGATCATGACCTCGAACGGCGCCAGCCCGGGTTCGCGGCGCGGGATCGCGTCGAGGTCAACGATCATACCGGTGCCCGCCCGGTCGGCCGTCTCCGAGGTCGCGCAGGTGATCCCGCCGGCACCCAGGTCCTGGAGCCCTTCGACGAGGCCACGCTCGATCAGCTCGAGCGACGCCTCGATCAGCAGCTTCTCCGCGAACGGATCACCGACTTGCACCGATGGTCTCTTGGACTTCGTGTTGCCATCGGGACCTGCGGAGGGCCGAGGCGACGCCCCTGCGATCCATCGGCCTGAGGTCTCGTCGTGGGTGAATGTCGCGCTCGCGAGGACGGAGGCGCCGCCGATCCCGTCACGCCCCGTGGCCGAGCCGAACAGGACGACGAGGTTGCCCGGCCCCGGCGCGGCGGCCAGCGTGAGCCGTCGCTCCTCGAGGAGACCGATCGCCATGACGTTGACCAGCGGATTGCCCTCGTAGCTCGGGTCGAAGACGAGCTCGCCGCCCACGGTAGGCACGCCCACGCAGTTGCCGTAGCCGCCCACGCCCCGCACCACGCCATCGACGAGGTGACGCGTGCGCGGATGCGTCGGGTCGCCGAAGCGGAGGGCATCGAGCACGGCGATCGGCCGGGCACCCATCGTGAAGATGTCGCGCAGGATCCCGCCGACCCCGGTCGCCGCCCCCTGGTATGGCTCCACCGCCGACGGATGGTTGTGAGATTCGATCTTGAACGCCACGGCGAGGCCGTCGCCGATCGAGATGACGCCCGCGTTCTCACCTGGCCCGGCCACCACCCCGGCGCCCGTGGTCGGCAGGGTCCGCAGCAGCGGCTTTGAGCTCTTGTACGAGCAGTGCTCGCTCCACATGACGCTGAACATCGCCAGCTCGAGGTCGTTCGGTTCGCGGCCGCCCAGCCGGTCGCGGATGGCGTCGAGCTCGTCATCGGTGACGCCAAGCCGGCGGTGGAGCGGCTCCACCGAGCGCTCCGCTACAGTCATCGGCTGCGGGCCCCGACCGTGGTCCCGGCCCCGACCGCTCGCCCGGCGCTCTCCACCAGCGAGCGGATGATCCCCAGCCCGTCGTCCGAGCCGAGGATCGCCTCGGCGGCGCGTTCCGGATGCGGCATCAGCCCAGCGACGTTGCCGGCACGGTTCAGGACGCCGGCGATGGCGCGAAGCGAGCCGTTCGGGTTGTCTGGGTCGCCCGGACCGGCAGGCGCACCCACTCGGTCGACGTATCGGAAGAGGACCTGCCCGTCGCGTTCGAGCGCGTCGAGCGTGTCGTCATCCGCGTAGTAGCGACCCTCGCCGTGGGCAACCGGCATCCGCAGGGGTCGGTGCGAGTCCAGGGCGTGCGTGAAGGCCGTATCGAGGCGCTCCGGGGCGATCGCGACCTCGCGACCGGAAAACCGCAACGAGGCATTCCGCAACAGGGCGCCCGGGACCAGACCGGCCTCGGCCAGAACCTGGAACCCGTTGCAGATCCCGAGGACGAGTCCGTCGGCAGCGGCGAAGCCGGCGACCGCCCGCATGATCGGGCTGAACCGCGCGATCACCCCGGCGCGCAGGTAGTCGCCGTAGGCGAAGCCACCCGGAAGGACGACCGCCGCGACACCGTCGAGGGTCGCCTGTTCGTGCCAGAGGGCCACCGGCTCGGCGCCGGCCAGGTCGAGCGCATGGAGCGTGTCGCGGTCGCAGTTGCTCCCCGGAAAGACGACGACGCCGATCCGGACCGGCACGTCAGGCCTCCCCCACCATGCCGGCGACGGCGCCAACGGTCGACGAGGCCTCGCCCAGCAGCTCCACCTCGTACGACTCGATCAGCGGGTTCGACAGGAGCTCCGCGGCGAGACGCTCGACAACGGCGCGGGCGGCGACCTGGTCGGACGCGTCCACGGTCAGCTCGACACGTCGCCCGACGCGCACCGCGCTCACCCCCTCGATGCCGAGATGGCCGAGACTGCCCTCCACGGCCCGGCCCTGCGGATCGAGGATCCCGGGCTTGGGCGTGACGTTGACCGCGTACCGGTGGCTCGTCATGGGGCGATCACGTCCTCCTCCAGATAGCGCTTGAAGCTGGCGCCGGTGATCCGCTCGTACGCCTCGACATAGCGGGCGCGCGTGCCCTCGATCACGTCCGGCGGCAGCTCCGGACCGGGCGCGGTCTTGTTCCAGGGCTGGGTCTCGAGCCAGTCCCGCACGAATTGTTTGTCGAAGCTCGCCTGCGGCCGGCCGGGCTCGTAGGTTTCGGCATCCCAGAAGCGGGACGAATCGGGGGTCATGACCTCGTCGATCAGGGTGAGGGACGTGGGTTCGCCAATCATCCCGAACTCGAACTTCGTGTCAGCGAGGATGATCCCGCGGTGCGCTGCGACGGCCACACCGTAGCGATACAGCCGCAACGCCCGGTCGCGAATCGCCTCGGCGAGGTCGCCGATCGCCGGCGACGCCGGCCACCACGCCGCCATGTGATCGATCATGCCGTCAAAGCTGATGTTCTCGTCGTGCTCGCCCTGCTCGGCCTTCGTCGCCGGCGTGAAGATCGGCTCGGGGAGCTGGTCGCTCTCGCGAAGACCCGGCGGGAGCGGGATCCCGCAGACGGTGCCGCGCTCGCGGTACTCCTTCCAGCCCGATCCGGCGAGATAGCCCCGAACGACCGCTTCAATCGGGACGACGTTGGCGGGCCGGCAGATCATGATCCGGCCGCGAAGCTCGTCCGGCGGCCCGAAATCGGGAACGTCCAAGCCCTTCGCTCGCAGCTCGCTGCCAGACGCCCCGGTCAGCACCGCCGGATCGGTGTCGAGCAAATGGTTCGGAATGATCGATTCCGTCTCCCGGAACCAGAAGCGCGAGAGGCCGGTGAGCACACGACCCTTGTCCGGGATCATGCTCGGCAGCACGACGTCGAACGCGGAAATCCGATCGGAGGCGACGAGGAGCAGCCGACCGTCGTTGAGCATGTGCAGGTCGCGCACCTTCCCCGAGCGCAGGAACGAGTCAGCGAGCATCTGCCGTCACCTCCGAGGCGTTGGCCCGACCGGCGGCCACGACGTCCAGTCGGTCGAGCCGGGCCATGATCTCGGGCACGTGGGTAAGGAACGCCGCGTCGTCGAAACAGGTGTCGAGCCTGGCCAGCGGGACGCGCTGGGCGACGGTCGGGTCGACCGCCAGGAGCTCACGCAACGGGACCCGATCGTCGGCGGCGCGCAGGGCCGCGCGCTGGACGATCGCGTAAGCCTCCTCGCGCGGCAAGCCGCTCTCGAGCAGCACGCTGAGCACGCGCGACGAGGCATGCAGCCCGAGGCCGCGCTCGATGTTCTCGCGCATCCGCTCGGGCCGGACGACGAGGCCGTCGATCAGGCCGGTCATGCGGACGAGCATGTAATCGAGCACGATCGTGGCGTCGGGCAGGATCACCCGCTCGGCGCTGCTGTGGCTGATGTCGCGCTCGTGCCAGAGCGGCTGGTCCTCGAGCGCGCTGACCGCATAGCCGCGGAGCAGCCTCGCCAACCCGGCGATCCGTTCGGACAGGATCGGGTTGCGCTTGTGCGGCATCGCCGATGAGCCCTTCTGGCCGGGCTTGAACGGCTCCTGCAGCTCCCCGATCTCGGTGTGCTGGAGGTTTCGGACCTCGGTGGCGAACCGCTCCAGCGATCCGCCCAGGATCGCGATCGCCGTCACGAGCGCGGCGTGCCGGTCGCGCTGGACGATCTGGGTGCTGATCGGATCGGCGTGGAGACCGAGGGCCGCCAGGACGTCTGCCTCCACGTCCGGGGCCAGGTGCGAATAGGTGCCCACCGGACCCGAGATCTTCCCGGTCCCGATCTCGTCGACCGCGGTGGCGAGTCGAGTCCGCCCGCGGTCAACCTCGAACGCCCAGCCCGCGAGCTTGAGCCCGAGCGTCGTCGGCTCGGCGTGCACCGAATGCGTGCGGCCCATCATCACCGTGTCGCGCGACGCCCGCGCGCGCGTGACGATGGCGCCGAGCAGCCGATCCGCGTCCTCGAGGAGACGCTCTCCGGCGGCACGAAGCTGGAGGGCCAGCGCCGTGTCGACGACGTCGCTGCTGGTCAATCCGAGGTGCAGGAAGCGACCCTCCGGGCCGACCGTCTCGGCAACCTGGCTGACGAACGCGATGACGTCGTGATCAGTCGTGCGTTCGATCTCGATGATTCGATCGAGGTCCACATGCGACCGGGTCTCGAGCGCCGCGAGCGCCTCGGCCGGGATGAGCCCGCGCGCCGCCTGCACGCGCGCGACCGCGAGCTCGACGCGCAGCATGGCCTCGAAACGCGCCTGGTCGGACCAGATGGCGCCCATCTCCGGGAGCGTGTACCGGCGGATCATCGAGCGGGCCTCACCCCGCCACTCCGGCGACGGACGCGACGGGCTCTTGCGCAATGTCATGGCGCCGCTGCAGGCCGGGCGCGGTGATGTGATCGGCAGCCGCGATGGCGGCATTTCGCGCGGCAGCCAGATCCACTCCCCGTCCGACCACCGAGAGCACGCGCCCTCCCGCTGTCCGGACGGTTCCGTCGGGGTCGCGCGTGGTCCCGGCGTGGAAGACGAGCGCCCCGCTGGCGACCGCCTCGTCGATGCCGTCGATCCGGTCGCCGGTTCGTGGCCGCTCGGGGTAGCCGGCGGCCGCCAGCACGAGCGCCACGGCCGCGCCGGGGAGCGTCGGCAGCCGGGATGCCGTGAGATGGGACGCGGCGACGGCGGACCGCAGGTCTCCGCGCGCGGCCGCCAGCAGCAACGGCCCGAGCGCCACGGCCACTCGCGGCAGGATCGCCTGCGTCTCGGGGTCGCCAAACCGGGCGTTGCACTCGAGGAGCACCGGTCCGTCCACGGTGAGCATGAGCCCGGCGTATAGCGCACCCTGGAAGGGCGTCCCGCGTCGCGCGAGCTCGGCGAGGATCGGCCGGTGGAATGCATCGACGAGCATCTCGGTCTCGTCGTCGGGGAGATCAGGCATTGGGCTGTAGGCGCCCATCCCGCCCGTGTTCGGCCCCTCATCGCCATCCAGCAGGCGTTTGTGATCGCGGGCCGGCGGCAGGGCCACCAGGTCGCGCCCGTCGGTCAGGACGATGACGCTGGCTTCGGGCCCGCGCAATCGCTCCTCCAGGATCACGAGCGAGCCGGCACTCGCCGACGAGCCATCGAGCAGGCCGTCGATCGCACGATCTGCCTCGTCGATCGTGTTGCACACGGTCACGCCCTTGCCCGCTGCCAACCCGTCCGCCTTGACCACGAGGCCGCCGCCGGCAGCCGTCAGCTCGGCGGCAAACGCGCGGGCCATCGCCCCGTCGTGGAAAGCGCCAGCGCGCGCCATCCGCACGCCCGCGGCGTCGGCAATCTCGTGACAGAACGCCTTGCTCGATTCGATCCGGGCCGCCGCCGCCGACGGCCCGAATACCGCGAACCCGGCCGCTCGCAACGCGTCCGCGACACCCGCGGCGAGCGGCGCTTCCGGGCCGATGACCACCAGCTCGACGGATTCCTGACGCGCTGCCGACACGACCGCGGCTGGCTCCAGCGGATCCAACCCGGCCAGACGACGGACGCGCGGCTCGGCGGCGATCGCGTCGCTGCCTGGGGCGACGATCACCTCGTTGCCACCGGGCTCCGACGCCAGCTTCCAGGCGAGCGCGTGCTCGCGGCCGCCGCCCCCCACGATGAGCGTCCGGGTCGGGGCGATCAGGCTCATGCGGGCAGCCCCGCCCGTCGCCGGATCGGGCGCCAGGCGCGCTCGATGGTCTGGGTCCGCTCGGGTCCGACCGACACGAAGATGATCGGCACCCCGGCGTGCTCCTCGATCGCGCTGACGTACCGCCGGGCATTCTCGGGCAGGTCGCCGAGCGTCCGCACGTCGTGGAGCGGCTCGTCCCAGCCCGGGTAGTCGTCGTAGACGGGTATAGCCCGCGACAGCGACGCGCCACTTGATGGCCAACGCTCCACGCGCTGGCCATCGAGCTCGTAGGCGACGCACAGCTTGATGGTCTCGATGCCGGACAGGATATCGAGCTTGTTGAGCGTGATCGAGCTGACGCTGTTGACCGCGACGGCATAGCGCAGCGGGACCACGTCCAGCCAGCCGACCCGCCGCGGGCGACCGGTGACCGTCCCGAACTCGTGTCCGCGTGCGGCGATCCCGGCGCCGATCTCGTCGTGCAGCTCGGTTGGATACGGCCCGGAGCCGACCCGGGTCGAATAGGCCTTGATCACGCCGATCACTTCATCGACCTGGAGTGGGCCGATCCCGCCGCCCGTGCACGCTCCGCCGGCGACCGGGTTCGACGAGGTCACGAACGGATAGCTCCCGTGGTCGAGGTCCAGGAGCGTCCCCTGGGCACCCTCGAGCAGGACATGTTCTCCGCGTGCGAGCGCACCCTGGACGAGCCACGTCGTGTCGTCCAGGTGGGCGCGAAGGCGTTCGCCCCAGGCGGACGCCATGGCGACGAGCGGCTCCACCTCGAAGGTCTGTCCGCCCATGGCCTCGAGCAGCAGGTTCTTGTCCGGCAACGCGCGCGCAATTCGATCGTGCAGCACGACGTGGTCGAGCAGGTCCTCCATGCGAAGACCCAGTCGCCACGCTCGGTCGCCGTAGGTCGGACCGATCCCGCGACCGGTCGTGCCCACCCTGGAGTCGCCCAGGCGCGATTCGTTGGCGACGTCGAGGGCTACGTGATACGGCATGATCACGTGCGC
>JBBEBJ010000198.1:0-13055 GCA_040882425.1 Chloroflexota bacterium | reverse complement strand
CGAAGGCGGTCGGCCACATGGCGCCTTCGTCGAGGTTCGCCTCGTCGCTGAAGCCGAACGTCGCGTACCTCGTCTTGAACTTCTTCGCGCTTTGGAAGAAGCAGACGACCTTGCCGTCCCTGGCATACGCGGGCATCCCGTACCAGAGTTTCGGCGAGAGGGCTGGCGCGCTGGCCTTGATGACCGCATGGATCCGCTCGGCCATGGCGCGATCGGATTCCGGCATCTCGGAGATCCTTGCGAGCACGTCGCTGTCACCGTCCGCGTTGTCCGCGCGCGGGCCGCGGCGCGCGGCCGCCTTCTGCTCTTGGACGCGCTCCTTCATCGCGCCTCGTTCCTCGTCCGTGAAGATCGCGGTGGTGCTCTTGGCGGACTTCTGCGTGGCCTTCATTGCAGGGTTCCTCTCACGATACCTTCGTCATGACCTCGGCCGGTCGGGTCTGCGAACCCAGACCGGAAGGACAAGCCAGGCCGGCCCGGTCAGGCCGTCGCCGCATGGGCGGCCTTCGCCGGCTGGAGGATCCGGATGGCGTTGCCGAAGGGGTCGCGGACGCCTATGTCGGTGCCGTAGAAGTGGTCGGTGGGCTCCTGGGTGAAGTCGGTCACGCCGCGCGCCTTGAGGGTCTCGTACAGACCTCGGGCGTCGTCCGTGTGGAAGACGAGGCCGCCCATGGCGCCCTTGGTGACGAGCTCGCGGAGCTGAGCAGCGGTGGCTTCATCGTGCATCGGCGGGCCCGGCTTCTCCAGGGAGATCTCGATGCCGGGGTCGCCGGGGACGCGCACCGTCAGCCAGCGGTAGGAACCCTGCTGGAAGTCCTGGCCCACCTCCAGCCCGAGCTTGTTGACGTAGAAGTCGAGCGCCTCGTCCTTGTCGAGGACATAGATGGAGGTGACGTTCAGGTTGGCGATCATCGTTTGTCTTCTCCGCTTCGAGTCCCGATGGGGACGAGCCACATGCTAGGGAGCCGCCGCGGCGGAGGCTTCTCCAAAACTGCTCGATCGCATCGCGACCCCCGCCGCCGCCCGCGGCCGCGTGGCCGCCATCTGGATGCAGTTGGGCGCCACCATCGGCCCATGCCCCACGCGGTAGCCCGACGGCGTCTCGCCGACGATCTCCCGGAACGTGCGGCTGAAGGTGCCCAGGCTGTTGAAGCCGACGTCCAGGCAGATGTCGGTGACGCTGCGGTCGGTTTCGCGCAACAGGAACATCGCGCGCTCAACACGTCGCCGCTGGAGGTACCGGTGCGGCGTCTCCCCGAAGACGGCGCCGAAGGTGCGGATGAAGTGCGCCTCGGAGACATGGGCCACCGCAGCCACGGCGCGGACGTCGAGCGGCTCGGCGTAGGCGCGATCCATGGCGTCGCGGGCGCGCAGCAAGCGCCGGTTCAGATCCTCGACTTCCCGGCTCACGGTGCAACGTTACGCCACCCGGAGCGGGGGCGTGTGCTCAGCCTGTGTCATTGACAGGCGAATAGTACAACCGTATGGTTGTATGTATGCAGATCGTCCCGCCTGACTTCGATCGGATGTTTGGCGCCCTGGCGGACCGCACCCGACGCGACATCGTCCGCCGGGCGATCGACGGCGAGGAAGGAGTCGCCGAGCTGGCCGGGCACTACTCGATGAGCTTCGCGGCCGTGCAAAAGCATGTCGCAATCCTCGAGCGGGCCGGGCTGGTCACCAAAGTCCGGGTCGGGCGCCGCAAGGTCGTCCGCACCAACCGCGAAGGGCTCCGTGTCGCGCGCCGCCTGCTCGACCAGTACGAGGACCTGTGGCGGGGGAGAGTTGATCGCATGGATGCGCTCGTCGTGGAAATGGAGGAGAAAGACCGATGACCGTTACCGCCGTTCGCAAGGACCCGCAGGCGCTGACCATGACCGTGGAGGCCGAGTTCGAGGCGTCGCCCGAGCGGGTTTGGCAGCTGTGGGCCGATCCGCGTCAGCTCGAGCGCTGGTGGGGTCCACCAACCTATCCCGCGACGTTCACGAAGCATGACCTCGTCCCGGGCAGCCGCATCGAGTACCACATGACCGGGCCGGATGGCGACCAGCCGAAGGGGTTCTGGGACGTGGTCGAAGTCGACCCGCCGCATGGTCTCGCGTTCCGCGACGGCTTCGCCAACGACGATGGCTCGCCGAACTCCGACCTGCCGCAGAACACCGCTCGCGTCCGGATCGAGGCGATCGGCGCCGGGCGCACGCGGATGTCGGTCGAAACCGCCTTCCCCAGCGCCGAGGCCATGGAGCAGGTCCTCGCCATGGGCATGGAGGAGGGCCTCACGCAGGCGATCGGCCAGATCGACGCGATCCTCGCCGAGGAGGCGGGCCGGAGCGGATAGGCGCGCGAATCGCAAGCGAGGCCGATGAGATCAGCCCTCGCGGACAGTCTGTAGTGCAAGCCCTCAATCACGAGCAGAGGAGACGATCGTGACCACGACGACGACCGCGGAGCCGACGACCCACACCCTGGACGTGCCCGGCGCAACGCTGACCTACGACGTGCGGCGCAACGAGCAGAGCACGGAGCCGATCCTGCTGCTGATCGGTTCGCCGATGGGGGCCGCCGGGTTCGGATCCCTCGCCAGGCACTTCACCGACCGCACGATCGTGACCTACGATCCGCGAGGGACCGAACGGAGCCAGGTGGCCGATCCCTCGAGTTCGATCACCCCGGAGATCCACGCCGACGACGTGCATCGAGTCATCGATGCGATCGGCGGCGGACCGGTCGACCTCTTCGCCAGCAGCGGCGGCGCCGTGAACGCGTTGGCGCTGGTTGCGAGGCACCCGGAGCAGGTGCGCACCCTTGTCGCGCATGAGCCGCCTCTTCCCTCACTTCTGCCCGATCGCGAGCATGCGCTCGCGGTGACCCGGGCCATCCACGAGACCTACATGCGAAGCGGCATGAACGCCGCCATGGCCCACTTCATCGCTGTCGTCAGCCACCAGGGTCCATTCACCGCCGAGGACGCCAGCCAGCCGGCGCCGGACCCCGCGACGTTCGGGATGCCGGCCGAGGACGACGGCTCCCGGACCGACCCGATGTTCGCTCACACGATCATCACCATCACCCACTTCGACCCAGACTTCGACGCCCTTCGCGCGGCGCCGACCCGGATCGTGTTGGCCGCTGGCGTGGGATCCGAGGGTGAGATGGCGAACCGCGGTGCGTACGTCGTCGCCGAGCGACTGGGCAATGACGTGGTGGTCTTTCCGGGCGACCACGGTGGATTTCTCGGCGGCGAATATGGACAGACCGGCGACCCGGATGCCTTCGCAGCCAAACTGCGCGACGTCCTCGCCACTGCCTGAGGGGACTCGGCGGCGAGATCGCGTTGGACGGCTACATCGCGGCGCCCAACGACAACCCCGAGCAGCGGCTGGGCGAGGACGGGATGCGCCTCCACAACTTGGCGTTCGACGACCCGTCGGTGTTCATGGTTCGCCGGTCGTACGACAACTCAATCGAGGCCTGGGGTGGCAAGGGGCCAATGGGGCGACGTTCCGTGGCCCAGGGCGTTGGGTGTCAGCCCAGGCCCACGAGGCCCGCCATGACGGTGACGCCAACCGCGATGATGACCGCGCCGATGACGTCGAACACAAGGCCGGACCGGATCATTCGCGTGATCGGCACCAGCCCTGATCCGTAGACAATCGCGTTGGGCGGTGTCGAGATCGGCAGCATGAACCCGAACGAGGCGCCGAAGATCGCCGCCAATGCCGGAACCGCGGGGTTCATGCCCGCGGCTTGCGCGAGGCTGATGACGATCGGGACGACGATGCCCACGCTGGCGGTGTTGCTCGTAGTCTCCGAGATGACCACCGCCGCCATGACGGCCAGGATCGTGAGCGTGAGGGGCGACGCATCCCCGAGCGATCGGGCCAGCGACTCGCCGACGAGCGCAGCGAGACCGGTCGACGACAGCAGCGATCCGAGGGCGATGCCGGCTCCGAAGAGGATGATCGTCCCCCAATCGATCGCGACCGCCTGGCGCCAGGTCAACGTGAACCTCAGGAGGCCCCGGTCAAGCGGCAGCACGAACAGCAGGCTGGCCGCGACGATCGCGACCACGCCCTCGTCGAGCCTGGCACGGATCTCCTCGTAGGCGGCCGACTCCTCGCCGAACGTGATGCCGACAAGTCCAGGCAGGAGCCAGAGTCCAACCGCGAGCAGGAACGTCAGCAGCGTGTTTCGCTCCCCGGTGGAGAAGGACCCGAGACGCCGGCGCTCGCCGGCGATATACATGGCGGCTCCGGGGATCCGTCGAGCCTCCGGCCGGTTCAGGGCGATCAGGATCAGGCACAGCGCCGCGAACATGGTCACGACGACTGGCGCCGCCACGAGCGACCATTGCAGGAAGGGCAGCGAGACGCCGGCCTGGCTCTCGAGGAAACCGCGCCCCAGCAGGTTCGGTGGGCTGCCGATGGGGGTGAGGAGCCCGCCCACGCTGGCCGAGTACGCGATCATCAGCATCAGCGCCGCACCCAGTCGCCGCGTGCCCGGATCGGCATCCGGCGCGTCCTGACGGATCAAGCCGCCATAGATGCCGACGATCCCGAGGCCGATCGGCAGGAGCATCGCCGTGGCGGCGGTGTTCGAGATGAACGCCGACATGACCGCGGCCACGACACCGAACGCGATGAGGGTGCCGTACGTCGAGCCGGCCACACCACCCACCGACAGGACCCGAAGCGCGAAGCGCCGATCGAGGCCGTGGACGGTCATCGCTCGCGCCAGGATGAAACTGCCGATGAACAGGAAGATCGTCGGACTCGCGAATGCCGCAAAGATCTCGCGTGGCGGCGCCACGCCGAGCATCGCGGTGAGGGCGAGGGCGGTCAGCGCGGTCGCAGGGACGGGGATCGCCTCGGTGACCCAGTAGACGATGACGAGCCCGAGGATGGCCGCCAGGGTCTGCTGTGCGGTCGTGAGCCCGAGCGGCGCAAGGAGGACGCCTGCGAAGAGGAGTGGGCCGCTGAGGAACCCGATCCGTCGTCGCCGGTCGTCGCCCGATGACGCCATCTCGGGGGTCGCCGACTCGCCGAGCAGTGTCGCAAACTCGTCGCGGTGGCCCTCGGGAACGCCTTCAGCCGTTTGCGTCATGACCCGCGCTGCTCATCGACATTGCCCGAGCGTGCGACATGCCGGCGCGCGTTGACAGATCCTTCCGACCCGAACGGCAGGTCCCAATGACAGTCCGGGAGCCAGGCCAGTCGGGGGTCTGCCGGCAGGTCTACCCAGTACCGAAGCTCGCGGCCATCTTGTCGAGGCACTGTTGCAGGCCGGCCTTCGACAACTCGAACTGCTGATCCGACGTGTAACCGAACTCGGTGACCGTGAGCTTCGCTCGGCCGTCACCGGCGGGCTCGATGGTCACGAGGTGGCGGACGTCGCGCGGCGTATCGGGGGGCAGGCCCATCGCAACGGGAGCGACCCGGTTGCCGTCGCGATCCGCCCAATCCAGCGTGAACTCGAGGCTCCGCATCGGCTCGACGACCTGGTAGGTCCAGGTGTTGTACAGGTCCTGCCCGCCGAACTCCGCCGGCGCGCGCATACAGACGAGCGAGCTGCGGCCGACGCGGACGTCCATCCGGGCACTGGGCGAGACGAAGCCGGCCGGTCCCCACCACTGCATCACCCGGTCGCCGATCGTCCACGCCTCCCACAGCCTGTCGGGTGAGACGTGAAAGGTCCGCGTCAGGACGAGGTCGCGAGTCGGCAGGGTCGCGCGGGCGGGGGTCATCGATCCGTCCCCCCCAGCGCGCGCCTGGTCGTCATGGTGGCGAGCAGCTCGGCGAGCCTGTCGTACGTCTCCGCGGCGCCGTCCTGCAGACCTGATTCGACGACGACGTCGCGGACCTCCTTCGAGGGAAACAGGATGGTGCTGGTGAGGGTCGTCCTGCCCTCCGCCTCCTCGAACAAGGTGGTCACCACGGATTCTCCGGGGTTCCAGTCTTCCCACCACTCGGTGTTGACGAGGCGTGTCGGCGCCACGATCTCCCGGTAGACGCCGCGCTGCCCGATCTCCTTGCCGTCCGGACGAGTCGACACCAGGCGAAATTCGCCGCCGATGCGAAGATCGATCTTGCAGACCAGCAGCGACCAACCGCGCGGTCCGTACCAGCGTTTCAGGAGCTCAGGCTTCGTCCAGGCGTCGAAGACCAGGTTGCGCGGGGCGTCGAAGGCGCGCGTCGTGCGGACCTCGCGCTCCGAGGGCATGGTCACCTGCAGGGATCCTCCATCGACCAACGTCGTCAACTCCCGCGCAGGTTCGTGCGTCGGGCGCTCTTCGCCGTGCCCGCGGTGGCCTTCAGCTCGGTGAGCAACTCGTCGAGGCGCTCGAACGAACCCGCCCAGAACGCCCGATAGCCCTCCAGCCACTCCGTCGCGTCCGCAAGCGGGGTCGCTTCCAGCCGGCACGGTCGCCGCTGGGCGTCGCGACTGCGCGAGATCAAACCAGCGCGCTCCAGCACCTTGAGGTGCTTCGAGATCGCGGGCTGGCTCATCGCGAACGGAGCGGCCAGCTCGGTCACCGATGCGTCCCCCGACGCGAGCCGGGCGAGAATGGCGCGCCGGGTCGGGTCGGCGAGGGCCGCGAATGTCGAGTCGAGATGATCCGGATTCCGACGCGGCGGTGTGCGGGATCAGCGTCCAGCCCGCGGTGGGTCGACGGGCTTGATCGTCCTCAGCCTGACGATGTGCGCCGTCACCGCAACCGCGATAGCGGCAAGCAGGACCCTGAGCCAGACGGCCTCAACGGCAAGGATGCTGATCCCGATGAACAGCCAGAGCATCGCGACGGCGAAGATCTTGATGTTCCGCTTGATGGCCGTTCTCTCGCGATAGTCCCGGATGTACTCGCCCAGGAAGCGGTTGTTCATGAGCCAGCCGTGCAGGCGCGGCGAACCGCGGGCGTAGCAGGCGGCCGCCAGCAGCAGAAACGGGGTGGTCGGCAACAGTGGCAGGACGATGCCCATGACGCCCAGGGCGAGTGCCACGGTGCCGCAGATGACCAGTGCGGTCCGAGTGCCCTTCCTCACGACCGAAGCTCGGCGATCCGGCGCGCGAGGAACCGTCGCTCGGGCTCGGTTCGGGCAAGGTCGAGCGCGCGCTCATACGCCCCGCGGGCCGCGGAGGTTTCGCCCAACCGGCGCAGAAGGTCGGCTTTTGCCGCGTGAGCGAGGTGGTACTCGTCGAGCGGGCCCGGCGCGACGAGCGCGTCGATCAACTCGAGGCCCACCTCCGGTCCGTCGCGCATCGCGACCGCCACGGCGCGATTGAGTTCGATGACCGGAGATCGGTCGGCGACGAGCAGACGGTCGTAGAGCCCGACCACCCGGCCCCAGTCCGTGGACTCGGCGACGGGGGCGTCCGCATGGACGGCGGCGATCGCCGCCTGGATCGCGTATGGGCCGACCTCGTCCGATGCGAGCGATCGTCTCACCAGCGTCAAACCCTCCGCGATCAGATCGCGATCCCAGGTCGCGCGGTCCTGATCCGGGAGCAGGACCAACTCGCCCTCCGGAGAGGTCCTGGCCGCGTGCCGGGACTCGTGGAGCAGCATGAGCGCGAGCAGCCCTTCCGTCTCGGGATCCGGCAGCAGCTCCACGAGCAACCGACCGAGCCGGATCGCCTCGCTCGAGACATCGGGCCGCGTCAGGGATGTGCCCGATGAGGGGGCGTATCCCTCGTTGAAGACGAGATATACGACGCGCAGGACGGCCTCGAGCCGCTCCGGCATGACCGCTCGGGATGGAACCTCGTACGGGATGTGCGCAATCCGGATCTTCGACTTGGCGCGGACGATCCGTTGGGCGACCGTCTGCGGACTCGTCAGGAAAGCGCGCGCGATCACCTCGGTCGTCAGGCCGCATACCTCGCGCATCGTCATCGCGACCTGGGCGTCGGGCGACAGCGCCGGGTGGCAGCAGGTGAAGATCAACCGCAGGCGATCGTCGTCGACGTGGTCCGGGTCGATCTCGGCGGGATCCGGAGCGTGTTGATCGAGCCGCATCGCGAGCTCGTCGAGCGCGGCATCGAACCGAGCCCTTCGACGGAGTCGGTCGACCGCCTTGAACCGTCCGGCCGAGATGAGCCACGAGCGTGGGTTTCCGGGCATGCCGTCCCTGGGCCATTGGTCGGTTGCCGCCACGAAGGCATCCTGGACGGCCTCCTCGGCAAGATCGAAGTCGCCGAGGAGGCGGATCAGCGTGGCAAGCACGGAGCGCGACTCTGCCCGGTAGATCGAGTCGATCTGGTCGCGGGTCGCGTCAGCGTCGATCACGGACGCGGCGGGTCGCTGATGGCCCGCCGATCCTGCACCGTCTGGACCAGGTCGAGGACGGGACGTACCTCGATGCTGCCGATCTTCGCCATGGGCAGCCGACCGGCGATCTCGATCGCCTCGTTCAGATCGCGGGCTTCGATGAACACGAAGCCGCCGAGCTGCTCGGTCGTCTCGGCGAACGGTCCGTCTGTGGCCGACATCCGGCCGTTCCGCACGCGCACCGTGGTTGCCGTCGCGACCGGCTGCAGGGCCTGGGCGACGATCAGGTGGCCGCTCCGTCGGAGCTCTTCGTCGTTGGCCAATGACGCTTCGTCGAGCGCCGCGAGCTCGCTCTCGGACATCGCGTCGAACGTGCGGTCTTCGGCGTAGACGATGCAGAGGTACTTCATCGGGCTCTCCTGTGGCGCCGTGACTGAACTGGACGCTGATTGGTCGCTCGAAGGTCTCCGAAATCGACCACGTCTGTTTGTCGAATCCGGTCCGGATCGGTCGACAACCTGGCGAGCCCCACCGATCCCGGGGCTCCCAGCGAAAGGAGCGTCCATCGTGGCCGACCTCGGATCTCTCGTCGAGATCTCCGGGACGATCGCCGTCGTCGTCCTGCCAATCGTGCTCATCGTGTTGCTCCTGGCCAGTGACGACTCCGCGATGAGCGATCTCTTCACGCTGTCCGACACTGGTCCCGGGCCATGGCCGCCGGAGGAGGAGACACCGCCGCGCTGGCGACCTGAGCTCATCGGTGCCCCGTCAGTCTTCGTCCGTGCGTCGTCCGACCAGGAGGTAGGCCGCCATTCGGCCCTTGCCCTTGACGTCGATCTCGCCGCGTTCCTCGAACCGATATCGAGTGCGGAGCCGCGCGTACGTGGCGGCTGTGACCTGGATTCGACCGGGGAGGCCCGACGACTCCATCCGGCTCGCGGTATTGACCGTGTCGCCCCACAGGTCGTAGATGAACCTGTGGCGACCGATGACCCCGGCGATGACCGAACCCGTGTCCATGCCGACGCGGATGGCGAGGTCGAGACCGAGAGTCTCGCCCAGGTGCCCAAGGTCGGCCTGCATGTCCAGCGCCATCTCGGCCATGGCCTCGGCGTGGTCGGCGCGCGGCTCCGGCAACCCGGCCACGACCATGTAGGCATCGCCGATGGTCTTGATCTTCTCGAGTCCATGCCGCTGGGCCAGCCGATCGAAGGCGCTGAAGACCTCGTCCAGCACGGCCACCACGCGGGTCGGCTCCGTTCGCTCGACGAACGGTGTGAAGTCGACGATATCGGCGAAGAGGACGGTGACGTCCTCGTGGGCCTTCGCGATGAGGCCTTCCTCACGCTTGAGGCGGTCGGCGATGGATCTCGGCAGGATGTTCAGCAATAGTCGTTCGGAGCTCGCCAGAGCGGCGTCCCTCGCCCGGAGCGCGTATTGGAGGAGGAGATACGCGGTCAGCGCCACGCCGCCGATGTTGAGGACGAAGAATGCCGTCTGGACTGCTGGCGGGATGGGGGCGGGACTCCTCGAGAGGGTCGGCTCGAGCAGGCCCGAGACGCCCGTCAACACGAGAAACGCCAAGAACCAGGGGATCGCCGAGCGGGCGCTGTAGAAGAACAACGCGCCGAACGCGGCGACGAGCGCCCACAGGCTGACCGCACTCGACGCCACAAACCCGCCGAGACTCCACTGCAGGAGAAACGGGAGAACGAGCATGAGGGCGAGCTGGCTCGAGCGAAGGAAACGGTAGTCCCTGTTCCGGGCGAAGACCGCCAGGCTCGTGATCGACACGATCTGGTACGCGAATGGAATCGCCGCCGAGACCGGCAGTCCGAGGGCGAGGTACGTCCCGACCCAGACGACCGCCAGAACGGTCACAGTGATCGCGGCGAGTGTCAGGGTGACCTTCTGCAGCCGAAGCTCGTCGGGATCCGCCGGGTCGACGCCGAGGAAGGCCAGCCGCTCGAGAAACCGGCGACCGGCCGGGGCCGCGGGGACGTTCATCGGGCCGGGTCCATCGTCACCGCCATGTTCGGGCCAGGGGGAACCACACGCCGAGCGGCCCGTGACGGATTATCGCTTCTGGTTGTGGATCCTTGGTGGCGGAACGACGGAGGTGTGCATGGACCCGCTGCGATTCAGGAGCGTCATCCGCTACTGGAATCGATCGGTCCGGGTGAGTTCGTTTCGAACGTCATGCCGGCGGGTGGCGGTCGGCTCGCGCTCAGCGTCAGCAAGGCGATGATGGCCGCCGCCGTCGGCGTCGGCGACGAGGCGGACGTCGTGATTACCCGGGTCGGTCGGGACTGATCCGCGACACCCCACTACTTCTGCCAGGTCTGCAGCGCCGATCGCGATGCGGACCTGAGCGATTTCATCGAGATCACCTTCAGCGTCTCGCCGGATATCCGCCGGTCGCGCTTCCACGATCCGTCGTCGCTCGATCCCGACGAGCACTTCTTTGGGTATCGCTTTACGCAGAGCGGTGTCGTGGCTGACGGCTCCACGCTCCGCGACCACCTGCGCCGTCAGGCCGTCGCCTGTGCCTACGTGGACCCGGGGGCGACGGAGACCTTCTCGGTCACCGCCGAGCCGGGCTACCTGTGGCTGACCAACGGGCCCGCCCTGATCGTCGACGACGGTCGTACTGACGAGACCCGCTCGTTCGCATTCGAGTACACGGGCACGCGGAGCAAGGGCTTCCGGGCGGAGATCGCGGCCGGTCCGGTCCAGATCGCGTTCACGAACTCGACCGATGAACGGTACGCGCTCATGATCACGGGGCTTCCCGATCACTACGAGCTAACGATGCAGCCGTTCCTGTCCGGCGCTGCGCTACTGTCGAATCAGACCTTTCTGGATCTGTTCGCTGCCGAGACCATCGTTGCCGGGGAGGGCCTGGCTGTGAGGCAACTCGCCTTGCTCTTCACCGACCTGCAGGGGTCCACCGCGCTCTACGAGCGGATCGGGGACATGAAGGCGTTCGACCTCGTCCGGCTCCACTTCGGCTACCTGCGGGAGTGCATCTCCCGCAACTCGGGTGCGCTCGTCAAGACGATCGGCGATGCGGTGATGGCGAGTTTCGTCGATCCTCTCGACGCCTTGCGAGCGGCAATCGAGATGCGGACCCGGATCGCGCAGTTCAACCTCGAGGCCGGAGGGGACCTGATCGCTTTGAAGATCGGACTGCACACGGGCGCCTGCCTGGCAGTGACGCTCAACGACCGCCTCGACTACTTCGGTCAGACGGTCAACATCGCGGCCAGGGTGCAGGCGCTCGCAGGAGGCGACGAGATCGTTGTCACCGACGACGTCATGTCGGTCCCGGGGGCCAGCGACCTCGTCGCCGACCTCCGAAACGAGGCGAGCAGCGTGGAGCTCAGGGGGGTCGCTGGCGAGCTTCGCGTGCATCGCCTCCGAAGCCGCGACCGCGCTCCCAGCGACGCGAACGCCTAGCTCACGTCGCGCGTTCGTAGCGCGTACACGTGACCCTGCTTCCGATCGAGATCCTCGAGCTCGGTCGTCGTCTGGACTTCGTACCTGGCCAGCTCGACCAGCGCGTCCGCCGGCAGATAGCGACGACCCGGGTCACCCACGATGATATCGATACCCCTGGCGGCGGCTCGGCGGAGCCAGGGCAGGACGCGCTCGGCCAGTTCGGGTTCGTACCAGCAATCGCCGGCGAGGATGACGTCGACATCAGGCGAGTCCACTTCCAGCGCGTCACGGCGGGCGACCGTCACCCGGCGGCCGTTCGCGCGGGCGTTCAACTCGATCGCCGCGGCCGCGAAGCCATCGATGTCGGCGGCGACCACCGCCGATGCTCCCGCCTGCCTGGCAGCGATCGCACACAGCCCGGAGCCTGACGCGAAGTCAAAGACCCGGCGGCCGGCGACGACCCCGGGGTGGACCGACAGGTGCCGCGCGATCGCGAGGCCTCCCGCCCACGCAAACGCCCAATAGGGAAGGGCGGCTTCCGGGTCCCTCGTCTCGACCTGGACGGCACGCCACAGCGGCAGCACCTCATCCGCCAGGTGGAGGCGGATCCCCTCGACTCCGGGCACCGGTCGGAGGCTGGTGTGGCGCATGACGAAGGAGCGCGGCGAAACGGCCACGACCGGACTCTAGCGGCAGCAGGCGCATCCGCCTTCAGATGAGCCGATCACCGCCTCCGCCGCGTCGCAGCACGGATCGGCGGCGTCGAGGACCGCGAGCGCCGGCCGTGGCCTGGTGAGATGCCGCCCGAGGCCAGCGAGGCGCTCGTCGAGCGCGCGCAGTCCGGCGATCCGCTCGGCGATGTCGGAGCGGCGTTCATCGATCTGACGTGGCAGCTCGGCGGTCGCATTGGCGCAGTGTCCCGAATGGCACCAGCCGGCGATCTGCGCCGCGTCGTCGAGCGGGACCTCGAGCCGACGAAGCTCGACCAGCAGCCGCAGGTGCTCGACATCGGGCTCCCCGTACTCGCGGTACGAGTTGTCGCGCCGGTTGGCCCGCGGCAGCCATCCCGAGCGCTCGTAGAACCGGACCGTGTCCGTCGAAACCCCAATGCGGTTCGCAAGCTCGCCGATCCTCATGCGTGCAGCAGACCTTGGAGTCGTTCGAATGTCAAGGGTCCGTTTCGATCATCCGTCACTTGTCAGGACGCCGGCGGAAGTTCACTCAGCTCGAGGATGTTCCCTTCGCTGTCCTTGAACCAGGAGGCCTTGGCGATCCCGAAATCGGCCAGTCCGTCGACCGTCCTGACTTCGCCCAAGTCGTACTCCTCGAAGGTGACGCCCCGCGCGCG
>JBBEBJ010000197.1:59994-66261 GCA_040882425.1 Chloroflexota bacterium | reverse complement strand
CCTGGATCTTGCGGATCATCGATCCACCCTTGCCGATGATCTCGCGGATCTTCTCCGGGTTGATCTTGATCGTGATGATCCGCGGGGCGAAGTCGCTCATCGTCTCGCGGGCTTCCGGGATCACCTCGGCCATCTTGTCCAGGATCTCGAGGCGGGCCGCCAGGGCCTGCTTGAGCCCGTCACGGATGATCGCCTCGCTGATCCCCTGAACCTTGATGTCCATCTGCAGGGCCGTGACGCCGTTTCGCGTTCCGGTCACCTTGAAGTCCATGTCACCGATCGAATCCTCCTTGCCGAGGATGTCGGTCAGGACGACGAACCGACCGTCGGGTTCGCTGATCAGGCCCATCGCCGCACCGGCGACCGGCGCCTTGATCGGCACGCCCGCGTCCATCAGGGCGAGGGTCGAACCGCAGGTCGAGGCCATCGACGTCGAACCGTTGGAGGTGACGCATTCCGACACGAGCCGGATCACGTACGGGAACTCTTCCTGCGACGGCAGGACGGGAACGAGGGCGCGCTCGGCAAGATGGCCGTGGCCGATGTCGCGGCGGCTGGGCCCGCGCATCATCTTGTTCTCGCCGGTGCTGTAGGGCGGGAAGTTGTAGTGGTGGAGGTACCGCTTCTCGGTCTCGGGGCTGATCGTGTCGATCCGCTGGACGTCGGAAGACGCACCCAGCGTGGCGACCGTAAGCGCCTGGGTCTCGCCGCGCGTGAAGAGGCCCGAGCCATGCGCCCGAGGCACGAGGCCGACCTCGACCGAGATCGGCCGGATGTCCGTCAGGCCACGACCATCGATCCTGATCCCCTCATCGAGGACCAGTCGGCGGACGGTCTTCTTCTGGAGCAGGTTGAACAGGCCCTTGCTGACCCGCGCCTGGCGGCGGGCGGCTTCGAGGAGCTTCGTCGTGTCGCCGCCGTTGCGACTGGCGCGCACGGCATCCGCGATCGAATCGCGCAGGGTGGCGATCCGACCCGGCAGGTCGTTCGCGAACCAGAGCAGCAGGTTGGCCGTGGCCTCGGCATCGGCGAGGGCTCGATGGCCCTGGGCGAGCTCGATCCCGAAGAACCTGGCCAGGTCGCCGAGCTTGTAGGACTCGGCGCCGGGATACCCGTCGCGAGCGATGATCAGGGTGTCGAGGTAGGTCCCGGGCTGGAAGCGGAACCCGTCGCCCCTGGCTTCCTCGATGAAGCCGAGATCGAAGCCGACGTTGTGGCCGACGATCAGCGCGTCGCCGACGAAGGCCAGCAGCTTGTCGGCCGCCTCCTTCGGGCTGGGCGCACCCTTGACGTCCTTGTCCGTGATGCCGTGCATCTGGTTGCCGACGATCGGACGTCCGGGGTTGACGAAGGTGGACCAACGGTCCACGACCTTGGTGCCCTTGACCTTGACCGCGGCGACCTCGACGAGGTCGGCCATCCTCGGGTCGGTCCCGGTCGTCTCGACGTCGATCACGACGAGCTCGCGCTTGGCGTCGGTCGCCGATGCGAACTCGAGGACCGAGTTGGTCGACGGCTCGAGGTATGGGATCCGCTTGGCCTTGCCGACGGCCGCCTGGAGCTCCTCCTGGATGGTCACGATCGGCTGAAGGGCCCGGTGACCGAACAGGATCGCCTCGGCCATGACGGCTTCCGGCAGGAGCTTCGCCCCGGCCTCGACCATCATGATCGCGTCGCGGGTGCCGGCGACGATCAGGTCGAGCTCCGATTCGGCCAGCTGGGTGTGGGTCGGGTTGACGACGAACTCGCCGCCGATGCGGCCGATGCGGACGGAACCGATCGGGCCGTTGAACGGGATCTCGCTGATCGTCAGGGCCGCGGACGCGGCGATGGTGCCGATGACGTCCGGGTTGTTCTCCTGGTCCGTCGAGAGGACGGTGATCACCAGCTGGACGTCGTCCTTGTAGCCCTCGGGAAAGAGCGGCCGGATGGGCCGGTCCGTCTGGCGCGCCGCGAGGATCGCGTGCTCGGAGGGACGCGCCTCACGCTTGATGAAGCCGCCCGGGATCTTGCCCGCGGCGTACATCCGCTCCTCGAAGTCGACAGTCAGCGGAAAGAAGTCGAGTCCGGGTCGAGGCTCCGCGCGGTTGGCGGTGCCGAGCACCATGGTGTCACCGTATCGGACGGTGACGGACCCGCCGGCGAGGCGTGCGAGCTTGCCGGTTTCGATGGTCAGCGTCCGACCACCAAGCTGCGTCTCGAAAGTCTGAGACAAGGGAACTACTCCTCCTGATCGTGGAGGAGGCGACGACCCGTTGCGGGTCGGCCGACTTGGCCAATGGGCGTCGAACGCGGGCGAACCCGGGGCAGACCCGGGGTCGAGATGCGGTGTCGCCTAGCGGCGGAGCCCGAGCCGTCCGATGACGACTCGATAGCGCGCGCTGTCCTTCTTCATCAGGTAGGCAAGAAGGCGGCGGCGCTGGCCGACGAGCATGAGGAGGCCACGGCGCGAATGATTATCCTTGGGGAAGCCCTTGAGATGTCCGGTCAGCTCCTTGATCCGCTCCGTCAGGAGCGCGACCTGGACCTCCGGTGAACCGGTGTCACCTTCCTTGGTGGCATACCCGGTAATGATCTCCTGCTTCTCTTCCCGCGCCAGCGGCACTCGTTCCTCCGAACACGAACTTCTATGTTTTTGACGTTCTTCTATGACCGGCGGATGGTAGCAGGGTATCCACGATGCGGCAAACGCGGGATTCGTCCCGACATCCGCTGTGCCCTCGCCGATACCATCGACGCACGAACGGAGCCATCAGCCATGCCGCGCCTGACCAGGATCTACACCAAGACCGGCGACGAGGGGCTCACGGGCCTCGGGGGCGGACAGCGCGTTCCCAAGGACTCCCAGCGTGTCGAGACCTACGGCACGGTGGATGAGCTCAACTCGCAGATCGGCGTTGCGCTTGCAACCGGCCTGTGCGCCCGCCTCACGGCCGAGCTCACGCTCATCCAGAACGAGCTGTTCGACCTCGGGTCCGATCTTGCCACGCCGGCGACCAGCCAGGCGCGCCACCCGGTTCCGACAGTCGAGCCACGCCACATCGAGAAGCTCGAGCGCCTGATCGACGAGTTCAACGAGGTCGTCGGTCCGCTCGCCAACTTCCTGTTGCCGGGCGGGTCACCGGGAGCGGCGCACCTCCATGTCGCCAGGACCGTCTGCCGCCGCGCCGAGCGTGCGGTCACGACCCTGGCCCGGGACGAACCGATCGGGCCGACCGTGCTCCCCTACCTGAACCGGCTCTCGGATGCGCTGTTCGTGATGGCTCGGTTCGAGAACCACGAGCGAGGGGTCAGCGAGCCGTTGTGGCAGCCTCGCCTGTGATCTCGACGGTCACGAGGGCACCCAGGCCCACGTCGGCCCGCAGGTAGGCCACGTTCCGGTCGATTCGGAGACGCCCGGGCTGCCCATCCACCCGGCACGTGTACTCGCCGGCGGGAGGAAGGGCCAACGGGAGCTCAAATTCGAGCCCCACGCCGTCCGGTCCCGCGTCCACGACGGTGCCGGTCAGGCTGACCGGCCGACCGAGCAGCCCCGCGGCCGCGGACAGGTTCCCGGCCGCGATCTCGGTGCGGATCTCGGAGCTGCGGACCGCGCGGTCGCCAAGTGCGAACGGCGAGACCACGACAACATCGAACCCCCGCCGCCGTCCGAGGTCGGCCAGGGCGTCCGGCGTCCCTCGGCGCTCGTAGCCAAACGCCGCGTCCGGCGTCATGAGAAACCCGCGTAATTCGACCCGCTCGCGGATCCGTTCGACGAACTCGTCGTATGGCGTCCGGCGGAGTGCCGCGTCGAAGTGCTGGACGACGGTGACGCGCACGCCGGCTCCGGCGAGACGATCGAGCCGCTCACGGGGATCCAGGAGCAACGGCGGTGCCTGACCGGTCAGCACCTCGTCGGGATGGTGGTCGAACGTGATGACCGTGGGCCGCGCGCCACGCGACTCGGCCTCGGCGGCGAGATGGCGGAGCAGGTACAGGTGTCCCAGGTGCAATCCGTCGAACACACCGACGACCACGAACACCGGACCGACGTCCGGGGACAGGCCCTCGACGCCGTGCACCACCTGCATCGCGTGACCGTTCGATCCCGTCACGTGGCGGACGTGGGTCCGGCCGGGCCGCCCGCACCTGGGGCCACGAACACCTTGTCGGGCGCGAGTCGTCCGCCGGCCGCGGTGGCAATCGCCACGAGCGCCCCGCCCGGACCCCGGAGGCGGTAATGCACGGCAGCGCCCGACGGCTCGGCGGTGGGCTGCGGATCGGCAGCGGCAGGCAGCCCGGCCGCTGGTCGAACGAACTGGCCCCTGGCGATCGCGGCGACCTCCGCCGCCGTCAACGCGACTTCGGGGAGCGCCTCGAGCCCTGCGTCGATGGGGCGCAGGTAGCGCGCGAGCCCGGCCGGGCCGTTCGCCGCGGCCGACCGGACGTCGTCGAGCGGCGTGGCATCCTCGAGCACAAACGGGCCGGATGCGGTGCGGGTCAGGGCACCCAGGTAGGCGGCGCTGCCGACCGCGTCGCCGAGGTCGCGTGTCAGCGCACGGACGTAGGTGCCCGCTGAGCACAGGACGTCGACCACGAGAACGGGCCGCTCCGGGTCCGTGTCGTCCCAGGACGCGACGGTCAGCTCGTGGATGGTCACGTCGCGCGGTGCGAGCGTCACGGTCTCACCCGCCCGGGCCATCGCGTAGGCTCGGCGACCGCCCACCTTGATGGCGCTGTAGGCCGGTGGTCGCTGCGAGATGTCCCCCAGGAAGCCGCGCAGGGCCGCCTCGACGGCGGCACGATCGGGTGCTGAACCGGTTGCCGGACTGAGCTCACCCTCAAGATCGTCCGTGGTCGACGACGCTCCGAAGCAGACCGTCGCCCGGTACGCCTTGCGGTCGCGCAGGTGGTACTCGACGACCCTCGTCGCATGTCCGAGGAAGATCGGCAGCACGCCGGACGCGAACGGGTCCAGGGTCCCGCCATGGCCGACCCGCTTGGTGGCGGCGAGCCGCCGCACCAGCGCGACGACATCGTGCGACGTGGGACCCGCGGGCTTGGCCACCACCAGGATGCCGTCGAGCCCGGGCCCGAGCGATGGGCGCGCCACGATCAGCGAACGACGGCGGCGACGAGCCGGGATGCCTCGGCGAGCACGGGAGGACGAGCCTCGGCCAGGTGCGCCTCCACGGTCGCCCCCGCTGCTCTCGCATGACCGCCACCCCCGAACCGGCCGGTCAGGACGGTTGCGTCCACCCCGCCCGGTCGCGTCCGAACGCTGATCCGTGTCTCACGGGGCCCCGCTTCCTTGAACAGGATGGCCACCTCGGCGGCGTCGGACTGGGAAAGCAGGTCGATCAGCCCCTCCGAGTGCGCCCGGTCAGCGCCGGTTTCCGCATAGTCGGCCTCGGACACGTTCGACCAGACGATCCGTCCGTCATCGGCGCTCTCGAGCCGCGCGAGGATCCGACCGAACAGGCGAAGCTGCGCCTCGGGCTTCGAGCGATAGAGACGCCGGGAGATGTCGGAGAGCGGAGCGCCCGCCTCGACCAGCCAGGCCGATACGGTCAACGTCCGCGGCGTCGCGTTGGGGTGCGCGAAGGTGGCCGTGTCCATCACGATCCCGGCCATCAGGTTGGTGGCGAGGGCGCCATCGCCCGCACCGGCGGCAACGCCAAGCCGCGCGGCGAGGAGCGCGACCATCTCGCACGTCGCCGCCGCATGCGGCTCGATCCAGTCGGCCTCGCCACCGCCGTCGTTCGAAGCGTGATGGTCGATGATGAGCCGCGGGGTTCGCTCGAACAGCTCGGCATGGCGGTCGCCAAGCGCTCCGATCCGGTCGAGTGAGCCACAGTCGACAATGACCGCCAGGTCATAGGTCGCCGCCGGATCCGGATCCGTCCGGAACCGCTCCACACCGGGGAGGAACCCGTAGAGCGCCGGGATCGGATCGTTGCAGACCGGGTCGGCCGCACCGCCGAGCGCTTCCACGAGCTCCACGACACCGAGCGCCGCACCGAGCGTGTCGGCGTCCGGGTTCTCGTGGCTCACCGCCAGCACGCGGCGAGCGCCGCGAAGCCGATCGATCACCGCGTCCGGCACGGCCGCCAGAAAGGGCTCGAGATTGACGGTCATCGCGTCGTCCGCCGCCCGCCGCGCACGGTGGATCCGGATCCCTTCCGGCGGTGCCGCGGGCGCGGCTCGGGAAGCCTCGCCGCCGATGGAGGCTCGATCGGCAAGTCGCCCGGATGCGGGAGCCGCGCCACGGGAGTCGGCAACGACTCG
>JBBEBJ010000197.1:6631-59894 GCA_040882425.1 Chloroflexota bacterium | reverse complement strand
GATCGGCAAGTCGCCCGGATGCGGGAGCCGCGCCACGGGAGTCGGCAACGACTCGCCGAGTGGCGCGTCGGACTCCGGGATCACGCCGGCCTCGAGCTCGCTGAGCAGCTGCAGGACCCGGGTGCCCCGTTCGGCCGTGTCGTCGAGGTGGACGTGCAGATCCGGAATCCGCTTGATCCGCAGGCGTGTACCCAGCTCGTGCCGGATGAACGGCATCGCCCGCCGCAGGGCGACCATGGTGGCGTCCCGCTCGGCGGGCTGGCCGATGACGCTGATCCAGACCTTGGCGTGACGCAGGTCGGGCGTCGTCTCGACCGACGTGATCGTGGCGAACCCGACCCTCGGATCGGCAACGTCACGAGTGATGATCGACCCGATCTCCTGCCGCAACAGCTCGCCAACCCGCTCAGTCCTCTGGCTCATACCACGGCCACCGCTACGGCGGCGCATGCCCGCGTTGTCACCTCCGCGCGCTCGCTCACGCACCTCGGGGTGCGCTCGCTCCCGTGCTCAGCTCCGCCTTGGCCTGCACCGTCGTAGCGGCGGCAAGGCAATACCCCGGTCATCTCAGCCGGCCACTGCCCTGCTGACGGTTTGCGAAGTGAAGCACTCGATCACGTCGCCTTCTTCGAGGTCGTGGAAGTTGGCCAATCCAATGCCGCACTCGTAGTTGGTCGCGACTTCGCGGACGTCATCGCGGAAGCGACGTAGCGACTCGATCCGGTCGGTCGCGATGACCTTGCCGCCGCGCCATATGCGCGCGTTGCCGCGGACGATGCGACCGTCCGTGACGAACGAGCCAGCGATGACCGTGTTCTTGCCGACGCGGAAGACCTGGCGGACCTCCGCCCGACCTTCGACCACCTCCACGATCTCGGGCTCGAGGAGGCCCTTGAGCGCGGCGCCGATGTCGTCGGTCAGCTTGTAGATGATGTCGTACAGGCGGACGTCGACGCCTTCGACCTCTGCGGCGCGCCGGGCGGTCTCGGTGATCCGGGTGTTGAAGCCGACGACGATCGCGTTCGACGCGGCCGCCAGCATGATGTCGTTGTCCGTGATGTCCCCGGCGCCTTCGTGGAGGACGTTGAGCCGGATCTCCTCCTGGTCCAGCTGCTCGAGCGCGTGCGTGATCGCGCCAAGGGAGCCGGACACGTCGGCCTTGAGGATGACCCGCAGCTCCTTGGCCTGGCCGGCCTGGATCTGCGAGTACAGGTCTTCGAGCGTGGCTCGTCCGCTTCCCTCGCCGCTCTTGGCGGCGGTGGCGGCCTTGCGGCTCTCGACCATGGTCCGGGCCGCCTTGTCGTCGCTCACGACGCGCAGGATGTCGCCGGCGGCCGGGACCTCGGCCAGGCCGAGCACGACAACCGCGCTCGACGGACCGGCCTTGGTGACCCGCTTGCCCTTGTCGTTCTCCAGCGCGCGGACGCGCCCAAACGTTTCGCCGACGACGATGATGTCGCCGACCTTGAGCGTGCCCGTCTGGACGAGCGCCGTCGCCACGGGGCCACGGCCCTTGTCGAGCTCGGCCTCCACGATCGTGCCGATCGCCGAGCGCTTCGGGTTGGCCTTGAGCTCCTGGAGGTCGGCGACCAGCAGGATCATCTCGATCAGTTCATCGAGACCCACGCGGGTCTTGGCCGACACCGGCACGAGCGGCACCTCGCCGCCGTACTCCTCAACGACGATGCCCGCCTCGGTCAACTCGGTCTTGACCCGGTCCGGGTTGGCGTCGGGCTTGTCGATCTTGTTGAGCGCAATGACGATCGGTACCCTGGCCGCCTTCGCGTGGCTGATCGCCTCGAGGGTCTGGGGCATCACGCCGTCGTCCGCGGCGACCACGACGACCGCGATGTCGGTCACCCGGGCGCCGCGGGCGCGCATCGCCGTGAACGCCTCGTGGCCGGGCGTATCGAGGAACACGACGCGCTTGCCGTCCTTCGTGACCTCGCTCGCACCGATGTGCTGCGTGATCCCGCCGCGTTCGCCGGCAGCGACCTCGGTCGTCCGGATCGCGTCGAGCAGGCTCGTCTTGCCGTGGTCCACGTGACCCATCACGGTCACGATCGGAGCCCGTGGCTGGAGCAGCGCCGGGTCGTCCTCCTCGTAGAGGACCTCCTTGGTCGCTTCGGCGATCGGGCCGTCGGTCTCGCCGTCCGCCCCGTTCGTGGAGGCTACAGCGGCCTCCGCCACCTCGTACCCGAGCTCACCGGCCACGAGCGATGCAGTGTCGCGATCGACCAGCTGGTTGATCGTGGCGAAGATGCCGCTCTTGATCAGCTCGCGGATGATGTCCGCGGGGTTGACGCCCAGGAGCTCGGCGAGCTCCTTGACGGTGATGGTGCCGGGCAGCTCGATCGCGCCGCGCTCGCGCGGATCGGCCACCTGGACGCTGCCGGGCGTGAATGCGCCGTCGCGACGCGGCGGCTTGCGGGGCCCGCGCCGGCCGCGCGTGCCGCTCCTACTCCTGGCCACGGGCTCCTCCTTCGGTCGTCGTGTGTAACGGATCCGCGATTCCGGCCACCAGCGCCGCGCGCAGGTCCGCCGGGAGCGGGGTTCTCAGCGCCCGGTTGAGGGCGCCTTTCTTGATGGCGATATCGGTACATTCTGCGGTCCGGCACACGTACGCGCCGCGACCCGCCGCACGCCCGCTCGGGTCGACGGAGACGTCGCCGGCCGCGTTCCGCACGACGCGCAGCAGTTCTCGCTTCGGACGAACCGTCCGACAGGCGACGCAGGAGCGATTGGGGACGCGTCGCGGAGCGACGGCCCGGACCGCCCGGGCTACGACGCCACCTCCTCGGCGCCGGCCTTGGCCGCGACCTTGCGGGCGCGCTTCGGCTTGGCGGGTTCGGGTTCATGGGTTGCCGCGCGTGGTGTCGATTCCGCGGCGGTGGGTGTCGGCACAGCCGCGCTGGGGATCGCTTCGGCCGCCGCCTTCGCCGTCCTGGCCGAGGTTCGCCGCGACTTCGCCGTCCCGGCGGGAACGGCGGTCTCCACGGCGCCGTCGGCCGCTCCGGTCGCTTCGACTTCGGTTGTTGCCGCGGCGGCGGCCTTCTTCGTGGTGCGCTTTGGCTTCGCGCTCTCGACGACCGCATTGACTGCACCCGCGGGCGTCTCGGCGAGGGTGGATACCCCCGTCGCATCCGTCGGAACCGGGACGACATTCCTCTTCGGCGCAGGCGCGACGGCGGCGATCCCGGCATCCGCGGCGGCCTTGGCCTCGGCCACGGACACGTCGCTCCGGATGTCGATCCGCCAGCCGGTCAGCCGGGCCGCCAGGCGGGCGTTCTGCCCTTCCCGGCCGATCGCCAGCGAGAGCATCCGCTCCGGAACGGTGACGCTCGCGATGCGGTGCTCCTCGTCGATGTCGACCGAGATCACCTGCGCCGGGCTCAGGGCATTGGCCACGAACACGGCGGGGTCGTCGCTCCACGGGATGACGTCGATCTTCTCGCCCGAGAGCTCGGCAACGACGGCCTGCACTCGCGCTCCGCGCTGCCCGACCGTCGCACCGACCGGATCGAGACCCTCCTGGCGCGAGGCGACGGCGACCTTCGATCGGCTGCCGGCCTCGCGGGCAATCGCCTTGATCTCGACGGTACCGTTGTGGATCTCCGGGACCTCGAGCTCAAAGAGGCGCTTGAGGAAGCCCTTGTGGGTGCGGCTGACGAAGATCTGCGGCCCCTTGGTCGAGCGCCGGACCTCGAGCACGAACGCCTTGACGTTCTGGCCGATCCGGTAGTGCTCGAGCGCGGACTGCTCGGTTGTGGCGAGGATGGCTTCCACGTTCTTGCCGACGTCGAGGATGATCGCGCGCGGCTCGACCCGGTTGACGGTCCCGGTCATCAGCTCGCCTTCGCGGCTCGCGAACTGGTCAAAGACCTGGTCGCGCTCGACCTCACGGATCCGCTGGAGCACGATCTGCTTTGCCGTCTGGGCGCCGATCCGCCCGAAGACGTCGCCGTCGAGCTGCTCGGTCTCGACGAGATCGCCGACCCCCGCCGCGGGGTCGATGGCATGCGCCTGTTCGACCGACATCTCGGTGAATTCGTCCTCGATCTCGCCGACGACGCGGCGCGCGCGGAAGACGCGGATCTTGCCAGTTTCGGCATCGATCCGCACGTGGATGTCCTCGTCCCCGGCGACCCGCCGATACGCCGACTGGATGCCGTCCTCGACCGCACCGATCAGCTGCTCGCGCGAGATCTGCTTTTCGGCGTTGAGCTGGAGGAGGGCACCGACGAAGTCACGACTCACGATGACCTCCGTTCTTTGTGCGATGTTGCGTATTCGCGGCCCGCTCAAAAAAGAAACGTGGGGGTCACCCACGTCGCGGAGCGGCCGTTCAGTTGACGCGAAGTATACACCCGGAAGGGTGGACGCTCAACGAACCAGGCCTGGACTGGCGGTCGACCGGACCGCCCTGCCGGCGCGCTGGATCGCACCGCGGCCTGGATCCGGTGGCGCGGCGCTCTCGGCCCTGGACCGCGCGGATTCACGCCTCACGGGCACCAGCCCGACATCTGGCAGATTCCCGGAGTCCTCGCCGCCGTGCATGCCTCGGTCGCTCCGGGCTCGAAGCTCGACGCCTATCCTCGTCCGGCGCGAGCGGGCTCACCTGGGACGGCCTCGGCGGCTGCCCCCTCGCCGGGCGCAGGCTGGTCAGCGGCCGGCGGCGCGGGGAACCGTCGCGCCACGTAGTCCTCGAGGATCCCGATGAACTCGGCGACCAGGCCATCGCCGCGCAGGGTCCGGTCGAGGCGGCCGTCGATGAAGACTGGGGCCACGGGCTCCTCGAAGGTGCCCGGCAGGCTGATCCCGATGTCCGCGTGCTTCGACTCTCCCGGGCCGTTGACCACGCAGCCCATCACCGCGACGCGCAGCTCCTCGGCGCCCGGGTGAGTCTCGCGCCACTCCGGCATCCGCTCCTTGAGGTAGCTCTGGATCTGCTGGGCCATCTCCTGGAAGAACGTGGACGTCGTTCGCCCGCACCCGGGGCAGGCGCTGACCTGCGGCAGGAACGAGCGCAGGCCCATCGACTGCAGCACCTGCTGGGCGACCTCGACCTCTCGCTCGCGGGGCGCGCCGGGGTCCGGGGTCAATGAGACGCGGATCGTGTCCCCGATCCCCTCGTTGAGCAGGATGGCGAGGCCGGCGGTGGAGGCCACGATCCCCTTGTCGCCCATCCCCGCCTCGGTCAGACCCAGGTGCAGCGGGTAGTCGCTGCGCTCGGCCAGCAGCCGGTAGACGTCAACCAGATCGCGGACGCCCGACACCTTGGCCGACAGGATGATGCGGTCATGGCCAAGCCCGGTTTCCTCGGCGAGCTCGGCCGAACGCATCGCCGACTCGAGCATCGCCTCGATCATTACGTCGCGCGCGTCGCGCGGCTCGGGGGCCCGGGCGTTGAGGTCCATCAGCTCGGTCAGGATCGCCTGGTCGAGCGACCCCCAGTTGACCCCGATCCGCACGGGCTTGTCGTTGTCGGTCGCGATCCGCACGATCGTGGAGAAGTTCTCGTCGTGACGCTTGCCGCCGACGTTGCCCGGGTTGATCCGGTATTTGGCGAGGGCGGCGGCCGTTTCCGGGTACTCGGCGAGGAGCTTGTGCCCGTTGTAGTGGAAGTCGCCGATGATCGGGACATCGACCCCGAGGTCGCGTACCTTTTGGACCATCTCCGGCACTGCGGCCGCGGCCGCGTCGGTGTTGACCGTCACCCGTACCAGCTGTGAGCCGGCGTGGGCCAGCCTGGCGACCTGGATCGCGGTCCCGTCCGCGTCCGCCGTGTCCGTGTTGGTCATCGACTGGACGACGATCGGATGGGCGCTCCCGACGAGGACACCCCCGACGTCGACGCTGACGGTGGGGCGCCGCCGCGGACGGAGGGCCTCCTGACCGCTCACGAGCCGGCGCCACCCAGGCTGCGGATGATGTCGAAGCCGGTGACCCAGATGAGGAAGACGAACAGGAAGATGAACCCCACGAGATAGGTGAGCTGTTCGGCCCGAAGGCTGATCCGCGCGCCGAAGATCCGCTTGAGCGTGATGACCAGCATCCGACCGCCGTCGAGCGGCGGGAATGGCAGGATGTTGACCAGTGCCAGGTTGGCCGACAGGATCCCCGCGACGTAGAGCGTCAGGATCGGCCCCGCGTTCCAGAAGATGTCCCCGATCTGGGTGGCGATGCCGATGGGACCGGCGACCGGTGGTGCGGCCGTCGGATCCGAGGCGAACGAACCCACGAGCGCACCGAGTCCGTTGAGGATCAGACCAAGCGCTCGACCGGTCTCACGGGCACCGATCGACACGGCAGCGGGCAGGTCTCGCCCGGTGTACTCCCCGGAGAAGTAGGCCTCGAACGGCTGCTCCTCCGACGAGCTGATCCCGAGCGCGCCCTGGTTCTCGTTGATCTCCTGGGGTGGCCGCAGCGCCACCGGGACGTCGGCCCGCGAGCCGTCGGCGTGGTCGATCGTCAGGATAACGTCCTGGCCGGCGCGGCCACGGATCCCATCGAGGATCGAGTCGTCGCCGAAGAACTCGTAGCGCTGATCGTCGACCGCGACGATGGCATCACCCGGCACCAGGCCGGCCTGGGCCGCGGGCGATCCCGGCTGCACCTCGTGGAACCTGACGCCGACGTTTGGGGTGGCCAGCCAGGCCATGCCCGCGAAGATCGTAAACGCGAGGACGACGTTCATCGCGACGCCGGCCACGAGGATCACGAGCTTCCTGCCGAGACCCTGGGCGGCGAACGAGCGTGGATCGTCGGCGTCGTTACCGTCCTCGCCCTCGAGCTTGACGAACCCGCCGATCGGCAGCCAGTTGAGTGTGTACAGGGTCTCGCCCTTCGACCGGAGGACCTTGGCCCGTGGCGGGAAGCCGACCCCGAACTCCAGGACCCGGACGTTGGCCAGCCGCGCCGTCACGAAGTGGCCGAGCTCGTGGATGACGACGAGCGCGCCGAGGATCAGGATGAACAGGACGATCGTGATGACCGACTGGATCGCACCGGTCATGCTGCGCTCCCGATTGGGCCGGTCGAATAGGCGGCGCGGATCTCGCGGTCGAGCGAGACGAGCTCCTCGAGGTCAGGCGCAGCCGAGCCGGTGCCAAAACGCAGCACGGCGGCCTCGAGCAAGTGAGGGATGCCGGTGAACTGGAGCGTCCTGGCGAGGAACCTGGCGACGGCGACCTCGTCCGCGACGATCAGGGCGGCCGATGCGCGTGGGCCCATGCGACCCGCCTCGCGGGCGATCCGCAGCGCCGGGAAGCGCGCCTCGTCGGGCGCCCGGAACTCGAGGCGGCCGGTCCCGATCAGGTCGGGCGGGACGGCCGGCGAGGGACGGCGGTCGGGATAGGTCAACGCGTACTGGATGGGAAGTCGCATGTCCGGGGTGCCCAGCTGGGCCTTGAGGGAGCCGTCGACGAAGCGGACGGCCGAGTGGACGACGCTCTGGGGGTGGATGATCACCTCGATCGCGTCGTAGTCGACATCGTACAGCCAGTGCGCCTCGATCACCTCCAGGCCCTTGTTTGCCAACGTCGCCGAGTCGATCGTGATCTTGGCACCCATCGACCAGGTCGGGTGACGGAGCGCCTCCTGCGGGGTCACCTCCGCGAGATCCGCCGGCGCGTCGAGAAACGGTCCACCGGACGCGGTCAGGATCAATGCGGCCACCGTCGCCATCTGCTCTCCGACCAGGCACTGCCAGATCGCCGAGTGCTCCGAGTCGATCGGTCGGATCCAGGCCAACGGGCTCGCGTACGGGTCGCGCGGGTCGGTTGCCGCACGCTGCCGGGCGAGCGACCGCGCTGCCGGCATCACCAGGTGCCCACCGGCGACAAGCGTCTCCTTGTTGGCCGTCGCCACGACCTTGCCCGCGTCGAGCGCGGCGATGACCGGTCGCAGGCTCACCAGCCCGCCGGTTGCGACGATCACGAGGTCAACGTCGCCACGCGTGGCGAGCGTCTGCAGCGCATCGGTCCCTGTCAGGCGCTCCGTGCCAGCCGGGAGATCGAGGCTCGCGAGAGCCGCCTCGTCGCCCAGCGCGACGACCGCCGGTCGGAGGCGCACCGCCTGTTCGGCCAGGATGCCCGCATTGGAGCCCGCGGCGAGCGCGACCACCGTGAACAGGTCGGGATGGCCCGCCAGGACGTCCACGGCCTGGCGCCCGATCGATCCGGTGGACCCGAGCAATGCGACCCGGCGCGGCGGATCGGCGGGGGTCGTCATGTCAGCGGATGACGGCGATGACGTAGAGCGTTACCACGGGCGCGGCGAAGAGGAACGAGTCGACTCGATCGAGGATGCCGCCGTGTCCCGGGATCAGCGTCCCCGAATCGGTGGCACCCGCGGCGCGCTTGATCATCGACTCGGCAAGGTCGCCCACCTGGGCGGCGAATGCGGCCAGCGGCCCGAGGGCCAGTGCATGGACCGGCGGCTGGCCGAGCGCCCAGAGCACCAGACCGACCACGACCGTCGTGGCGACGACACCGCCGATGAAGCCCTCGATCGTCTTCGACGGCGAGATGTGGGTCAGGAACCGTGTTCGGCCGAAGTTCTTCCCCACCAGGTACGCGCCGGTGTCACACGACCAGACCGCCAGGACCAGGAGGAGGATCCAGCCTCGTTCGGCCCCCAGCCAGGCCGCCGGCGCGGCGTCCGGCACCGCCGGTGCCGCGTGGCCCAGGCGCAGCAGGAACGCGAGGAGCGACACGTACAGGGCGCCAAGGATCGTGGCGATCCACGTCGCCAGGCCGTCGTGCGGGTCCTGCCGGGTGAACGACGCAACGGCGACCAGGACCATGCCGACCGCCCCCAGGAGCAGCCCACTCCGCTCGAGGACCTCGGGGAACGCCGCGTCGAGGACCACCGCGAGTGCCAGCGCCGTCCCGAGCGCCGGAAGAGGCGGATATCCCGACGCCTGCAGCAGGCGGAAGACCTCGACCGCGGCCAGGACCGTGACAAGCGCGACGGCGGCCGCGAGGACCGGCCCGCCGACCGCGAGCACGACCAGCAGCACCGGCACGAGCACGGCGGCGCTGATCGCCCGCTGACGCATGCCTTGACCCGACCCGCTCAGCGACCGAATCGGCGCTGCCGGCTGGCGAACTCGAGCAGGGCGGCGTCGAACGCGTCGGGTCCGAAGTCGGGCCAGAGCGCCTCGCAGGTGTAGAACTCGGCATACGCCGACTGCCAGATCAGGAAGTTGGAGAGCCGCTGCTCCCCACCGGTCCGGATCACGAGGTCCGGATCCGGGAGACCCGCCGTGTAGAGCGAGGCGCTGATGGCGTCCTCGTCGATGGCTTCGGGCGGTACCCCGCTGGCCGCCAGCCGCCGGAAGGCGTCGACCAGCTCGGTTCGACCGGCGTAATTGAACGCGACGTTGAGCAGGAGCCGGTCACCGCCGGCTGTCGCGTCGAGCGCCTCACCGATCGACGCGCGCGTGGCAGCGGGCAGCTCGTCGAGGCGCCCCAGGAGCCGGATCCGGACACCCTGGGCGCGAAGCTCGGCCGTCTCGCTCCGGATGGCGGCCTCCAGCAGGCCGAAGAGACCGGTGACCTCGTCGTCGGAGCGCGCCCAGTTCTCACGGCTGAACGCGTAGAGCGTCATGACCGGCACCCCGCGACGCACCGCATGGCGCAGGAGCTCGCGAATGGCCTCCACACCGGCGGCGTGCCCGTCGAGCTCGGACAGGTTGCGCTGCCGTGCCCAACGCCGGTTGCCATCCATGATGATCGCAACGTGACGCGGGAGGTCTTCCGGGGCGAGGAGCGGCACGTCGCCGGCGGGCTCGGCGATCCCGGCGACTGCCCCGCGTGCCGGCACCTGAGCCGTGGGTGGCGCGTCGGTGGGTCTGGCCAGGGGTGCGCGCGCCACTAGACCTCGAGGACCTCCTGTTCCTTGATCGAGCCGAGCCGGTCCACCTCGCCGATGTGACGATCGGTGGTCCGCTGGAGTGCCTCGAGCTCGCGATGCGCCTCGTCCGTGCCGACGCTGCCGTCCTTCTCCTCGCGCTTGAGGTGGTCGGCCGCGTCGCGCCGGAGGTTGCGGATCTCGACCCTGGCTTCTTCCATCCGCTTGTGGACGCTTCTGACGATGTCCTTGCGACGCTCCTCCGTCAGCGTCGGGATGTTGAGACGGACCACCGTGCCGTCCACGTTGGGCATGAGACCGATGTCGCTCTTCTGGATGGCCTTCTCGATCGCGCCGAGCACGCCACGATCCCACGGCTGGATCACGATCTGGTGCGGCTCGGGGACGCTGATCCCCGCGAGCTGGTTGAGCGGCGTCGAGGTGCCGTAATACTCGACGTGGATCCGCTCGACGAGGGCAGTCGAGGCTCGCCCCGTACGAAGACCCTGGAAGTCGCGCTCCATGGCCTCAACCGCGCGGGCCATCTTGTGATCGGTGTCGCTCAGGATTTCGATGCTCATGATCGCGCACCTCCGGCGGCGCTCGGGGCGCCCGAGATGAGGGTGCCGACCGCTTCGCCGACGGCCACCCGCGTGATGTTATCGGCCTGGTTGAGGTCGAACACGATGATCGGGAGATCGTTCTCCATGCACAGGCTCACGGCGGTCGAATCGAGGACCCGCAGCTGGTCGCGTAGCAGGTCCGCATACTCGAGCTGAGCGTACCGCCGCGCGTCGGGGTCCGTCATGGGATCACGGTCGTAAACGCCGTCGACCTTGGTCGCCTTGAGCAGGACCTCGGCGTTGATCTCGACAGCTCGCAGGGCGGCCGCCGTGTCCGTGGTGAAGTACGGATTGCCGGTCCCGGCCACGAACAGGGTAACCCGGCCCTTCTCGAGGTGGCGGATCGCGCGGCGTCGGATGTACGGCTCGGCAACTTCGTTCATGGCGATGGCAGTCATCACCCGGGTCGGCACACCGGCGCGTTCCAGGGCGTCCTGGAGCGCCAGCCCGTTCATGACCGTGGCCAGCATGCCGATGTAATCGCCGGTCGCCCGATCCATGCCGCGCGCCGACGCGGCCAGGCCGCGGAAGATGTTGCCGCCGCCAACCACGATCCCGACCTGCACGCCGAGCCCGTGGATCTCCGCGACCTGCCGGGCGATGAACGCGCAGAACGCGGGGTCGACGCCGTACTGACGGTCGCCGAGCAGGGCCTCACCGGACAGCTTGAGCAGGACCCGCCGGTAGCGGAGCGACCTCGGCAGCTCGGCGGCCGACACGGGCGTCGCCGTCGTGGGTTCCGTCACAGCTCTTCTGCAAGTGCGTAGCGGGTGAAGCGGCGGACCCGGATGTTCTCGCCGATCGTGGCGATCCGATCGTTGATCAAGTCGCGAACCGTGCGCTCCTCGTCACGGAAGGGTTGGTCGTACAGGCAGACCTGGGCGTGCCACTTCCTTAGCTGGCCCTCGACGATCTGGGCGCGGATGTTCTCGGGTTTCTTCGCCGTCGCCTCGTCGGCGAGCAGTTCGGCCTTCTTGGCCTCGAGATCGGCCGGCGGGATACGCGCCTCGTCGACGTACAACGGGGAGAGACCGGCAACCTGGACCGCCAGGTCGCGGACGAGCCGCTGGAACTCATCGGTGCGCGCGACGAAGTCGGTCTCGCAGTTCACCTCGATGAGGACGCCCACCCGGCCCCCGGTGTGGATGTAGCTCGAGACCAGGCCCTCGAGGGCCTCACGGTTGGCCTTCTTCGCGGCCGCGGCCAATCCCTTCTCCCGCAGCAGCGCGGCTGCCTTGTCCAGATCGCCGTCCGCGGCGACCAGGGCCTCCTTGCAGTCCATGAAACCGGCGCCCGTCCGGTCGCGAAGCTCCTTGACCAGTCCCGCCGAGATATCGGCCATGCCTTCGTGTACTCCTGTCCTGCGCGCTCCGCTGGAGCGGCGCTGTCTGTCCTGGCGTCGATGCCGTCCGTCGCGCGGACGGCCCTCGTTGCGCGTTCGGTCAACCGGCGGCGCCGGTCTCCTCGGCCTTCTCCGCTGCCTCGCGGGCAAGCTCGGCGGCGATCTCCTCGGGGCTGGCTTCGGCCGGAGCCTCGGCAACGGCGGCCTCGGCCCGCGCGACCCGGTCGCCCGGGAGCAGGTCGTCCTCGTCGACGTCCGGCTCGAACGACAGTGCGGCCCCGCCGGCAAGCGCGGCAACGAGCTCGTCGGTCGCGCCCGGCTCTTCCTCTTCTGTCTCCGGCATGGCCATCGCCTCGATCGGCTCCGGCTCCGCGGAACTCCTGGCGGAGCGCTGCTGCGCGCCTTCGATCGCGGCATCCGCGACCAGGGTGCACAGCAGGCGGATGGCACGGATGGCGTCATCGTTGGCGGGGACGATGTAGTCGAGCTCGTCCGGGTCGACGTTCGTGTCACCGGTGCCGACCACCGGGATCTCGAGCTTGTTGGCCTCCGTCACGCCGATCCGCTCGCGGTGCGGATCAACGATGAAGACGGCGCCCGGCAGGCGCTTCATCTTGCGCATCCCGCCGAGCGTGCCCTGGAGCTTGACCATCTCCTCCGTCAGCTTCGCGGCCTCCTTCTTGGTCATCCGCTCGAAGTCGCCGTTCTGCTGGCGCGCCTCGAGCTGCTCGAGCAGGCCGATCCGCTTCTTGATCGTGGTGAAGTTGGTGAGCATGCCGCCGAGCCAGCGCTTGTTGACGTACGGCTGATTGGCCCGCGAGGCCTCCTGGGCCACCGGCTCCTGCGCCTGCTTCTTGGTCCCGACGAACAGGACCTGGTCGCCGCGGGCGACGGTCTCGCGCACGAATTCGAGTGCGACGTCGAGACGCTGGACGGTCTGGGCGAGATCGATGATGTGGATCCCGTTGCGCTCGGCAAAGATGAACGGGCGCATCTTGGGATTCCAGCGCCGGGTCTGGTGGCCGAAGTGGACTCCGGCTTCCAGCAGCTGCCGCATCGAGACGGACGGCATGGTGTGCGACCTCCTGTTCGGTTCGTTCCTCCGCGAACCTCGTCGCCGGGAGCCGGACCCTGGGCAGGGTGCCGGCACCGTCCCGGTCGGAACGGTTCGCGTGTGAGCTCCGCGCCGCCTGGCGCGGGCAGATCGATTGACGGCTCGGGCGGACCCGGGCCGGGCGGGAGTGTAGCACGGGTCCGGGTTCCAGCCGGTCCCGCGGTCAGCCGCCGAGCAATGTCTCGAGCCGGTCGATCAACGGGACCTGCGCGTCCTTGATCCGACGCCGCGCCTCCTCCGGACCGAACCAGGCCACGCGATCGATCTCCGGGTGCGTCTCTCGTCGGCCCGAGCGGGGTGGCCACTCGAGCACGAACGTCTCCGACACGACGTCCTCGGGACGAAGGTCGCCTTCGACCGCCCAGGCGTGCACGATCTTGCCGCCCTTCTGCACGATCGAGCCGAGCTCGACCCATTCGCCTTCGGGGGGCGGCAGCCCGATCTCCTCCCGGAACTCCCGTCTGGCAGCGCTGATCAGCGGCTCGTCGACGTCGGGCTCGCCCTTGGGGATCGTCCAGTGGCCCTCGTCGCGGCGGGCAAAGATCGGACCGCCCGGATGGGCGAGCAGCACCTCGAGCCCCACCGGACTTCGTCGGAACAGAAGGACACCCGCACTGACGCGCACCGTCCGATACTAGAACCGGGCGCGTACCCTCGGCAGGTGACGAGCTGCGCCTGGGCACTCGAGGCCGGAGTCCGCCGTCACATCGCGTGGCGATGGTGCCGGACCCGGTCGCCAGGCTCCACCACGATCAGGTCGAAGCGCAGCGGCAGGTGCGGCAGCCGGGACCCGTCGGGCAGCGCGCCGCGCTCGAGCAGGCCGTACGCGGCGACCCTGACGCGGCTGCGCTTTCGCGCGTCCACGGTCTCCTCCGGGAGGCCGAACCCGCGATCGGCGCGCCAGCGGACCTCCACTGCCACGAGCGCGGCCGGCGGTCCGGGGTCGACCGCGATCAGGTCCAGCTCGTGCCTGCCGACGTGGACGTTCCGCGCGAGGATCGACCACCCGGCCGTCACCAGGCGATCGGCAACCAGTTCCTCGGCCGCATCGCCCGACCGCTGGGCGTTCGTACGCATCGGCGCACGGTAGCGACCCTCGATCGATTGCCGCTTATCGGGCGCCGGCCTCGGTCAGATCCAGGTCGGTCGTCGGGTCGATCAGGATCGCCGGGTCCAGTCCCCCGCCGACCGGCACCACTTCGTCGAGCGCGTCCTCGAGCTCGTCATCGAGGAGCCGCGCAGCCAGGCCCTCCCCGAACAGGTCGAGCGAGAACTGGTCTCCGGCCAGCGTCCGCTGGAGCGCCAGAAACGAGCGCCGATGGAACGGCGTCAGCCCCAGCCGGCGGATGGCACGGCGATGTTCGAGCGTCGCGTACCCCTGGTTGTGTTCCCAGCCATAGCCCGGGTAGCGGGCCGCAAGCAACGTCATCATCCGGTCGCGGACGACCTTGGCGATGACCGACGCGCACGCGATCGAATAGACCTTGGCGTCCCCGTCGACCACGTTGGTATACGGGCCGACGAGCGACTCGAACCCGGTGATCCTGTTGCCGTCGACCAGGACGTGCTCGTGACCGCCGACCCGGGCGATCGCCCGGCGCATCGCGAGGTGGGTGGCGTGGTAGATGTTGAGCTGGTCGATCTCGCGGACCGATGCGGCGCCTACGCCGACCGCCACGGCTCGCGCCCTGATCCGCGGGGCCAGGCGCTCGCGCTGCGCGGCCGAGAGGGTCTTGGAGTCGCGCACGCCGGGGACCCGGTGGCAGTTGGGGCGCATGATCACGGCCGCCGCCAACACCGCGCCGCAGGTGGGAGCGACCCCGACCTCGTCCACGCCGACCACCCGGGTGAGGCCCTCGCGCCAGAGGCGGCGCTCGAATTTCAGCGTCGGAACGATGGGCGCCATCGGGTCATAGCCTACCGGAATCAAACGACCCCGCCGCGTGACGGGGTCGGGAGCTGGAGCCGAATGCCCGGAACTCAGCTGCGGGTGCGGCGCTCGCGCAGCGTGGCGGCCTTGCCGACGCGATCGCGCAGGAAGTAGAGCTGCGCGCGGCGGGCGACGCCGTGTCGGACGACCTCGATCTTCTCGATCCGGGGGCTGTTGATCTTGAACGTCCGCTCAACGCCGACGCCCGAGGCGATCCGGCGGACGGTGATCGAGCGGGTGATCCCGCCGCCCCGGAGCCGCATCACGGTGCCCTCGAACACCTGGATCCGCTCACGGGTGCCCTCCACGACCTTGGCCGACACCTTGACGGTGTCGCCGGTCGCGAGCTCCGGCAAGTCGGTGCGAAGCTGGTCCTGGACGATCTCGTCGAGCACGTTCACGCGGCGATTCCTGACTCGGCTGGGCAGCCATGAGCTGCGGGGCGGACGGTTTGGAGGCGGCGCGCAGGGGCGCCGGCCGCGGAGTATAGCATGGGCCCGGCCACGATCAGGTCGCGCCGGTCGAGCGCGATCGCCTTACCCGCGTCGTCGGGTCCGTCGGCGCCGATGGCGACGCCGGCGGTCCGGTCGACACCGTCCGTTCGCCAAGTAGATCCGGTCGCCGCACCAGGGTCCGCTCGAGCGCCTGTTCCCGCCGCCAGCGGGCGACGGCTCCGTGATCGCCTGACGTGAGAATGGCCGGGACGTCCATCCCGCGAAAGGTCGGCGGTCGCGTGTATTGCGGGTATTCGAGCAGCCCCGCCGAGAACGATTCCTCCGTGATCGAGGCCTTCTCGATCGCGCCCGGGAGCAGGCGGATCACTGCATCGATGACGACCAGGGCGGGCAGCTCGCCGCCGGTCAACACGAAGTCGCCGATCGAGAGCTCGAGGTCCACGAGCGCGCGGATCCGCTCATCCACGCCCTCGTAGCGCGGGCACACGAACACGAGGTGGGAACGGGTCGCGAGGTCCGTGGCCCGAGCCTGGGTAAAGACCTCGCCGACCGGATCGAGCAGGACTACCGTCGATCCCGGTCGGCGAAGGGCGTCGAGCGCGGCCGCCACCGGCTCCGGCCGCAGGATCATTCCCGCCCCCCCGCCGTACGGGGCATCGTCGACCGATCGGTGACGCCCGATCCCCCACTCCCGCAGGTCGTGGACGTGGAGCGTGGCCAGGCCCTGCTCCTGGATACGGCCCGGGATGCTCTGGGCCAATGGCGCCTCGACCATCGCCGGGAAGAGGGTCAGGATGTCGATCTCGAGGGTCACGGGCCGGGCTCCGGACTCGCTGAGCCGGGTGCGTCGGGGTCGCCCGGCCCCTCGGCCTCCGCGGGCGCACCGGCCGCCACATCGGCCGTCGGCGCGGCTCGTCGGCTTCCGCGGCGCGGTGCCCTGGGACGGCCGGCCTCGGGACCGCGGTCCCTGGGCGGTCGCAGGTCGAGGGCCTCGGCATCGACCACGATCTCGCCGCGGCGCGGCGCGAAGATCCGGATGAACGCGCGGACGGCCGGCAGGTCGAAGCCGCCGACCGGACCGCCGCTCACCACGAACACCTCGGTCTCGCCGACGCGATAGATGTCCTGCACCGTTCCGAGATCCGCCCCATCCACGCCGCGGACGGCCGTGCCGACCACCTCGTGCCAGTAATACTGGCCGCGGGTGAGGTCCTCCTCCGGACGGACCACCGCCTCCAGGTAGGCATTCCGGAGCGTGTCCGCCGCGTCACGCGTCGTCAGCTCACGAAAGCGGATCCGCCAGCCGGGGCCGTCCACGATCTCCTCCGCGCTCGAGATTGTCAGCGGCTCGTCGCCTCCCTCGCGGTAGAGCACGGCACCCGGAACGAAACGCTCGGCCGGGCGGTCGGTCAAGACCTCCACCCGAACGGCGCCTTGCAGTCCGTGGACGCCCCGAACGAGGGCGACCACGAGACGTAGGTCGCTCAGAGGATCTCGAGCTGGACCGGCTCGCCATCGCGGGCGGCGGTCACCTTGAGCAGCGTTCGGAGCGCCTTGGCGACGCTGCCATTGCGCCCGATCACCTTGCCCATGTCGTCCTCGGCGACGTGGAGCTCGATGACGGTGGCGCCGTCCTCCTCCACCACGTCCACGGTGACGGCCGAGGGATCATCGACGAGCGCCTTCGCGACGTATTCGACCAGGTCCTTTGCTGCCATCGTCGGCTCCCTACTTGGTCGCGGGCACGATGCCCGCCTGGCGGAAGAGCCGGAGCACCGTGTCGGACGGCTGCGCGCCCTTGGCGAGCCATGCCTTGGCCTTGTCGGCGTCGACCTGGAACTCGATCGGATCGGTCCGCGGGTTGTAGTGGCCAAGGGTCTCGATGGAACGCCCGTCGCGGGCGCTTCGGCCGTCGGCGACGACGACCCGGTACGTTGGCTGCTTCGTCGCGCCGACGCGCGTCAGCCGGATTCGGACTGCCATGGGCTGCTGCTTCCTCCTCTGTAGCGGGCTCCTGGGCCCTACTTGACGGTGATGATGACGGTGGAGCGATTCACGTCGCCCTGGATTGCGCTCGATCCGACAAGTGCATCGAGGGGCGTGAGGAACGGCTTGATATTCTCTTCGTACTCGATGCGTTCGCCGGCGTCGGCGTTGACCATGGCCCCTTCGATCATCTCGCGGATCGCGGTGATGTCGGCGAAGCTGCTCCCGGTCCCAGCGCCGGCCCTCGAGACCAGCGCCTTGTAGCGCTCGTTCTGGGCCAGGGACGTTGCCGGCGTCGTGTCCAGGACACTCCTCACGAAGCCGGGGCCCGATCCGATGACCACGACCTGGTCCGTGACGGCGTAGGCCAGCTCGATACGACCCGCCGGCAGGTCCGTGCCGAGCGCCTCCGGGGGGACACCCGCGTCGCCGGCCAGGCCCGCGAGGTCGGTCAGGTCGCCGAGATCCACGATCGTGATCGTGGTGCCGGCGTACGCCTCGTCCCTGACGGTGATCCCCATCGCGCTGCCGCCGAGCGAGATCAGCGTCCGCAAGCTCGTGAACAGCCGATCGGCGGCTGCACGGTCCGTCGGCGTGATGACGAGGCCGCCCTCGACGCCGGTCTCTGTCCGGGTGACCGCCACGCCGAGATCGCCGATCCAGCCGACCGCGGCATCGGCCCCGCCCAGGAGGCCGATCGCCTGGTCGACCGAGTCGATGACGTCCTTCAGGCTCGGCTCTGCCCGGTAGGTGTCGAGGGTCGACAGGATCCCCTCACCGTAGTCGTTGCTGACCGAGAGCGCGATGGCGGTACTCGGGACGTGTTCAGCGACGGTCGAAACCTGCAATGCGGCCGTCTCGCCTTCGGGCTTCGGGGCCACGGTCTCCATGCGAAGCGCGTCGCCTTCGACCCGGAGGGCGAATGCCGTCCAGTCCGGGATGAGGCCGGTCAGCACGTCGCCGCTGAGACCGCCCGGGATGGCCTCGCCGGTCAGGCCGCTCGACCACTCGAGGAGCGGGCGCAGCGCGATGTACATGAACCCGACGTGATCGCCGGTCGTGGCGTCCAGGGCCGCCTTGAATTCCGGGGTGGCGCCGAAGCTGCCGCTACCGCCGGTGTCCGCGGCCGCTCGGACGGACGCGGGATCGCCGATCACGGCGACCTTGCCGTCGAGCAAGGCGTACGCGCCCGGTGGCTCGTTCGGCCCGACAAAGTGGTAGATCGTGGTGTCGCCGTACGCCTCGCTCGACCGCTGGGATCCACTCCCGGCTTCGACGATGACCGAGTCGAACCAGGCCAGGGCCGTCGCCTCATCCTTCACCGACAGGAGCGCGAGGAAGCGAGCGGCATCCATCCTCGCGTCGGGCGATTCGAGCGTGTCGGGATCCGGGAGCGCGCCGACGCTGAACGCTACCTCGCCTCCGAACCACGGCTTGATGTCGGAGCTGAAGGACTGCGCGCCGTCAGTTGCGCCACCGACCAGCCGGTCGAGGACCTCGTCGATCTTGGTGTCGATCGTGGACTGGTCGGCGAAACCTGGGAACTTCGAGAGGAATTCGCCAACCGCGGCGCGCTGGTCGCCCGGCAGGTCCATGCGGATCTCGCCGTACATGATCGAATCGCTCGGGACGTAGCCGAGGACGACTGCGCTGGCCGAGCGGCCGGTGAACAGGCTGAACGCCAGGGCGGACGCCACGACGAGGACGCCGACGACGCCGGCGGCGATGACCCAGCGTCGGTTTCCGCTGGCCGTCGCACCGGGCGCCAGGACGGTGGTCGCCGGCGCCGCATCCGCGGCCGGTTCGTACGGCTCCGTCGCCTGCGCCGCCGCAGCAGCAGCCGGTTCGAAGTCAGTTGCCGGCGCCGCCTCGGGGGCCGGTTCGTAGTCCGTCGCGGGCCCCGGCTCGGTGGCCGGTTCGGAGGTCCCCTTGGGCGTGATGGTCGTCTGCTCGAGATCGTCGGTCATGGTGACTCCCCTCTACCGGCTCAGCGCCGGCCCGTCAGCGCTCCAAGAGCGGCGGCTCGCTTGCCGCCGCCGGAGAGCTGCTTCATGAGCTTCTGCATCTCACCGAATTGCTTCACCAGTCGATTGACGTCGGGCAGGCTCGTGCCCGAGCCGGCGGCGATCCGCCGGCGTCGCGACGCGTTCAGGATGTTCGGGTCGCGGCGCTCGGTGGTTGTCATCGCGCGGATGATCGCCTCGGTCCGCTTCAGGTCGCCCCGATCCACCGCCGCCTGCGCCTCGCCGGCGAGATTGCCCATCCCCGGGATCATCGACATGACCTGGCCGACCGGCCCCAGCTTCTGCATCTGCTGCATCGATTCAAGCATGTCGTCCAGCGTGAACGATGCCTTCCGCAGCTTCTCCTCGAGCCTGGCTGCCTGGCTCTGATCCACAGTCTCCTGGGCACGTTCGACGAGCGTGAGGATGTCGCCCATGCCCAGGATCCGGCTCGCGAGCCGGTCCGGGTGGAAGAGCTCGAGCGCATCGGTCTTCTCACCCGTGCCGAGGAACTTGACCGGCACGCCCGTCACCGCCGAGATCGAGAGTGCGGCACCGCCCCGCGCATCGCCGTCGATCTTGGTCAGGATCAGGCCCGTCACCGGGACCGCCGCGGCGAACGCCTGCGCGACTGAAACGGCCTCCTGGCCGGTCATCGCATCGACGACGAGCAGGGTCTCGACGGGCTTGACCGCGGCGTTGACGGCGGCGATCTCGGCCATCAGCTCCTCGTCGATCGAGAGGCGACCGGCGGTGTCGAGGATGACGACGTCCCGAACCTGTCGCCTGGCGGCCTCGACGCCGCCGCGCGCGATGTCGACGACGGCGGTGCCTGCGGGCGCCCGGTAGACGGGGACGTCGAGGGCCTTGCCCAGCGTCTGCAGCTGGTCGGTGGCGGCCGGTCGGTAGGGATCCGCGGCGACGAGGAGCGGCCGTCGACCGAGCTTGATGACGTGACGAGCGAGCTTGGCCGTGGACGTCGTCTTGCCGGATCCCTGGAGGCCGACCATCGCCACGACGGCCGGATTCCCGCTCAGGTGGAAGGTCCGGTCGCCCGCCGAGAGGAGCTCGACCAGCTCGTCGTTGACGATCTTGACCACCTGCTGACCGGCGGACAGGCTGGCCAGGACTTCGTGGCCGATGGCCCGCTCGCGGACGCGGCCGATGAACTCCTTGACGACGCGAAAGTTCACATCGGCCTCGAGCAGCGCCAGGCGCACGTCGCGCATGGCGGCATCGACGTCGGCTTCGCTGATCCGGCCGCGACCGGTCAGGTTGCCGAGCGTCACCCGAAGGCGCTCGCTCAAGGTGTCGAACATGGTCCGGGTGGGGACTCCGTCGAATGGTGGTCCGGAGCGGCGGACGGCCGGACCGGCTGGTGCGCGGGTTCTGACGCACCGAGGCCACCGGAGTCTAGCGCGTGGAAGCCGAAAGCGCCGGAACCCACGCCGTTCCGATCTCGTGGCCGTGCGCGGGCGATATGCTCCGCCCTCGTGCGCAATCCGTTCGGCTCCCCGCTCTGGAAGAACACGGCCTTCGTCCGCGTCTGGGGCGCGGCGACGATCTCGATCTTCGGCTCGCTCGTCACCCGGATCGCGCTGCCGCTCGCCGCGATCCTGGTGCTCGGCGCCGGGGCGTTCGAGGTCGCGATCCTGCGCAGCGTCGAGCTCGGGTCGACGCTCGTGGTGGGCCTGATCGCCGGCGCCTGGGTCGATCGGCTCCGACGCCGCCCGGTCCTGATCTGGGCCGACCTCGGTCGGGCGGCGCTGCTGGCCTCGATCCCCGTCGCCTTCGCCTTGGGCGCCCTGACGTTCTGGCAACTCCTGGCCGTGGCGGGCCTGGCGGCGATCCTGACGACCTTCTTCGACGCCGCCGACAACGCCTACCTGCCGACGATCGTCGATCGCGAGCGCCTTGTCGATGCCAACGCCGCTCTGGCAGCGAGCGGTTCGGTCTCGGAGTTCATGGCCTTCGGGGTCAGCGGCTTCCTCGTCCAGATGCTGACCGCGCCGATCGTCATCGCCCTCGACGCGCTGTCCTTCCTCGGCTCGGCTCTCCTGCTCGGCTCGATCAAACGGGAGGAGGGGCCGCCGCCGCCGAAGGCGGACCGTGAGCCCGTGCTCGACGAGATTCGCGACGGGCTCCGCCTCGTGATCCACGATCCGGTGCTCCGCGCCTTCGCCGGTGCCCAGATGGCGCTCTCGGCCCTGTGGGGGATCTTTGGCGCAACGTGGTTCCTGTTCGTCCTCGAGGAGCTCGAGCTCGGACCGGCGATCCTCGGTGTCGTCGCCGGTGTCGGCGGGTTCTCCTCGTTCATCGGGGCGGTCGTGGCGTCCCGCGCGACCCGGCGTTGGGGCATCGGACGGGTCGCCATCTGGGCCATGGTCCTGTGCGCCATCGGCAACGCGTTCATGCCCCTCGCGCCGGCGGGCCTGCCACTGCTGGCGATCGGCTGCCTGGTGATGCAGCAGCTCGTCGCCGACTCGGCCATGACGGTGTACGACATCTCGGAAGTGTCCGTCCGGCAGGCGCTCGTCCGCGACCGGGCGCTCGGACGGGTGGCCTCGACCTTCCAGGTGGCCTCCGGGCTCGCGCAGCTCCTCGCGACGCTCGGGCGGGGCTCCTGGCCGAGGCGATCGGGCTGCGCGCTACAGCCTGGTTCGCGCCACTCGGTGCGTTGCTGGCGGCGGTGATCCTGTGGGCGTCGCCGGTCCGCGGGCTTCTGACGCTCCCCGGCCAGGCACCCGACGACGGGGCCGGTACTGCGACACCGCTGCGCGACGCCGCGGCCGCCGCCGTCCGTGCGGAACGCGACCAGCCCGTCGGCGGCTGAACCCGTCGACGGGTTCAGGCGAACAGGGCAGCCACGAACGCCTCCGGATCGAAGGGGACCAGGTCGCCGACGCCCTCCCCTACCCCGACGAACCGGACCGGGACGCCGAGCGCGTCCTCGATCGCGAAGACGATGCCGCCCTTCGCGGTCGAGTCGAGCTTGGTGAGGACGATCCCGGTCAGTCCGACGGCCTCATGGAACGCCCTGGCCTGCGCCAGCCCGTTCTGGCCGGTCGTCGCATCGAGCACGAACAGGATCTCGGGCGTCGCGCCGGGCAGGCGTTTGTCCACGATCCGGCGGATCTTGGCGAGCTCGTCCATCAGGTTCGAACGCGTGTGCAGCCGGCCGGCCGTGTCGGCGATGACCAGGTCCGCGCCGCGCGCCAGGGCCGCGTCGAGGGCGTCGTAGACGACCGCTCCGGGGTCGGCACCGGGTGCGTGGGCAATCACCGGGACACGGGCGCGTTCAGCCCAGATCCTGAGCTGCTCGATGGCGGCGGCACGGAACGTGTCCGCCGCCGCGAGGATGATCGACCGCCCGTCCCGGGCCCAGCGGCTGGCGAGCTTGCCGATCGTCGTCGTCTTGCCCGTCCCGTTGACCCCGACCACGAGCACCACGGCGGGCCCGTCGCCGGTCGCCGGACGGGGGATCCAATCGACGTCGCGGGCCACCAGCAGGGCGGCCAGCTCTGCTCGGATCGCCGCCTCCGGGCCGCTCGGGTCGCGCCTGGAACGTGCGCGCTCCACGAGCTCGATGGCGAGCGCCGCCCCGACGTCCCCGGCGATCAGCGTCTCCTCGACGTCATCCCAGGATGGTCCGCCCGCATCGGGCGTGCCGAGGAGGCCGCGCAACCGCGACATGAAACCGCCCCGCGTGCGCTCCAGACCTGCATCGAGCGCCGCAGCCGGCTGGCGCACGGTCATCGACGAAGCGGCCTGGGCGGCCGGATCGTCGAAATCGGCCGCGTCCGGTTCCCAGCCGAGGTCCTCGGGTGCGGGCTCGACGGGCCCCGGCTCCGCAGGCTCGGTGGTGGTCGACTCGGCGGCCTCGTCGTCTTGGCGTCGCCAGAAAGGCATGATCCGCCCAGCCTAGATCAGCCGGCCGGGGCGAGCTCGGTTCGATCGCGCGCAGCCAGCGCCTGTGCTTCGTCGAGCCGCAGGCTGATCACCCGGCTCACCGAGTCATCGCCGGCGGTCACGCCATACAGGGCGTCGGCCGCCTCGATGGTGCCCCGATTGTGGGTGATCACGATGAACTGCGTCTGGTGGGCCAGGCTGCGGAGCGCATCGGCAAACCGGCCGATGTTTGCCTCGTCGAGGGCGGCATCCACCTCGTCGAGGACGCAGAACGGGACGGGCCGCACCTGCAGCATGGCGAACAGGAGGGCAACCGCGGTCAGGGCACGCTCCCCGCCCGAGAGCATGGCCAGCGCCTGCGCCTTCTTGCCGGGCGGGCGGGCGACGATCTCGATGCCGCTCGCCCCGATGTCGGACGGATCGGTGAGCGACAGCTTGGCGAACCCCCCACCGAACAGTTGCTCGAACCGCGAGGCGAAGGCCGATTCGAGGGCGCGGAAGGTCGCCTGGAACCGGTCCCCGATCATCGTGTCCAGCTCGACGATGAGGTCGCGCGTCCGCGAGATGGCGGTCTGCAGGTCCGACGCCTGCCGTTCCATGGTCTCCAGGCGCGCCCGGACCGCCGCGTACTCGTCGACCGCGTATGGATTGACCGCGCCGAGCTCATGGAAACGCCGACGCAATTGCCCGAGTCGGGCGGCGCCCGGTGCGGGCCCGATCGGCGCCTCGCCGGCCCAGGCGACGGCAGCGTCGGTGAGTGCGGCTTCGAGCGCCGCGACCTCGTCGGAGACCCCGGCGTCGTCGTCGATGAGGGACCCACCCGCGATCACGGACGCCTCGGCGCGAGTCGTCGCCCGCGGTCCGGACCCGTCCGCGTCGACCGATGCCTCGGGTGCGGAGCGCGGGGGATCCTCATCGTGGCCCGCGGCCGCTCGCAGATGGCGGATCGCGGGCTCTCCGAGCCCGGCCAGCTCCACGATGATCCCTTCCCGGAGCGCGTCGAGCCCGAGCCTGGCCTCGAGATCGGCATGGTCGGCCGCGCGCAGACGATCGTCCGCCATGCGCAGGCGCTCCCGAGCCGTTGAGGCGGCCCCTTCCGCCTGACCGAGCCGCTCGCGATCCGCTGCATCCGCGGCGCGGACCACGGCGAGGGCCTCCCGGGCGGCTGTCTCCCGGGAGGTGGCGACGGCGATCTCGTCCTGGAGCGCCTCGCGCTCCTCGCGCATCGCCCGCTCGCGCTCGACGAGCGACGCGTGCTCGCGTTCGGCCCGCGCCAGCCGCTCCTCCGCCATGGCGATGGAGGCATCGGCGCGAGCGCGACGGTGCTCGGCATCGCGCCGAGCGGCATCTCGCTCGGCCAGATCCTCCGCGAGCCGATCGCGTCGCGCTCGAAGCTCGATCGCCCGGGCCTCCCACGCCGCGAGCCCGGACCCATCGGGCGCGCCGGCCGGTCCCGGTTCGACGCCCACGCCGACAGCGTCCGTATGAACCGCCACGCCATGGCCGTCCCCGTCGTTCGCTGCCGGTTCGAGGGTGGCAAGCGTCGCCTGGGCGCGCTGGAGGTCGCCGGCCAGGCGACGGAGCTGCGCTTCGTGCCAGGCCGACTCGCGCGCCACCGTCTCGAGCTGGCGGGCAGCGAGGCGCTCCCCTTCCTCGGCTGCCCGCCGCGCCGCGCTCGATCGGATCTCGTCGGCTCGGGCGGCTTCGATCTCCGTGGCGCCGTCAGCTGCCTCGCTGGCCGCCGCGGCGGCCGCCTCGCGCGCCGTCGCCAGATCGGTTTCGAGCGTCTCGGCCTGCGCCGACAACCGGACGACGTCGGCGCGGCGTTCGAGAACCGACTCCGACGCCCCGAGGGCGACCGCGAGGTCGGTCACCACGGCACCACCGTCGCGCGGCACGGCGATCCAGCCCGGCGGCAGGGCCGGCTGGATCGCCAGGCATCCCGCCAGGTCGGGAAGCCACGCCGCTCGAGCCAGCAGGCGTCGTGCCGCGCCGTTCGGGTCGCGCCGGACGGCGGCGTCGAGCGTTCCGCCGCCGGCCGAGAGCAGTCGATCGCGGAAGCGGCGCTCGCGCGCGTCCTCGCTGCCCGTGGGTCCGGAGGCGCGCTCCGCGACGACGAGCGTGCCGCGTTCGCCAGTCAACGCCGCGATGGACTCGCTGCCGACGACATACGCACGGGTCGCCTCCGCCAACGCCGCCTCGACCGCCTGCCTGAATCCAGGATCGACGTCGAGGTCCTCGTCCAGCCGACGACCACCCACGCGTCGCGCCGCGCGTGCGATGCCACGGGCTTCCTCGTCGGCCAGCCGCGCTGTCAGGGCATCCAGGCGACCGCGCACCGCGGCCAGCGAGGCACCGACACGGACGACCTGTTCGTCGGCGGCGGCACGGGTCGCGTCGGCGACCCTCGTTCGTTCCCGGGCCGTCTCGCGTCGCTCCGCCACCGCTTGCTCCTCCGCCTGGCGCGCGGTCACGGTTGCCATGGCGCCTTCAAACGCCGCGTCGAGTTCGACGCGACGTGTCGTGGCGGCCGCCACCTGTGCGGCTTCTTCGGCGAGTCGGCGCTCGGCGTCGGCCACTCTCCGGCGCGCCGTGTCCACCTCAGCCTGGCGTGCCGCTGCCGCCCGACGGGTGGCAGCGAGTTCCTGGCCCTGCGCCTGCTGGGCGCCACGCAGGGCCGCCAATTCCTCGAGGGCCGCGGCCAGCGCTCGTTCGGCCTCACCGAGCGACGCCTCCAGGTCGAGGTCGCGCGACGGGAGCGGTTCGACGAGCGTCCGGCGTGCCGATGCGAGCTCGGCTTCGGCGGCGGATCGCTCTTCCACGAGGCGGGTTCGATCGCGCCCGATGGCGTCGAACTCCGACGCGAGCCGTGCGCTGCGCAGTTGCGCGGTGTTCACCGCCGCCTGCGCCCCTTCGACCGCCTCGCCGCGCGCCCGCTCGACGGCGGCGCGAGCAGACAGCTCCTGCCCCAGCGTGACCGTGGCCGTCTCGGCGGCCGCCAGCTCGGCGAGCGCCCGATCCACGTCCGCCCGCGCCCTGGCATGCGCCTGCGCCGTCGATGTCACCCGGGCGGCCGCCTCGAACCAGCGTCCGTGCATGGTGCCGATCAGCGCGGTCGCCAGCTCATCGGCGGTCGTGTCACGCGAGGCCTGTTGTTCCGCCTGGGCGGCCAGGCGCCGGGCCTGCGGCCGCAGCTCGCCCAGGATGTCCTCGACGCGCGCGAGGTTGGCCTCCGACTCGGCGAGCTGTTCCTCGGCCCGCCGCCGCCGACGTTCGTGGCGACGCACGCCGGCGACCTCGTCGAACAGCGGACGTCGCTCCTCCGGACGGAGGGCGAGGGCCTGGTCGACCATCCCCTGGCCGATGAACAGGAAGGCGTTGTCGGCGAGATGCGCGGAGTCGAGCAGGTCGACGAGCTCGCGCAGGCGAACCCGCGTCTTGTTGAGGAGATAGTCGTTCTCACCGGATCGGTACAGACGCCGGCCGAGCTCCAGGACCTGGTAGTCCACGGGGAGCAGCCCGTCGGCGTTGTCGATGACCAGGCTGACGTCGGCCATTCCCTGGGCGGGCCGCTTCTCCGAGCCGGCCCAGATGACGTCCTCCGCCTTGCGCGAGCGGAGCGCGCGGCCCTGTTCGCCGAGGGCCCAGCGAAGCGCGTCCGCGAGGTTGCTCTTGCCGGACCCGTTGGGGCCCACGACGGCGCTGATCCCCGGGCCGAACTCGACGTTGGTGCGCTCGGCGAACGACTTGAAGCCGTGCACGCGCAGCGCCAACAGGCGCGGTTCGGCCCGGCGTCCGGGTGTTGGTCGTCCGTTGGTCTCCGCGTGCTCGATGGTCATGGACGAGCCACGTCCGACGTGCCGGTCGTGTCGGCCGCGCCGGCCGCAGCGTCGGCGAGCTCGGCCTCGGCGATGGCACGCAGCCGCTCCATCGCCTGCGCGGCAGCGGCCGTCTCCGCCGTTCGCCGTGACGGGCCCTCACCGACGCCGAGCAGGGTCCCATCGACCCAGACCTCGATCCTGAAGGACTTCTCGTGGTCGGGCCCTGTAGCGTCCAGCAGACGATACGTGGGGCGCTCGCCGGAGTGCCGCTGGGTGTACTCCTGGAGCCGGCTCTTGGGGCTCTTGAGCGAGCCGATCGGCGCCTCCGCGCTCAGCTCGGGCTCCGCGAGCGCGACGACCCAGTCGCGCACCATGTCGAGACCGAGGTCCAGGTAGAGGGCGCCGGCGACGGCCTCGAACGTCGAGGCGAGGAGCGACGGCCGGCGCCGACCGCTGCGTTGCGCCTCGCCTTCGCCAAGGAGCAGGTAGCTGCCGAGGTCGACGCGCCCGGCCAGGCGGGCCAGGCCCACGGTGGAGACGATCGCGGCGCGCCGGGCCGAGAGGTACCCCTCGTCGTCGCCAGGGTGACGCAGGTAGAGTGCCTCGGAGATGGCGAGGTTGACCGCCGCGTCCCCGAGAAACTCGAGCCGCTCGTTATGGCCGGCTGCACCGTCGCGGTGCTCGTGATGCCAGCTCGAGTGGACGAGTGCCAGCTCGAGCAGGTCCAGGTCGCGAACTGGCAGGCCGAGCCGTCTCGCCAGCGCCTCAGCGGGGCGCACGATGCTCGGCGTTCGCCCGCGGCTGGGCCGAACGTCGCTAGGTGGATCGCTCGTCGATGTACTCGACGGCATCCTGGACGGTGCGGATCTTCTCCGCATCCTCGTCCGAGATCTCCGTCCCGAACTCCTCTTCGAGGCTCATGATGAGCTCGACGAGGTCGAGTGAGTCGGCGTTCAGGTCATCGACGAACGACGCCTCAGGCTTGACCTCATCCTCGTCGGCGCCGAGCTGCTCGACGACGATCTTCTTGAGGCGCTCGTACGTGGTTGCCACTGACTCCCTCCTCGGAGCTTGGTGATGATGCCGTCGGCGGGTCGCCGCTGGCTGCGATGCTCCCGAGGACGCCGTTCATGAGGCGTCGCATCGGGTCTCCACTGTAGGTCCGTGCCAGCTCGACCCACTCGGCGATCGCCACCCGGGCCGGCGTCGCCGAGTGTAGCACCTCGGATATGGCGGTACGGAGCAACGCGCGGTCCATCCGGGCCAGCCCGGTGACCGGATACTGGGGCGCTCGGCGGGTGATCTCGGCGTCGATCGCGTCGCGGTGACGCATCTCCGCGGCGACCAGCTCCCGGGCCAGGGTCGCGGCGTTGTCGTCCCGTTCCTCCTCCGCCAGGTGGCGCTCGAGCACGGCATCCGCGGTCCGCTGCCCGAAGTCCGCCTCGAACACCGCTGCGAGCGCGAGCCGTCGACCGGTTCGCCGGCCGCGGACCCGGTCAGCCCCCGACGCCATCGACCAGGACGGTCACCGCTCCGAGATCGAGGCCGAGTAGCCGCTCCACCGTTGCCGCGACCGCCGCGCGGACCTGGCCGGCGAGGGGCCCGAGGGCCTGCCCGGGGCGGGCCACGATCCACAACCTGACGAGGACGCGATCATTGCGGAACTGCACGGAAACGGCCGGACCACCGAGGAGTCGTCGCCAGGCCGCGCCACCGCGGCCGACGCGGGCGACCCCCGGGACCTCGAACGCGGCCAGCCGCACCAGCTCCGAGATCACGCCTCGTCCGACCGTCAATGCCGGGCCGTTCACGATGCCTCCACGCTGGCGACCGATGGACGGGATGGAGCCTGGTTCGCCGCGAGGGCCTCGGCGATCAGGGCCGGGACGCCCGTCCGCGCCGTCGTCGCGGCCACGTCACAGGCGAACCCGATCATCCGGCGTTTGGCTCGACCGTGCGTGATGATGACCGACCCGCGAACCCCGAGCAAGGGCGATCCCCCGGCCCGCTCGTAGTCGAAGACGTGGCGGATCCGGGCAACCCCGGGTCGCAGCAGCAGGTACGCCAGGCGACCGCGCCACGAACCGGACAGCTCGCGCCGCCACAGGTCGAAGATGAACCCGGACAGCCCCTCGAAGAACTTGATCACCACGTTGCCCAGGACCGCGTCGCACACGACCACATCCGCGTGATGGTGTGGGAGATCCTTGCCCTCGACGTTGCCGACGAAATGGAGGTCAGAAGCGTCCAGCAGCTCGGTCGCGCGCTGGATCCGGGCGTCGCCCTTCCCCTTCTCCTCGCCGATCGAGAGGAGCGCGACCCGCGGTGACGCAACGCCGAGCACCCGTTCGGCAAAGATGGCCCCCATTCGCGCGTACTGGGCCAGGTTCTCGGCGGTGGAGTCGGGGTTCGCGCCGATGTCGAGCAGGACCACGGGCCCGGCGTCGGTGACCATCTGGACCGCGAGGGCCGGCCGGTCCACGCCCGGCAACCGCCCGAGCCGCAGGACGGCGGCCGCCATGCCGGCGCCGGTGTGGCCGGCGGTCACCACGGCATCCGCCTTGCCCTCCCGGACCAGGTCCATCGCCACGATGATCGATGCGTCCTTCTTCTCGCGCATCGCGAGCGCCGGGTGTTCGTCCATGCCGATGACCTGGCTGGCGTGCACGATCGACACGTTTGTCGGGAGATCGCCGGCGATCGTCCGGATCGCCTGCTCGTCGCCGACCAGGATCACCCGGTCCTCGGCGTGCTCGGCGGCGTGATCCAGCGCGCCCGGGATCACCTCGGTCGGCCCGTGGTCGCCGCCCATGGCGTCGACCGCAACACGAACGCCGGCGCCAGCCGGTTCGCCAACCATCGGCCCGGACCCGGTCACCGGGTCAGCGCGCGGCGTCGTCGGGCCGGGCTTCTGCCTTGGGCTGGACGGCGAGTCGGCCGTTGTAGTAGCCGCAGTTGGGACAGACGTGGTGCGGGAGCTTCATCTCGTGGCAGTGCGAACACTCCTCGAGGTGTGGCAGCTCGATGGCGAGGTGCGCGCGACGCTCACCCTGGCGGGCATGCGAGACACGTCGCTTCGGTACACCCATGGGGTCGTGGTGCTCCTTGTCGTGGGACGCGGTCGGATTCCGAGACGGCGCTCAGGCGGTGACCGCGGTTCGCGTCGACGGCGGAGTCTACCTCGAAACGATGCCCTTCGTCAGTTCATGGTCGCCGGAGCGGCAACGGACCGCGCACGGTGATGGCCTCGCCCCGGGCGACATATCCGAGCCGCCCGTTCAGGGCGCGCATGTCGGCGTTGCCGATCTGGGTCCAGGTGTAGACCTCCCGTACCCCGTTCGTGGCCGCGAACGCCAGCGTCATCCGCTTCAGGAGCGAGGCAAGTCCACGCCTCCGCCACGGACGCGCGACGGCGGTGAGCGCGTGCTCGGCACGGTCGGGTTGGTCCGGATCGAATTCGAGCCCGGCGCACCCGACGATCTCCCCGTCCGCCAGCGCGAAAAACATCGCCTCGGGCCAGGACAACCAGTCCCGTTCCCATTGTTCGCGGGAGACGACGATCGGTCGGAAGGTCGCCATGTCCGCATACGCCTCCAGCGCAAACGGGTCGTACGCTGCCGCCCATAACTCCGGGCGGCTGGCAATCGTGACCACCTCGATTCCCGCGGGGACCGGCGGCCATGGCTCGGCGCCGATGGTCCGGACCTGCTCGACCTGGCGGTCCACCTCGACGAAACCGAAGTGGGTCGCGAAGGCCATCGAGCCGTCACCCTCGACGACCGTCCCGGCCTCGGCAAAGCCGACACCGAGCGCGTGCTCGGCCAGCCGCTCGAGCAAGGCCGTGCCCACGCCGCGGCGGCGTGCGGCCGGTAGCACCCGCGGATGCAGACCAGCGTAATCGAAGCTCGACCGGCCCGCGAGACCGGAGCCGGCCAGCTCGCCATCGAGTTCGGCGACGAGATGGAGCGTCTCAGCGGTCGCCATCGCCCGCATCTCCGACACGGACAGGCACCGCTCGTTGGGCAGGATGGCCATCCGGACCCGCCGCCAGGCCTCCAGGTCATCGTCGGACTCGGCGACGCGCACCGTGATCGTCACGCTGATCAGTCCGGGAGCAGGGCGCGCAAGGCTTCGAGCCGCGGATCGATATCGTCCTCGGGGTGGTCGTGCGACCCCTCGTCGAGCCGGCCACCGCAGACCACGCAGAGCCCGGGACAGTCGGGGCGGCAGAGCGGGGCGATGGGTTCGCCCAGCTGCAGCGCCTCGCGAACGGGGGTTTCGAGGTCCAGCTCATGGTGATCGCTCAAGCGAGCGATGTCCGGTTCGTCATCCGCCGGGAGTGAACGCCCCGTGACCAGGTCGAGCGACGGCAGGTACTCCTCCTGGAACCGAGCCTCGACACCATGCGCAACGTCGCGGAGACAGCGGCCGCACTCGAGTGCCAGCGCCGCGTACAGGTCGGCGGTGGCAAGCACGCCACGGTTGGTCCGGATCAACCGGACCCGCCCCTCGATCGGCTCGGCAAGCCGCAGGTCCTCGCCCAGGTCGATCTCGACGCCGGCGACCTCGTAGTCGCGCTCCGCTCCAGGTGCCTCCGCGAGGAGACCGGCGACGTTCCAGGCGAGCGGCCCCTCGAATGGCCGCTCCGTCACCGCGTTGCCGGGGACGCCTCGCCCGCCTCGCCCTCCCATGGCTCCTCGAGTGGCTCCTGCCCATCGCGACCGGTGCCGCCGTCCACCTCGAGCGTCGCTCGCCGTTCGTCGAGCATCGCGATCCCCTTCTTGATGCTCTGGAGGGTCTTGACCACGTCGCCTTCAAGCCCGACGAGCACGCTCACCGCGTACTCGTCGGCGCCGCGACGGATCTCGTCGGCGTCGGCGTGGGCGTCGGCGATGATCTGCAGGCTCAGCGCCTCGGCGGCCTGGGTCAACCCGCGCTCATCGATCAGGAACGCGGCCTGCTCCTGGGCCTTGGCCACGATCCGCTCCGCCTCGTCCTGCGCCTTCTCGATGATCCGCTCACCCTCTGAGTTGATCCGCTTGGCGGCACGGACCTCCTCGGGGACGGCGACGCGAAGCTCGTCGATGAGTCCGAGCGCCGCGTTCTGATCGAGCACCACGTTGGTCGTGAGGGGCAGCTTCTTGCCGTTGGCGATCAGGGACTCGAGGCGCTCGACGAGGAAGATGATGTCGATCGGACTGCCCTCCTGGGTGGGCCGGCACGGGCCCGGTCGGACCGGCACAGATTATGGCACGCGGGCAGCGTTCAGCGGCGCTCCGATCGAACCGCGAGAGCCGCGACGGCCGCCGCCGGGACCATCGTCGACACATCGCCGCCAAACGCCGCGATCTCCTTGACCAGGCTCGAGCTGACATAGCCGTGTTCGACCGAGGTCATGAAGAAGACGGTGTCGACGCCGGGCGCCAACACGCGGTTGTTGTGCGCGAGCTGCATCTCGGTCTCGAAGTCGCTGATGGCGCGCAATCCGCGGACGATCGAGCCGGCGCCGCGGGCGCGGCACAGCTCGACGGTCAGCCCCTCGAAGGCCTCGACCTCGATCCGTCCGGGCACCGTCTCCGTGGCTGCCAGGGCGTCACGGATGATCCCGATCCGGGTGTCGACGTCGAGCAGCGGCGCCTTGCGCGGGTTGGCGAGGACAGCGACGATCACCCGTTCAAACACGTTCGCGGCGCGCTCGATGATGTCGAGGTGGCCGTTGGTGATCGGATCGAACGAGCCGGGATAGACCGCGACCTGGTTCATCGCTTCTCCTGGCGACGGTAGAAGGTCAGCGCCGTCTCGCCAAACCGACGCTCACGCTCCGATGCTAGCAGCCCGACCTGGGCCGGCGGCTGGTCCCGCCAGAAGTGCTTGGCCACGACCCGAGCGTCTGGTGCGAGATGCGGGCCGAGCGCCTCGAGGACCGCCTCGAGCAGGTCCGGATGCGCGTACGGCGGATCCACGATCGCGATCGCGAAGGGCTCCGCCGGCCCGGCGTGCCGAAGCCAGTCCAACGCGTCGGCACGAACCACCGACGCACGCACGGCGATGTGGGTCCGCGCCAGGTTCGCGGCGATGACCCGCACCGCGTCACGGTCTCGCTCGACGAAGGTGGCGTGCCGCGCGCCACGCGAGAGTGCCTCGATGCCGGCCGCGCCGCTGCCCGCGAACAGGTCGAGGACCCTGGCGCCCGGCAGATCCGGATCGAGCACCGCGAAGAGCGTCTGCTTGACCCGGTCGCCGAACGGCCTGGTCCCTTCTCCTGGGGCTTCGAGACGGATCCCGCGCGCCGTCCCGGCGATCACCCGGCCGGCGTCAGCCACGCGGCGTCGCCGCCCACCGGGTCATAGGCCGCTCGCCGGCTCCGCGGCCGCGACCCGCCGGAGCCAGCCCGTTTCGAGCTCCGCGGCGAGCGCCGGGCGCGGCGGATGGAGACGACCCTCCTCGTTGAGCAACAGCTCGGCGTGGGCCCGAGCCCGCACGGCCAGGTCGCGGTGTCCTGCGTCCTGGAGCGACGCGATCCGCAGGCGCGGCAGGCCACTCTGGGCCACGCCGAGGACGTCGCCTTCACGGCGAAGCTCGAAGTCGCGCTCCGCGAGCTCGAAGCCGTCGCGCAGCTCGGCGACCGCCTTGAGCCGTGCCTGGGCGACCTCGTCGGTCGAGTCCGACACGAGGACGCAGTACGACTCCTCGTTCGCGCGGCCGACGCGACCGCGGAGCTGGTGGAGCTGGGCGAGCCCGAACCGGTCCGCGCCCTCGATCACCATCATCGTGGCGGCCGGCACGTCGACCCCGACCTCCACGACGGTCGTGCCGACCAGGACGTCCAGGTCGCCGTCGCGGAAGCGCGTCATCTCGGCGTCGCGCTCGGCCGGCTTGATCCGGCCGTGGACGAGCCCGACCCGCAACGGCGCGAGCAACGTCGTGAGACGCACCGCCTCCGTCTCGGCGGCCACCGAACCGTCGCCCTCGTCGCCGCTCTCCTCGATCAGGGGCACCACCACAAAGGTGCGGTGGCCGGCGGCCGCCTCCTCCCTGACCTTCAGCCACGTCCGGTCCAGCTCGGTTGGAGCGCGGATCCCGGTCCGGATCGGCACGCGTCCGGTGGGCGGCGTCCGAAGGTCTGACACGTCGAGATCGGCATAGAACAGCTGGCCGAGTGTCCGCGGGATGGGTGTGGCCGTCATCAGCAGCACGTGTGGTGAGCGTCCACCGGCCTTGGCCTCCAGCTGGGCGCGCTGGTCGACGCCGAACCGGTGCTGCTCGTCGATGACGACAAGGCCCAGGGCGCGAAAGGCGACCGATTCCTGGATGAGCGCGTGGGTCCCGACCACGACCGCCGCCTGCCCCGAGCGGATCGCGTCGCCGGCCTTGGCCTTGGTGTCGGCCGGTAACGAGCCGGTCAGCAGGGTCACCCCGAGACCGAGCCCTTCGAGCAGACCTCCCAGGGTCTCGAGATGCTGGCGGGCGAGCAGATCCGTCGGTGCCAGGAGGGCGCCCTGTACCCCGGCCCGAGCGGCCGCCGCGAGGGCGTAGGCCGCGACCGCGGTCTTGCCCGACCCGACGTCACCCTGGAGGAGCCGGAGCATGGGGGTCGCCCGGCCCATGTCCGCGCGGATCGCGTCCATCGCTCCGGCCTGGTCGGGCGTGAGATCGACCGGTCGGCCGATCTTCGCGCGCAGCGACGAGACGAGCGACGCACGGATCGCGCCATCCGCGGCGCCCTCGATGGCGAGCTCGGGCGCAGCGTCGCGGATCCGCTGGCGACGACGCCAAACCATGCCGAGCTGGAGGGCGAGGAGCTCGTCGAAGGCCAGCCGGCGCAGCGCGGCGTCGCGACCCTCGAACGAATCGGGGTAATGCGCCTCCTCGATCGCACGGGCGATCGGCACGAGATCCTCGTCGCGCAGGATCGGCGCCGGGAGGTACTCCGGGTAGGCGTGGCCGGCCCGGTCGAGTGCCTCGCGGATGGCGCTCCGGAGCCGGGCCGCCGTCAGGCCGGCCGTGAGCGGGTAGACGGGAACGATCCGCCCGGCATGCAGCACCTCGGACTCGTCACCGGAGACCGACTGGAACTCGGGGTTGTCGAACGTGAGCCTGCGGCCAAAGTGCTTCACCCGACCGGACACCACGACCTCGCCCCCGACGTGCAGCCGGCGCTCGATGAAGCGTCGACCGAACCAGGTGGCGTCGACGCTCCCGGTATCGTCCTCGAGCCGGGCGATCGTCCGCTGGACGCGGCGGCGGAACGTCGGCTCGACGCGCACATCACCGACGCGGACGCGCGCCGAGACGACCGTGCCGTCCTCGACCCAGACGAGGTCGCCGAGCTTGCGCATCTCGCGCAGGTCGTCGTAGCGGCGAGGCAGGTGGAACAGCAGATCCCGGACCGTGTAGAAGCCAAGCCGGATGCCGGCGCGGCGAAGCAGGGCCCCGGCGGCCAGCCCCGACCTCGCCAGCGGGGCGGACAGGAGCTCGACCGGATCGGTCGGGACGGGTGCCGGAGCGGTCGCCTTGGCCATCCCTACTCGGCGGCGATCAGGTACCGGTAGAACGGCTGGCCGCCGTGTCGGACCTCGATGTCGATGCCGGGCAGGATCGCGCCGATCCGCTTGGCGATCCCCTCCGTCTCGGCGAGATCCGCGCCATCGCCGTAGAAGATTGTCAGCAGCTCGAAGCCGGGCTGGAGCGCGGCGATCGCGGCCAGCACGCACTTATCGCGATTGCCGTCGACCGCCACGAGGCCGTCGTCCGGGTCCAGGGCGATGGTCTGCCCGCGCTTGACCTTGCGGCCACCAATCGTGGCGTCGCGGACCGCGTCGGTGATGACGAGCGACTGGATCGCCCGGGCGGCCTCGGTCATCGGCCCGGCGTTTGCGGCACCATCGAGCTGGGGATCGAGCGATAGCAGGGCGGCAAAGCCCTCCGCAGCGTTCCGGGTGGGTACGACCGTGACCGCACGGTCCGTCATCGATGCGACCTGCCGCGCGGCGAGCACGACGTTCGGGTTGTTGGGCAGCACGATGATCTCGCGGGCATCCACTGCGTCGATCGCGTCGAGGAGCTCGCCCGTGCTCGGGTTCGCGGACTGGCCGCCCTTGACGACCGCAGCGACGCCGAACTCCTGGAAGATCGCCGCCAGCCCGTCGCCGGGGGCCACGGCCACTACGCCGAGGGCCGGCGAGCTAGCCGGGGCCGGCCCGGTGGGCGCCTCCGCCGCCGGTCCCGCGGGATCCGCCGTTCCCGACGTGCCGGTGAACGAGGCCGCCCTCGACTCACGGATGTCGCGCGCCTGGTTGTCGAGGTTCTCGACGCTGATGCGACTCAGCGTCCCGACCGACAGGCCGTAACCGATCACGACGTCGGGCCGCTCGTTGTGAACGTGGACCTTGAGGGCCCGGGAATCCCCGGCGACGAGGACCGATTCGCCGATCGATTCGAGGTGATCGCGGATGGAGTCCACGTCGAGCGTGCCCGTGCCGTTGGGCTGGAGCAGGAACATCGTCTCGTAGCCGAACCCCTCGTCAGCATGGGCCACCAAAGTGGAGACCTTGACGCCGGCTCCGGCGCGCGAACGACGCGCGACGGCGCCAGCCGGCGACTGGCCGGCGAGATGCAGCAGGGCCCCCTGGAACAGGTAGTAGAGGCCCTGACCGCCCGAATCGACGACGCCCGCCTCGCGCAGGATGGCGAGCAAGCTCGGGGTCCGGGCGACGGAGTGCTCGGCGGCACCAAGGGTGGCACCAAGAACGGTCTCGATATCGGCGTCGCGCTCGGCCGTGGTGACAGCCGCCGCTGCGGATTCCCGGATCACGGTCAGGATCGTGCCCTCGACCGGCTTGGCGACCGCCCCGTACGCGGTCCGCGCACCCTCCGAGAGCGCATGGGCGAGATCCAGGCCATTGAACCGGGTCTTGCCGCCCAACCCCTCGGCCATGCCGCGAAAGATCTGGCTGGTAATGACACCGGAGTTCCCGCGCGCGCCCATCAGGGCGCCGAAGCTGATCGCTGCGGCGATGCGGTCGGCCGGCTGGTCCGCCACCGCCTCGGCCTCGTCGAGCGCCGCGCGCACGGTCGCGAGCATGTTCGACCCGGTGTCACCGTCAGGAACGGGATAGACGTTGAGCGCGTTGATCTCGTCGACATGGGCTTCCAGGTTGGCGACGGCCGCGCGAAACGCGTCCAGGAGCCCGGCGCCATCACAGGCGCGACGGGCCATCAGGCGACGTCCGTGCCGCTGTCCGCGAGGTCGCGCGGGCGAATCGCGCTAGGGTCGGCCGGGACGACGGTCGGGGGAGCACCGGGCGCGACCCGGAGGCCGTCGACATGGATGGTCAGGCGCGCGACCTCGCGGCCAAGCCCCCGACGGATGGCGTAGCGCACCGCGGAATCGACCTGCCGGGCGACCTCGGCGACGGGCACGCCGTACGCCACGGTCAGGTCCAGCTCGACCTCGAGCCCCGCGTCAAGGCGAAGCCCGATCCCCGGCTGGCCGAACCCGACGCGGCCAAGGAGTCGCCTGAACGGACCCGCAGCAAAACCCGTGACGCCGTACGAGCTCAGCGTCGCGGTCCGGATCAGGTCCAGCACGGCCTGGCGGGTGACCAGGGAGCGCCCGTGTGTCGGGATCGGTGGCACGCGGTGCAGTCCTCCCGCGGTGGCGGATCGGTCGACGATCGAGCGGGGCCGTCGAGGCCGTGTGGTATTCTACCGCTCCGTTCGAGCCTGTCCCGGCACGAGCTCCCAATCGAAACCCCCTCTGAGGACCACGCATGGCCCGCTCCTGCGCCATCTGCGGCAAGGCATCGATGGGCGGATTCAACCCGCAGTCGTCGGGGATGAACCGCGTCCGTGCCCACCGCCGGATGCAACCGAACCTCCAGCCGCTCGTCCTGTTCGAGAAGGGCAACCCGGTCCGCGCCCTGGTGTGCACGCGTTGCCGGCGCACCCAGCTGAAGGCCGCCAAGTAAGACCGCTCGTCAGGGACCGCCTCCCAGACGTCCGCCGCTCCCGACCGGACATCCTCGTGATGACCGGTCGCTTCATGTCCGGCCTGCGCCCAGGTCTTGCTCGCCTGGCTGAGAAACAGCCCGAACCGAAGCGCCGGCGTCGTCACGAGGCGGGCTCGGAACCGTCCGTGTCCAGCCAGATCGTAAACGGCCCGTCATTGACGATTTCCACCGCCATCACCGCGCCAAACCGGCCGCTCGCCACGGTCACCCCGAGCGTCTCGAGGGCGCCCGCGAACCGGCGGCACAGGCGCTCCGCGAGCTCGGGCGGGCCGGCCGCGGTGAACCCCGGGCGGCGGCCGCGCCGCGTGTCCGCGTACAGGGTGAACTGGGACACGACGAGCGCAGAGCCGCCCGTTTCCAGGAGTGACCGGTTTGTTCTCCCGTCGTCGTCGCGGAAGATGCGCAGCTCGGCGATCCGCCGGGCGAGGTCCACCGCCGTCTCGTCGGTATCGTCAGGTCCGACGCCGAGCAGGATGACGAGTCCCTCCCCGATCGAGCCGACGACGGCACCGCCGACCCTGACCTCGCCGCGGGTCGCCCGCTGCAGGAGCGCCCTCACGGATGGCTGGGAGGTGCGATCACGCCTCGTTCCCGGATGAACGCCTCGCGCCAGTCGGCGGCCTCGCGCTGGTGGGCCGCCCGGGCGTCGCTGTGCCGCTCGACGACGAGTGTCTCCACCGTGGCCGGGACCAGGAGGTCGTAGTCGCGCACGCCGTCGGGGTTGATCTGGCCGTCGCCGCGCAGCATGACCACGGGAATGCCGCCCGCCTCGATCTCGTCCATGAACCGGAGCGCGATGTGTTTTGGCAACGAGGTGAACGTGACCATCCGATCCCGCGGGATCGGTGGCACCCCGTTGTTCAACCCGTACTGGTAGCCCTCGTCGGCGAGCGCCTTGATCAGGCGGATCTCGCGGCCCATGTCCCGGCCCCTGGTGAAGAGCGCCGATCCCACCACCAGGATGTCGACCCCCAGCGCGCCGACGAATTCGGCGCTCTCGCGGTTGACGCCGCCGTCGACGTGCACCTCGCCGCCGTACGCCTTGTGGCTGAGCAGGTCACGAGCTGCCAGCAGCTTCGCGGTCGCCACGTCCCGCATGAACACCTGCCCGCCAAAGCCGGGTTCGACGGTCATGACCATGACGATATCGATGAGCTCCTGGTACGGCCGCAGGGCGCTCAACGGCGTGGCGGGTCGGAGGGCAAGCCCGGCCGCACGTCCCGCCGCCCGGATCCGCTGCAGTGTCGGGGCGATCTCCTCCTCGATCTCGACGTGGACGGTGATCGAGTCGCAGCCGGCGTCGAGGTATTCGTCGAGGTAACGGCCCGGCTCGTTGATCATCAGGTGGGCGTCGAGCGGCAGCTCGGTCCGCTTGCGGAGGTGCTTGATCATCTTCGCCCCGAAGGTCAGGTTCGGGACGAAATGGGCATCCATCACGTCCAGATGGATCCGGTCGGCACCGGCCGCGTTCAACCGGCGGATGGCATAAGCGAGGTTGGACAGGTCCGCGTCGAGGATGCTGGCCGCGATCCTGGCCCGTCCGCCGGACACGGTTACTCCCCCGCCCCGACGGGCGACGGTTCGTGGCTGCGCTCACCGCGGAGCGCGGCCGCGCTCTGGGCCACCAGGCGGGCCCGTCGCCGGGCGACCGCCGGAGCCGGTGGCTGGCCCGCGCGTTCGGCGGCCAGCTGGCCGCAGGCGGCGCCGACCTCCTGACCCCGGTTGCCGCGGATTGTCGTCTGGATGCCGGCGGCCCCGAGCATCGCCGCGAACCGCTCGATCACCGGCATCGGGCTTGCCGTCCACGGGGTGTGCGCGACCGGGTTCATCGGGATCAGGTTGACGTGGGCGTGGTCGCCGCGCAGGAGCTCGACCATCGCATCCGCATCGGCATCGGTGTCGTTGATCCCGCCGATCATCGTCACCTCGTAGCTGATCCGTCGCCCCGTCGCCGCGGCATGATCGCGCGCCGCGGCCACGACCTCGGCGACCGGCCAACGTCGGTTCAGCGGCACCAGCACGTCGCGGAGCGGGTTGCGAGCCGCGTGCAGCGACACGGCCAGCGTGAACTGGGGGCCGAGGGCGGTAAGCCGACGGATGCCGGGCACCACGCCGGAGGTCGAGAGGGTGATGTGCCGCGCGCCGAGGCCAAACCGACGACGATCATTGAGCGCCTCGATGGCCGGCAGCACCCGGTCGAGGTTGAGCAACGGCTCGCCCATCCCCATGAACACCACGTTGGTCAGGCGACGGCCGTCCGCGGCGAGCCGGCGCGAGGCCCAGCGGACCTGGTCCACGATCTCGGCCACCTGGAGATCGCGGGTGAACCCGAGCTCGCCGGTCGCGCAGAATGGGCAGCCCACGGCGCAGCCGGCCTGGCTGGAGATGCACAGGGTGTGCCGCTCGCGGGCGCCCGCGCGGGCCGGGTAGTGCATCAGCACCGATTCGACCAGCGCCCCGTCCGCGAGGCGATGCAACCCCTTCTCGGTCAGCCCGCCGTCGGTCACCCGGACCTCGGTGTCAGCCACCGTGTCGAACCGGAAGGACTCGGCGAGTTCGCGCCGCAGGCCTGCGGGCAGCGCAAGCGCAGCCTCGATCGAGGCGATCGTCCCGCCCCACACGGCGTCGGCGATCTGGCGCGCACGGTACGCGGGCTCGCCTTGTTCAGCCAACCACGCGGCCATCGTGTCTGGCGACAGTCCCGACATGCCCGGCCGCTGCATCTCCGGAGGTGCGAGCGCGAGATCCATGATGACGATGCTAGCGCAGCCCGACGGTCTGGCCGACGAGCTCCGGCGCACCCCGCCGGAGCGATGCCGCATCCATGACCCGGCGCCCGGCCAGCTGGACCCGTCGGAGGCGCAGCCGGCCATCGGCCGTCGTCAGGGCGAGGCCATCCGCTTCGGCAATGAGGCGTCCCGGGAGATCGCCCGGCTCGCCGTCGACGACGACGGCCTCATGGACGATCACGCGACCGACGTCCGTGTCGAGGAAGCTGCCCGGCCACGGAACGTACGCGCGGACCTGGCGCTCGAGCTCGACAGCCGAGCGCGCCGGGTCGAGCCGACCGTCCTCCCGTCGAAGCGGCCGCGTGAGCGTCACCCCCGACGCGGACTGCGGTGTCGCGGGCACGGTCCCCGCCACCCAGCCGTCGAGGGTCAGTCGAATGAGGTCGGCACCGCGCCGTGCCGCCTCGGCCTCGAGCGTCTCCGCGGTCTCGGCGCCGTGGAGCGGCCAGGTCTCCTGCGCCACGATCGGACCGGTGTCGAGACCCTCGTCCATCGCGATCAGGGTCACGGCGGCCGTCGGATCACCCGCCGCGATCGTGGCCGGGATCGGGGTGGCACCACGATGCCGCGGCAATGCCGACGGATGGACGTTGAGCATGCCGTGCGGCGGGATGTCGAGGACCGACCGGGGAACGATCTGGCCGTAATCGGCCAGGACGCCAAGGTCGGGCTCGAGGGCGGCCACCGCCGCGACCGCTTCGGGGGCGCGCAACTTCGCCGGCTGGAGGAGCGACAGGCCGAGCTCGACGGCGCGTCGCGCGACCGGGACCGGGGTCAGCTCGGCGCGCCGGCCGACCGGTCGGTCGGGCGCGGTGACGACGCCGACGAGGCGCACGCCCGGGGCCGTGACGAGCGCGTCGAGGATCGGGATGCCAAACGCGCCCGACCCGAAGTAGACCGTCCTGACCGCGCCGGCCGGCGTGCGGAGGCGTGCCGTCACGCGAGCGCCGGGATCCGCTCCTTGGCGCCTTCGGTCTCGTCGTCACCGTGGCCGACGGCCATCAGCTCGTCCATGGAGTCGAGATAGTCGATGTAGAGCTTGCCGTCGAGGTGATCCAGCTCGTGCTGCAACGCCCGACCGAGGAGCCCCGTGCCCGACACCTTGATCCGCTTGCCGTGGCGATCCTGGGCGACGACCCAGACCCGCTCGCGCCGCGTCACGTACGCCACGTAGCCGGGGATCGAGAGGCAACCCTCGAGGTCACGATCGTCGCCCGTTGCCCGGACGATCCGCGGGTTCACCAGCTCGTACAGCTGGCTCTCGACCTCGATCACGCACGCCTGCATCGCTTCACCGAGCTGCGGCGCGGCCAGCCCGACACCGGGCGCGTCGCGCATCGTGTGGGCGAGGTCGTCGAGCAGGCCGTGCAGGTACTTGCCAAAGCTGTCGACCGGCTTGCCCTTGAGACGAAGACGCGGGTCGCCGAGGAGGACGATGGGACGAACGCTCATGTCGCGCGGAGTATAGCGGCGGACGGCTCAGGCCTGGCCTGACTCCTCCGTCGTGTCGCGGTCGCCATCCGCCGGCTCGACGCCGGGCATTGGCGCAGGCGCGACAGGCTCCGCGGCGCCCGGTTCCGGGGCGCCCGGCTCTGGCGCCTCGGCCGTGGCCACCGACGCCCGCAGCTCCGACGCCCACTCGCGCGACTTCGAGGCGAGCTTGCCGCTCGCGTCGGCGGTGACCTCGCCCGCTCGCTTGGCAAACGGCGCTGCCTTGTCCGCGGCGATTGCCGTCAGCTCGGCGGCCCGGGCCGAGAGCTCGCGGACGGTCGGCGCGGCTCGTTCGGCCAGGTCGTCAACGACGTCGCGCACGGATTCGATGATGCTCGTCGCGGTTGCGGGTCCGGTGCCCTTGGCGTCGTGCGCCGGCGGCGGCTCGGTCGTCCAGGTGAAGGTCTCGTCCGCCTTCGGCTCGTCGGCCGGGTCTGGGTTCGTCGATTCGGTCATGGCCAGCTCCTCGTGTGTTGGCTGCCCATCGTCCCACGAACCCGGCGTGCGGTCACCTGCCGGACCGCCCGATCTTCGGTCACCCGCGTGTCAGAGCAGTGACTCGGGGTCGACATCGACCGACCACGGCGCATCGAGCCCGCCATCGAGCAGCGCGACGGGGTCGTCGCCGCGCAGGACGACGTTCCAGCGCCACCGATCCGCCCGGCGCGCGATATACGCCGGGGCCGGTCCGACGACGGTCACGCGGCCGCCCCGCTCGGTGGCCAGCTGGCGCAACCGCGTCGCCTGGCTGGCCGCCTCCCGCTCGGCGGCGGCCGGATCGGCAAGCCCCACGGTCAGCTTGACCAGCCGGCCGTACGGCGGCGACCCGAACCGCTGCCGAAGCGCCAGCTCCGCATCATAGAACGCGGCCCGCTCGCCCGACGCGGCGGCCACGATCGCCGGATGGTCCGGCTGGTAGGTCTGGACGATCGCCCGACCGGGGCGCTCCCCACGGCCCGCTCGCCCGATCGCCTGGACCAGGAGCTGGTAGGTCCGCTCGGCGGCGCGCTCATCGGGCAGGTTGAGTGCGACGTCGGACGAGACGACACCCACCAGCGTCACCGTGGGGACGTCCAGGCCCTTGGTCACGAGGCTCGTCCCAACCAGCACGTCGACCTGCCCGCTCGAGAACGCGTCCACGATCCGCTCCGCGGCGCCGCGGTGCTCGACCACGTCGCGATCCAGCCGCCCGACGCGGAGCCCGGGAAAGGTCTCGCGGACCTCGCGCTCGAGACGTTCGGTGCCGCCGCCCAGGTAGCGGATCCGGGGCGAACCGCAGGCCGGACAGCGGGACGCGACCGGCGTGGCCCGCCCGCAGTGGTGGCAGCGCAGCGTGGTCCCGGCCTGGTGGTAGACGAGCGGCCGCTCGCAATCCGGACAGGCCTGAACGTGCCCGCAGTCGCGACACAGGACGACCGATGCGGTGCCGCGTCGGTTGAGGACGAGGATGGCCTGGTCGCCGCCCGCCGTGTCAAGCCCGCCGATCGCCGTGACGAGCGAGCGCGACAACAGCCCTCGCTGCCCGGCCGCGAGCTCCTCGCGCAGGTCGACCACCTCGACCCTGGGCGGCGTCCCGACCGGTCGCACGGGGAGGACGACGCGGTCGAACTCGCCCATTCGGGCGTGGCCGATGCTGTCGACGGCCGGGGTCGCCGAACCCAGGACGAGCGCCGCGCCGGCGAGTTCGGCCAGCCGCATGGCACAGTCGCGCGCCTGGAGCCTGGGCGTCCGGTCGCTCTTGTAGGCTGGATCGTGCTCCTCGTCCACGATGACGAGACCGACGTCCCCCAGTGGCGCCAGCACGGCGAGACGCGTCCCGACCACGATGTCGACATCGCCGGCCCGGATCCGCCGCCACTCATCCGCTCGCTCCCCGGCGCCAAGCCCCGAATGCAGGAGCGCGATCCGGACGTCCAGGTCGCGACGCAGGCGATCGACGAGTGGCAGCGCGAGGGCGATCTCGGGGACCAGCAACAGCGCCGGGCGGCCGGCATCCAGCGTTGCCCCGATCGCCTCGACGTAGATCGCGGTCTTGCCGGCGCCCGTGACTCCGTCCAGCAGTAGCGGCCGGGGGTTGCGGGCCTGGATCGCCGTCCGAATGCGTTCGACCGCGTCGGCCTGCGCGGGCAGGAGCTCGCTCGATCGTGGGCGACCACCCCGACGGCCTGCCGGTCGAGCCGCCAGCGGCCGGCGTGGTCGCTCGCGGACTTCCGCCGCGACGAGCCCGCGACGGACGAGCCCGGCCAGCGCGGCGGTCCCGTGGCGATTGCCCATCTCGGCCCCCGGTGCCTCGCCGGACGGGCTCGCGGCCAGCTCGGCGAGCACGGCCGCCTGCCGGGGACCGAGGGCGCGCCCGGAGGGTTTCTCCCCTCTCGCGAGTGCTTCGGCGATCGTCCGCCCCGGCGGGAGCAGACGGATCCATCGCTCGTACCGCGGCCCGGCACCGGCTCCGGCCAGCACCCATTCGAGCGATATCGTCCCGTCCCCCGCGAGACCGCGCAGCCGACGAAGCAGACCGGCCCGGCCATCGGGACCCGCGAGCTCACGAACGGCCCGGGGCCCGCCCGCGAGCTGCTCGAGCAGATCGGATGTTGCCGCATCGGTCGGGGTGGCCGTCGACGGGCCCGGGGCGAGCTCCGCAACGAGCTCCAGCCGCTCGAGCAGGCCGGGCGGGAGCATCGCCCGCAGCGCGAGCGCGGGTGGCGCCAGGTAATGCTCGGAGATCCATCGAGCCAGCGTCAGGCCGAGGCCCGGCAGCAGCGGCCCGTCGGCTCGGACGCGGTCGACGATCGGGCGCAGGTCTCCGGCCGGCGGACGATCGGTCTCGGCCACGATGATCCCGAGCGCCTGCCGGCGCCCGAACTCCACCAGCACCGCCTCGCCCGGGACGAGGTCGTCGAGCACGGCCGGCACGGCGTACGTATACGTCCCGGATCGGCCGCCGGCGGCGTCAACGGCCACGTCGACGAGGCGGAGCCCGCGGCCGGCATGAGGCTCGCCTCCGAGCATCGCGTCGAGCTGCGCGGCGTCCGGGAGGTTCAAGGCGATCGCGGGTAGACGTCGACCCGGCGATCCGGGTACTTGCGGTGCTCCTCCTCGATGATCGCGTCGATCCGTTCGGCGGTGCGCTCGACCTGCCCGGTCTCGTTCGCGACCACGTAGTCGTAGTCCTCCTGGCGGGCGAGCTCGATCGCGGCGTTCCGCTGGCGCAGCTCGAGTTCGTCGGCCGACTCGGTCGCGCGGCTGAGCAGCCGCTGGAAGAGGTCCTCGAGCGAGGGCGGAATGAGGAAGATCAGCAACGCGCCCGGGATCTTCTCCTTGACGACCTGGGCGCCCTGGACGTCGATCTTGAGGATGACGTCGCGACCTTCGGCCAGGGCCTCCCGGACCTGGCTGCGCGGCGTGCCGTACCAGTTGCCATGGACGTCGTTCGCTTCCAGGTACTCCCCGGCGGCGCGCTGGGCCGCAAAGGTCGCTCGATCGAGGAACCAGTAGTCGACTCCGTTGACCTCGCCAGGACGCTTGGCCCTCGTCGTGCACGTCACGACGTAGTGGTACTCCGGGTCGTGTCGCCGACGCCGCAGTGCTTCGATGATGGTGTCCTTGCCGACGCCGCTCGGCCCCGAGATGATCACGAGGATTGCGCCGTTCGCGGCCGTCATGTCCTCCGCGGGCGTCGTGGGTTCGCTCAACGCACGGGCTCACGCAGCGTGGCCAACACGCGCTCGAGCTCGGGCGGCAGTGGCGCGGTGGCCCGGATCAACTCGCCGGTCGACGGTGAGGTCAGCTCGAGTCGCCAGGCGTGCAGGAAGAGGCGGTCGAGGCCTCCCGGCCCACGGCGCGACGTCCCGGTGCCGTAGACCCGGTCACCGGCCACTGGATGCCCGATTGCGTCCAGGTGGACCCGGATCTGGTGGGTCCGGCCGGTGACGAGGTCCAGGTCCAGCAGGGTCCAGTCGACAAACCGCTCCCGGACCCGGTAGCCCGTGACCGACGCCCGTCCGTCCGGCACGACCGCCATCCGTGTCCGATGCTTCGGGTCGCGCCCGATCGGCGCCTCGATCCGCCCGACGGCGGCCGAGACGCTGCCCTGGACGAGCGCCTGGTAGGTCTTCTTGATCCGCCGCGCCTTGAGCTGGGCCATCAGCGACGCCTGCGCCGAATCGCGGCGCGCGACCATGAGGAGCCCGCTGGTGTCGCGATCGAGCCGGTGCACGATCCCGGGACGTTGCACGCCGGCGATGCCGCCCCATGTCGAACCGTCGCCGTGGGCGAGCAGCGCGTTGACCAGGGTCCCGCCCGGATGGCCCGGCGCAGGGTGGACCACGAGACCGGCGGGTTTGTCGATGATCAGCAGGTCGTCGTCCTCGTACACCACGCGGAGGACGATCTCCGGCGACGGGCTCAGGTCCAGCGGCGTGGCCTCCGGAACCTCGAGGCGAAGCTCGGTCCCGGCGCCTACGATCGTGTTGGCGCGAAGCGGCTCGCCGGCCGCCGTCAGCCGTCCGTCCGAGATCAGTTTCTGGACGTAGCTGCGCGAGAGGCCCGTTGCGTCGGCCACGTAGCGGTCCACCCGCCCGCCGGGGCCATCCGGCACGCGCAGCACGCGCGTGCCCGGCACGCTCGCGGGATCAACCATCGGCCGGTCCATTGGCGGCCGCCGGATCCTGCTCGGCCGCAGGCGGAGCCGGCGATGCCCCGTCGACGAGCCGCGCCAGCCCCGGCACGAGCGCGACCGCAACGAGCAGCACGATCGCCGTGCTGATGGCGGAATCGGCGACGTTGAACGTGTAGAACCGGAGGTTGCCGATCCCGATATCGACGAAATCGATGACGTACCCGAGCCGTAGGCGGTCGATCAGGTTGCCGATCGCCCCACCGAGCAGGAAGCCAAGCGCGATGGACATGTAACGGCTGCGCCCGGAACGGGCGTGATAGCCGACGATCAGGCCGATCACCCCGATCGAGAGCAGCCCGAACACGATGGCCTGGTCCCGGAACAGCCCGAACAACGCCCCGGAATTCTGGTGGTAGACCAGCCGGACCGTCTCGCCGAAGACCTCGCGGATCTCACCCTGGGCGATGTTGGCGACGAGCCAGGCCTTCGTCAGCTGGTCGAGTGCCACGACGACGACGGGGATTCCCAGGAAGATGCCCCAGTGCGCGCCCGTCCGCGCGACCCGCCCCGCCATCCCGTCCACTGCCATCCAGCCTACCCGCCGCCGGCGAGACGGCGCAACGCGATCGATGCCGGCCCCCCATCGAGCTCGACGGAAGCATGCGTGGCATCTTCGGGAGGCTCCCCCGCCGCGATCTCCGCCAGGGTCTCCTCGGCGACCGCCGGGAGATGTGCGGCGACCGCCGGGGCGACTGACCCGACCCAGAGCTCGATCCGGTCGTCGAGCTCGAGGGCCGCCTCCTTGCGCAGGTCCTGGACGGCACGCTGCAGCTCGCGGGCGTCGCCCTCCGCGACCAGGGCCGGGGTGAGCGCCGTGTCGAGCACCAGGACGAGGCCATCGTTCTCGGCGACCGCGGTCCCGGGTCGGGGTGTCGCCTGGATCTCGATCTCGTCGGGCGCCAGGGTGATCCCCGCCAGCGTGACCGACCCGTCCGGGTCGAACCGGACATCCCCGCCGCGGGCCGCCGCCATCACCCCGGGGATCGCGGACCCCAGACGCCGACCGACCTTTGGGAGCAGGACCTTGACGCGACGGTCGACGAGGGCCGAATCGTCCTCGATGATCGTGACGGTCTTGACATTGATCTCGCCGGCGATCAACCGGAGGAGGTCGGGGCCGACGGTCAGGCCGCGTTGCGGGAGCGCCAGCCAGGCCTCGGCGAGCGGCTGCCGGGTCTTGAGCTGTACGCTGCTGCGCAGTGTCCGGGCGAGGTCGACGACATCCTGGGCGGTTGCCATCGACGCCTCCAGCGCCTCGTCGCGGTGACCTTTCAGGTCGGCGGTTGGCCAGGTCGTCAGGTGGACGCTGTCGGGGGCGGCGGAGCGTACGCTCAGGACCAGGTTGCCGTACATCGCGTCCGACAGGAAGGGCAGGATCGGGGCCAGCATCCGCGACGTCGCTACCAGTGCCTCGTGCAGGGTCGCGAATGCCGCTGCCCGGTCGCCCTTGTCGCCCGACCGCGAGAACCGCCGTCGAGAGAGCCTCAGGTACCAGGTCGACAGCCCGTCGAGGAAGGTCGACAGCGCGCGTGCTGCGCCGAGCGCGTCCACGTCGCGGAGCCGTTCCTCGACGAGCGCGGCGGTGCCTGCCGCGCGGGACAGGATCCAGCGGTCCAGGATCGGTCGCTCCGGGACCGGTCGGGCGTCGTCGCTCGGCGTCCAGCCGGCGAGCCGGGCGTACGTGATGAAGAACGCAAAGACGTTCCAGAGCACGAGGAGCTCCCGCCGCGCTTCGTCCGCCGCGTGCCAGCCGAACAGGATGTTCTCTTCCGGTCGTGCCTTCGCGTACATCCAGCGCATGACGTCGACGCCCATGCGTTCGGCCGCCTCGTCGAACTCGATCGAGTTGCCCCAGCTCTTGTGCATCGGGCGGCCGTCCTCGCCGAACAGCGTCGCGTAGCCGAAGATCGTCCTGAACGGCTCCTGTCCCTTGAGAACCGTCGACATCGCCAGCATCGAGTAGAACCAGTTCCGGAACTGACCCGGAAAGCTCTCGGTGATGAAGTCGGCCGGGAACCACTCCGCCCAGTAGTCGGGCTCCTCGCGGTAGTGGAGCGTGGAGAATGGCACGATCCCGGCGTCCAGCCATGGGTTGCCGACGTCCTTGATCCGTTCGACCTGGCCCCCGCACTTCGAGCAAGCGATCCGCACCTCGTCCACCCACGGCCGATGCGGGGTGTGGCCCTCGAACGCCTCCCAGCCGGCGACCGCCCGCTCGCGGAGCTCGTCGCGACCGCCGACGACCTCGATCGTCCCGCATGCCGCGCACTCGTAGATCGGCAGCGCCAGCCCCCAGTAGCGCTTCTTGCTGATCATCCAGTCGTGCATGTTGCGGAGCCAGTCGAGCTCACGGTCGTAGCCGAAGTCCGGGATCCACCGGATCCGGTCCACGACATCCATGATCTGGTAGCGCAGACTCGCGTCCACTTGCGCCTTCGTCAGCGTCTCGCGCGGTTGGTCATAGACCGGGCCCATCGAGATGAACCACTCGTCGACCAGACGGAAGAGGAGCGGCGTGTTGCATCGCCAGCAGTGCGGGTAGCGGTGGTTGAACGGCTCGAGGTGGTAGAAGAAGCCGCGCCGCTCGAGGTCGTCGACGATCCTGTCGGCCACGTTTGGCGCCTCGAGACCGCTCAACCAGGCAAACCCGTCCAGGTAGCGGCCGTCTTCGTCGATCGGGCCGATCACGGGGAGGTTCAGCGTCTTGCCGAGCTGGTAGTCCTCCGAGCCGCAACCGGGCGCGATATGGACGATCCCGGTGCCCTCGGCCTCCCCGACCTCGGGCCATTCGACGACGCGATGCTCGTATCCGTCGGAGAAGGCGGTCCTGACCGCAGGGAGGTCGTCGAACGGCCCGACATAGCGCCATCCGACAAGCTCGGAGCCCGCGACCTCCTCCTCGACGGTGAACGGTCCCTGGAGCGCCGTCTTGAGCGTCCCCTTGCCCAGCCAGAAGCGATCATTCCCCTGGCGAACCTTGACGTATCGCACGTTCGGGCCGACGGCGGCGGCCACGTTGGACGTCAGCGTCCAGGGGGTCGTCGTCCAGACAAGGAGCGATTCACCGGGGCGATCGACCAGCGGCAGGCGGACCGTGAGACCCGGATCCTCGCGGTCCTGGTAACCCTCGTTCATCTCCATCTGCGAGAGCCCGGTACCGCAGCGGGGGCACCACGGCATCGTGTCGTGGCCCTTGTACAGCCAGCCGCGCCGGTGGACCTCCGCCAGGAACCCCCAGATCAGGTCGTTGTTCTCGTTGCTGAACGTGAAGTACGAGCCACCCACATCGGGCATGCCGAGGCGCCCGACGAGCATCTCAACGGTGTCGGTCACCGGGCCGCGCGGGCCCTCGATCGTGGCCACCTGCCCGGGGCCCGTGCCGAGCAGGTCATGCAGCCGCCGCAGTTCGTCCGGGTCGTTCCAGTCCATCCACATCCCGAGCCGGATCGACTGCTCGGTCTGCCGCGCGGCGTAGTTCAGGACGCGCTGCTTGCAGAGCGTCACGAACCGGTCGATCCCGTACGCCTCGATGTCCCGCTTGCTGGTAAAGCCGAGGTCGCGCTCGACATTGACCTCGACCCACAACCCCTGGCAATCGAAGCCGTTCTGGTATCGCTGATCCTCGCCGAGCATGGCGTGGAACCGCTGGTAGAGATCCTTGTACGTCCGGCCCCAGGCGTGATGCACGCCCATCGGGTTGTTGGCCGTGATCGGGCCGTCCAGGAAGCTCCACTTCGGGCCGCCGGCGTTCTGGGCGCGCAGCCGGGCGAACGTCCGGCGCTCGCGCCATTGAGCGAGGATCTCGTGTTCCTGTGCTACCAAGTCGGGCTTCGAGGTGACGGGTCGGAACATTCGGCCTCATGTGGTCGGACGGGTCAGGGCGGGCGACGCGGACACCCGGTCGTGCTCCGTCCTGGCCGGGCTCGCCGGCTGCGGATTCCGCGGGCCCGAGTATCCTACCCGCGATGCATCAACCGCAGGACGCGCGACCGCGCGGACGGTCTCCGTTCACGGCAGCGTTCCTCTCTCTCCTCTTTCCCGGACTGGGTCACCTGTACGCGGGCGCGCCCCACCGCGCCATCGCCTTCGCCGCGGCCCCGATCATGCTGGTCGCCCTGCTCGCGGGGATCGTGCTGCGGCTCGACCAGAGCGACCTGGTCGCGCTCGTCCTCAACCCGTTCCTGCTCAGCTCGGTCTTCGTCCTGAACGTCGTCGCCCTGCTGTATCGACTCGTCGCGACGATCGACGCCTACCGGGTGGCCGAGTACCTGAACGCCTTCAGGGCCGCCGGCGACGGCCGCCTGGGGCCGGCACGCATCCCGCGTAACCCGTTGTCCGTCGCCGGCCTGCTGGCCGTGCTCCTGGTCATGACCGGAAGCCACGTCGTCGTCGCCCGGTACGACATGCTCGCGCTCGACCTCCTCGAGAGTGGCTGCATCTTCATCGGCGACCAGCCGAGCAAGGAGTGCAATGTCGACCCGACGCCCGATCCGGACGCGTCGACGGACGCCTCGAGCGAGCCGAAGCCGAGCGCCGTCGGCGGCGAGGTCCCGAACGTGTCGATCCCGCCGTGGGACGGCAAGGAGCAGCTGAACATCCTGCTGATCGGGACGGACCAGCGCCCGCAGGACGACACCTACAACACGGACACCCTGATCGTCGTGTCGATCGACCCGCTGACCAGCCAGGTCGCCATGTTCAGCCTGCCGCGCGACACCGTGGACGTGCCCGTACCGGACGGTCCGGCGCGGCGGGCCTTCGGATCGGTCTATACGAAGAAGATCAACGCCTGGTTCACCGCCGTCCGCAATCGCGGGGACCTGTTCCCCGGCACGGACCGGACGCGCGGTTACAACGGGCTCAAGGCGATCATCGGCAACCTCTACGACCTCGACATCAAGTACTTCGTGGAGGTCAACTTCGAGGGCTTCGTCAGCGTCGTCGACGCCGTCGGCGGGGTCACCATCAATGTCCAGATCCCGGTCGTCGACGATCGCTATCCCGGCCCACGCGGCCACCTCGAGCGGATCTACATCCCGAGCGGGATCCAGCACATGGACGGGGCCCAGGCGTTGCGGTATGCCCGCTCGCGTCACACGTCGACGGACTTCGACCGCGCCCAGCGCCAGCAGCGCGTCCTGCTGTCGCTGCGCGAGCAGGCCGATCCAGCCGAGCTCATTCCCCGCCTACCGGTGCTCGTGACGGCCCTCAAGCAGGCCGTGCGAACCGACATCCCGATCGACCAGCTCGACGATCTCCTGGGGCTGGCGTCGGAGATCGACACCAAGAACATCCGCTCGTTCGTGTTCACACCACCGCTCTACCAGCAGGAGTTCCAGACGAGCCCGCGCGGCTACATCATCGTTCCGTACGTGGACAAGATCCGGGCCGCGGTCCGGAACGCGTTCACCGCGGACCCGGCGGACGAAGCGCTTCGGCAGAAGCTGGCCGAGGAGGCCGCCGGGGTGTGGGTCCTCAACAGCACGGGCGACCGCGACCGGGGGGCGCGGCTGGCGAGCTACCTCGAGTACTACGGCCTGGCGGCGTCCGCCCCGCGGCAGACGCCGCCGGGCGGCGTGCTGGCCGACTCGAAGATCGTGGTCTACAACGGGGCGGAAACGCGCCTTCCGGCGTCCATCGCCTACCTCGAGCAGCTGCTCGGGGTGACGGCCACGTTCGAGACCGATGACGCGATCCGGACCGACATCGTGGTCACGATCGGGGGCGCGACGCCCGATCTCGAGGCGCCGATCCTGCCATAGGGTGGGGAGGCCCGGCCGGCTCGGTCGCCGGGCGCCCGAGGGTGCGGCCGGGCGGGCGATGCGTGGCCGGCTCGGTCGCGGGACGCCCGAAGGTGCAGCCTGGCTCCGGCGTTACTCAGGCGGGCTTGCGGCGGACGTTTGAGCGTGGTCGTCCGAAGATTCTGACAATACCTGCCGTTTCGGCGGTCAACCACGAGGCGAATATCGCTTACGCGCACTCCAGGCGAGCACGCGGGGCGCGGCAAGAACCCAGAGACACGGGCCAGGAGCCCAGGGCCCCTGCCCTGACGGACCCCAGTCCTGCTCCGGCCCTGACGAACCCCGGTCGTGCCCGTGGCGAACCCAGGATGCCCCGCCAGGACGAACTCAGGGGGCCCTGCGCTGATGAACCCAGAGGGCCAGGCCCGGAGTCGCTGCCGCGACTAGACGATCGGGGTCAGCCAGTGGCGGTATTCGGGGAGCCGCCCACGGACCGCGTCGAAATACCGGTCCC
>JBBEBJ010000197.1:0-6531 GCA_040882425.1 Chloroflexota bacterium | reverse complement strand
AGCCAGTGGCGGTATTCGGGGAGCCGCCCACGGACCGCGTCGAAATACCGGTCCCGAACGAGCCGGCTGATCGGCCCGATCTCGCCGGACCCGACCGGTCGATGATCGACCTCCACGACGGGTGAAACCTGGACGCCGGTGCCGCACAGCAGCACCTCGTCGGCGACGTACAGCTCGGACCGGTCGATCGAGCGCTCCACGACGGGAATGCCCTCGCTCGCCAGCAACTCCATGATCGCCTTGCGGGTCACACCCTCGAGCAGGTCGTCGCTCACCGGCGGGGTCAGCGCCACGCCGTCACGGACGATGAAGAGGTTCGCGGCAGACGCCTCGTTGACGTGGCCGTCCGCGGTCAGGACGATGGCCTCGTCGAACCCGTTGAGCTCAGCCTCCGACTTCTGGAAGGCCATGTTCACGTACCCGCCCACGATCTTGCCCCGCGCCGGGAGGGCGTCGTCGGCGTTGCGCCGCCACGACGAGGTCATGACCCGGACCCCGGACTCGGTGTCGATGTAGTTGCCGAACGGCAGGGCGACGATGTACAGCTCGTTCTCGAGGTTGTGGAGCCGGACGCCGATGGCCTTGGTCGACTTGTAGAAGGACGGCCGGATGTAGGCGTCCTCGCGAAAGCCGTTGCGACGGATCGTCTCCACGATCAATCCCGTCAGCTCGTCCACGGACGGGACGTCCTTCATCAACAGGATCCGGCAGGACTGGCGGATCCGCTCGACGTGCTCGCGCAGCTTCAGGCCGTAGAGCGTCCGCTGATCCTCGTTCCAGTACGCCCGGATCCCCTCGAAGGTCGCCGTCCCGTACATGAACGCGTGGGTCATGATGCTGACCTTGGCGTCGCGCATGGGCACCCAGGCGCCCTCGAAATAGCAGATCAGATCGTCCAGCGCACCGGCGGCCGGCGCGTGATGCGGCGTGGGTGCGGGGGTCTCGGCAACCTTCTCGGTGAGCATTCGCGTAGCTCCTGTGGCGGTTCAATCGAGTATATCCCGGAAGTCCCGCCCGTTCGGGACCTCACTCCGGGCCACGCCGCCGGCCGATCAGCCCACCGCGCCGGCAACCACGGCGATCACGAACGCCAGGTACCCGAGGTAGAAGACGCCGCCAACGAGCAGGTGCCGGCCGCGCAGGAGCCCGCGACGAGCCATCGGAATGAAGATGAACCCGGACGAAAGGAACGCGATCCCGGCCGACGCGAATGCCGTGTAGGACCCGGGAGCCGCTACCCAGTGGTCGGACGCAAAGACCAGGGCCACGACCGTGGGGATGGTCGACTGGAAGACCATCGCCCCCGTGATGTTGCCCATGGCCAGGGTGTCCTTGCCCTGGCGCACCCAGATCACCGAGTTGAACTTCTCCGGCAGCTCGGTGGCGATCGGGGCGATGACGAGCGCGAGGAGCGCGCCGTCAATACCGAAGTTCGTCGCCAGGTGCTCGACAGCGTCAACGAAGAAGACGGCCCCGACGATGATCAGACCCAGTGCGGCGAGCACCTGCAGGTTGACCACGCGTAGGCGCGGCACGCTCGGATCGAGCCTGTGATTGGCGCGATCCAGCCGCCTGAAACGCAAGGGCGCAAGGTCCTCGGCATCGACGTTCGGGTCGGCCTCGAAGTGAACCTTGACGTACCACGCGTAGATGCCGATCAGGACCAGCGCCACGATCCATTTCAACCAGACGGGCTCAAGGGGCAGGAAGGCGGCCCCGATCGCGATCGCGTAGGCGATCGCGAAATAGCGCATATCGTGGGCGAGCACGGTGGTGTCGACGCCCATCACGTCGCCGGTCGACCGGCGGCGCGCGACCACCAGGATTGCCACGCCGGTCACGAACATGGCGAGCGTGGAGAGCATGAACGGCGCGCCCAGGATCGCCCCGATACCGACCTCGTTCGACGCCTCACCGGTGGCAAAGAGGATGGCGATGATCGGGATCATCGTCTCGGGCAGAGCGGTCCCGACGGCCGCGAGAACCGATCCCACGGCTCCCTCGGCAAGCTCGAGCTTGCGACCGAACCACTCGATCCCGTTGGTGAACAACTCGGCCCCGAACAGGATCACGATGAACGCGAGGACAAGGATGACGATGTCCATCGCTCAGACGGTACCAAGGACAGCGGCGGCGATTCCGATCGCGATGACGGCGAGGATCCCACCGGCGATCCGAACCATCGACCAGTCACCCGCCCGCCCGTAGGCGATGGCCGCGAGCACGACCTGGCTGAACGGCGTCGCGATCACGGTCAGGAGGCCGAGCCACAACAAACCGGACGGGTCGAGGGCGGCCAGGTCCGGGATCAGCATGTCGAGGTTCAGCGCGGGACCGCCCGCCAGCGGTGAGATGCCGGCGACGAGCATGAGGACGACACCGCCGACGAGCAACGCCACGGACACGTACGCCAACGTGATCAACAGGCGACCGAGCTGCCGCTCCGCCCCGAACGTGGCCCCGCGAGGCGTCGTCACCCCACGACCCGCAGCAACATCTGGATCGCCGTGTAACCGATCACGATCACGAACAGCAGCCGGAGCTGTCGGAGATCCACGCGGTGGCTGAGTCGCGACCCGACGGACGCGCCGAGGAAGACGCCGATCGCGGTCGGTCCGGCGACGTACGGGTCGATGCCGCCGTGGACCACGTAGATGACGGTGCTGGCGGCCGCCGTGATCCCGATCATCAGGTTGCTGGTCGCGGTGGCGACCCGCAGCGGCACCCCCATCGCGAGGTGCATCAGGGGCACCTTGATGATCCCCCCGCCGATCCCGAGCAGAGCGGAGGCAATGCCCGCGAACGTCGCACCGACCATGCCGCGGCCGAGGTGTCGAACGCGATAGCCGTCGCCCGAGAGCCGTTCCAGCATCGTGTTCGCCCTGGGATCCTCGGTCGCGGGCGCCACGTCGAGCTCCGAGCCGGCCGCCGCCGGGACCGTGCCGGCGCGCGCCATCGTCACGGCGACGTAGACGAGCAGGCCCGCGAACAAGAGGGTGATCAGCCGCTCGTCGAGCAGGAACGCGATCGACCCGCCGACGAGCGCGCCCAGGGCGGTGAAGAGCTCGAGCGTGATCCCGAGCCGCAGGTTGGCCACGTGGCGCTCCAGGTATACCCCGGCGGCCGCGCTGCTCGTCATGATCACGCAGACCAGCGACACGCCAACGGCGTCGCGCAACGGCAGCCCGAACCCGAGCGTCAGCAGTGGAACGATCAGGACGCCGCCACCGAGGCCGAGCAGCGAGCCGAAGACACCCGCGGCCGCTCCCCCGCCGAGCATCAACAGCCCGATGATCATGCCCGGCGAGGCCCGGTGCGGATCGTGACGAGCGAACTGGATCGGCCGGGCAACGTCGCCTGGGCTACGGGCGCAGGTGCTGGGGCGCGTACGGCAGCAGGGCCACGTGGCGCGCGCGCTTCAGCGCGACGGCGAGCTCGCGCTGGTGACCGGCGCACGTCCCGGTCTTGCGTCGCGGCTCGATCTTGGCTCGCTCAGAGAGGTATCGGCGGAGGCGGTTGACCTCCTTGTAGTCGATCTGGACCGTCTTGTCGGCGCAGAAGGCACAGACCTTGCGGCGACGGCGGTCCCGATAGAAGTCGTCTCGCTTCTTGGCTCGAACGGGGGGAGGCATGCTTCGTGGTCTCCTGGTCAGAAGGGAAGGTCGTCGATATCGGTGTCGTCGGCTGGCGGTCGTTCACCGCCGCCGCCGCCAGCGCCCGACGTGCCGGCGGCGGTCGCTGTCGCTGCGCCCGGAGCACCGCTGAAGGCGCCCTCCTCGTCACGGGGACGTCGCTCGAGACTGATGACGTTGTCGGCGGTCAGGTCCAGCGATGTCCGCTTCTGGCCATCCTGGCCCTCGAACTCCCGGGTACGGAACCGGCCCTCGACAAACACGCGGTTGCCCTTGCGAAGCTGTTCGGCCGCGCGTTCCGCGCGGTCACCAAAGACGCTCACCCGGAACCAGTCGGTGTCCTCGGTCCACTCGCCGGTCTGCTGGTTGCGCGTGCTCTGATTGACTGCCACCGTGAACTGGGTGACCGGCTTGCCGGTCGGCGTGTAGCGCATCTCCGGGTCGCGACCGAGATTGCCGATGATCATGAGCTTGCAGAATGCCATGAGCGTGGCCTCCCTCAGTCGATCGCGGCCGGAGCGGCTTCGCTCTCGGACTCGTCGATCAGCTCTCCCCGGTCATCGAGATCCTCGTCCTCGTCGAGACCCGAGGGGAGCTCGTCGCCCTCCTCGGCCTCTTCGCCGTCCTCGCCGTCGCGTCGGACGGCCTTGACCGGTCGCTCGACACGGGTGACCAGGTGACGCAGCACCTCCTCCGTGATCAGGAGGGTGTGCTCGAGTTCCGTCATCGCCTCGGGTGGCGACTCGAACAGGATGATCTGGTACGAGCCCTCACGATGGCGATCGATCGGGTAGGCCAGCCGGCGGCGGCCCCAGGGCGCGACCTTGACGATCTGGCCACCGGCGCCAACGATCCCGCGAGTGGTCCGGTCGACGAGGGCCTGGCTCTTGTCATCCGCCACGTCCGGGCGGATCACGAGCATGAGTTCGTAGCGGCGCATACGCGCGACACTCCTTCCAATGGGTCTGCCCCGTTGACGGCCTGCCGGCACGGAGCGGAAAGGATCAGGCGCGCAGTCTAGCACGAGGGCCCCCGGGGGCCCGAGGCCCATGGGCCCGAGGTCCGGCCACGCTCCGGCGGGCCTCGCTCGTCGCGCCGGCCCTCGATCGCTCGTCGGCCGTTGTATCCTCGGAGGACGATCCCGACCGAGTCGGCCCGGCCGGCTCCCCAACGCGGAGGCCTTGTGCCCGCCAGCACCATCCTGCTACTCGAGAGCGATCCGTCCGCCGACGAGCTGATCGCCCAGATCCTTGTCGGCGCCGGTTACACGCTGACGCGGACGTCCGACAGCGACGCCGCGGTCGCCCAGGCGGTCGACAATCAGCTCCTCGTCATCGACGTGACGGGCGGTCCCCGCTCGGCGATCGAGATCTGTACCCAGGTGCGGTCGACGCCGGCACTTGCCCAGGTCCCCGTGTTGTGCGTGAGCCCGAGCGACGACGTCGAGGAACGAATCCGCTTCCTGGAGGCCGGCGCGGATGATGTCATGGCGCGTCCATTCGACGCCCGCGAGCTCGAGGCACGTGTCGAAGCGTTGTTGCTTCGCTTCCAGCGCTCGAGGGAGCTTGGGTCAGGGCTGTCGGGGGACGGCACGGTCGGGCGGGCCCGGCGAACCGTGGCCGTCTACAGCCCCAAGGGCGGCGTTGGCGCGACGACCATTGCCACCAACATCGCGGTCACGGCAGCGCGCACGCGACCGGATCGTGTCCTCCTCATCGACTTCGACCTCCAGTTCGGTGGCGTCGCGACGCATCTCAACCTGCGACCCCGTCAGACGTTGTCGGACCTCGTCCGCGACGAGGCCGGGCTCCGCGAACCCGAGCTGTTCCGTGGCTACGCCGCACGCCACGAGAGCGGGCTGCACGTCCTCGCCGCGCCTGTCGCGCCCGAAGCGGCCGAAAGCATTCATCCAGCCCACGTCGTGCGGATCCTGGCGACAGCCCTCGAGGCCTATGACCTCGTGGTCGTGGACGCCGGCTCGATGCTCGACGAGCGGGTCATGACCGTGCTCGAGGCCGCCGACACGGTCATCCTTCCCGTCTGCGCGGAGATCGCCGCGCTCAAGGCGATGCACGCGCTGCTCGACTACCTGAACGAGACAGGCTCGATCGGGTTGAAGTCGATGTTCGTCCTCAACAACCCGTTCGCCCGCGAGATCCTGAAGCTACGCGACGTGGAGAGCGCCCTCGGTTCGAAGGTGGCGTTCGAGCTGCCGTACGATCCCTTCCTCTACCTGAAGGCGGTCAACGAGGGGATTCCCGTCGTGATCGGTGCGGCGCGGTCGGCGCCGGCCGAGCAGCTCGTGCGCCTGACCGGCAGCGTCTTTGGCGAGGACGGTCACCGGCCCGCGCCCCCGGTCGCCGAACCGAGGAAGTCGGGCGGTCTCTTCCGGCGACGTCGCTGACGGACGTCGGGGCCTGATTACGCGAGGACCCGAGACTGCCTCGAGTCGGCGGTCCGGTGATCCGGTGGGCTGGCCGGAGCCGGATGCTCAAGCTGCCACAGGAGACGCTCAAGGTCCTCGACCATGGCCATCGCGGCGTCCCATGCCGGGCTGTACGGCATCAGCGCCCAGGCGCGCCGGCGAGCGACCGCCAGGTCGGTTGCGACGCTGTTTCGATCGACCATTCGGTACCACATCCTCGATCGTTTCCCTCCCCGGCAAATGTTTGCCCCCGGTCGTCTCGACAGGATGGTTATCCTCTGCGGCCACCACGCTTGTGGCACCGGGTCATCGGTCCCGATCTCGCATGCCGTGTAGGCCCACCCGATGAAGCCACGTGGCGCACACCGCGCCTGGCTGCACGGCTGGTGCCGGAGCAGGGATTCGAACCCTGACGCCCTTGCGGGCCGCGGATTTTAAGTCCGCTGCGTCTGCCATTCCGCCACTCCGGCCAGG
>JBBEBJ010000196.1:49410-67068 GCA_040882425.1 Chloroflexota bacterium | reverse complement strand
GTGATCTCCGCCTTGAGAGGGCGGTGTCCTGGGCCTCTAGACGAATGCGGCGCCGTGGGGCCGGCGGAGGACCGCCAGGGCCGGTCGGCATGATACCAGCGCCCTTCGAACACCATCAAACGGCAGCGTAGACCGCGCCGTCGTCTGGTGACGCGACGACCGGCCGGTGGGAGCTCCCCGTCGGTGGGGCCGCTCGCCGCCAGCCGGCGAGATGCGTGGCAGGACGTCAGATCGCCGGAACCGAGTTGAGCTCTCGAGCGATCCCCCCGGCCCAGCCCTCGATCTCCGGCCAATCCCGGAAATCGCCGTAGGGCATGGCCTCGCGGATCGACGGCATCAGGGACGAGAACCGCTCGGAGATGCTCTCGGCAAAACCCTTGGGCTTGCGGTCCCGCTCGAAAGCACCAAAGAAGACGTGGTGATCGCGCGCCCCGAGGGCGGCGCTGAGCTCGGGGATCTCCCTGGGCACCGCTGCGACCTTCTGATCTCGGCCCTGGGCATCGATCGCCTCAGTGCCGAGCGGTCCGCTGCTGAACAGCCACACGGGCCTGGTGGCCAGGACCGCCCGATGGCGATGCACGAGATCCCTGGCTTCCTTCATCCAGTGATACATGTACGCCGCGCTCCCGATGACGAACGCGTCGTACCCGGCGACGTCTTTCACGGCGTTCGCAGGCCGGATCTCGGTCTGGAGCCCTGCCGAGCGCAGCGTCTCCGCGATCCGCTCGGCGATTCCCTGCGTCGCACCGTGTCGACTGGCGTAAGCGACGAGGACGTGCATCTCTTGCCTCCCTGCGGGCGTTGGCGTGCGGGCCGACCCACGAACCCGACGATGACCCTTGATCCTGTCCTCCCAACCGCGCCTTGCCAAGAGCCGTCGGTCACAGACAGGCGGGCCGGGACGACGTGGAGTGGCCCCAGGTGTCCCGTTCCATCCGGATGTGCGCATGCCGTCATGCCGGGCCGACCGGCAACCCGCGCGACTACAGGCGGTGGGTCTCGAGGAAACCGCGCACGGCCTCCGCGACCTGCTGGTAGCTCGTCTCCCCGATGACCAGGCCGTAGTGCGAGTGGGCCCCGAACGGCTCGTACTGGGCGCCGAGCCACTCCGCCAGTCGCTCCGAGTCCTCGTGTGGCACGGTCCGGTCGAGCCCGCCACCAACGACGAGCATCGGCACACCCGCGAGGTTGCGGCGATCGATCGCCACGCCGGACAACATCTGGCGCCGCGCGGCGCCCGCCTCGTGCGGTTTCTGGCCGAGCAAGTGCTGGATCCGCAGGACATCCGCCAGGGTCAGGTCCCGATCGTCGCGCAGCAGCCGCTCCGGCAGGGTCTCCCAGCCGATCAGTGCCCGGCCGTAGACCTCCGGAATCTCGCGTAGCTCGTGCGGCCGGGCCGGCGGGCGGAGGTCCCGTGGCAGCTCGGAGCTGAGGAGCACCAGCCCCGAGACGGGCATGCGCTCGATGGCCTTGAGCGACAGCAGGCCGCCCATCCCGTGACCGACGAGCACAACCCCGGCCCCGAACCGCTCCAGTGCCCCGACGAGGTCCTCCGTGTACGTATCGAACGAGAGAGTTGCCGGGTCGGCGGTCTGCGACCAGTGGTGGTTCCGCAGGTTGATCGCGTGCCCTTCCCAGCCGCGCGCGGCGAAGTAGCCCAGGTAGCGCTCCCACGCCCACGAGCCCGCGAGCTCGCCATGGACGAACAGGAGCGGCTTCCGCCGCGATCGACGCTCCGGCAGCCACGACTCGATGTAGATGCCTCGTTCGTCGAGCTCCATCTCGTCCTTGCGGATCGGCCGGCCGTTGGTCGACGGGACCGCTGCTCGCGCGAGGATCTGCTCGGGAGTGCTGTCGGACATGGAGCTCACCACTCGTGTGGGTTGATGACCAGGCCGGTCAGGGCCTTGGGATAGAAGTACGTCGACTTCTGCGGCATCACGTCGCCGTCCCGAGCCACCGCCGAGATGGCGGACACGGGGGTCGGCTCGAGAAGGAAAGCGGCGTCGGCACCGTCGGTCGTCTGGTCGACGAGCCCGATCGCCTCTGACGCGGACTTCGAATAGGCCACCGCTCCGGCCGCGACCGCGTCGGCACCGATGCCGGCCAGCCGGTCGAGGGCGGCCCCGAGCAGGGTGACGTCCAGGCTCCGGAGCGCCGCACCACCAGGCGGCAGATGCGGCTCGAAGGTGTCGCGCCTGGCGGTGAGCAGCGCGCCGCCCGAGCGGGTCCACAGTCCAAAGCGTCCAGCCCCACCCTCCGCGAGGCCGATCGCGTCGAAGACCCGCCTGAGCTCCGCCGCATCCACGTCGCGACGCACCTCGAACCAGTCGTCGAGCCCAGCGAGGAGCGACGAGACGCCGCCATCGCCGAGCCCGCGCACGATGCGATGGGTTGGGAGAACCGTCATCGGCTGTCCCGTCGCTTCGAGGAACAGGGTCAGGATGTAGTCGAACGCGGGATCTTCCTCGCACGAGCGCGACATGCGCCGTTCGTCCCGATACCGAAGCGCCGTCTCGTAGCGGTGATGGCCGTCGGCGATGGTGACCGGACCGCGGCACGTGGCGGCGATGAGCGGGGCGACCGCATCGGCCGACTCCCCGTCGGCCAGAACCGCCCAGAGCCGGTGCCGGACGCCGTCGTCGTCGACCAGGTCGACATCGGCCGCTCGATGCATGCTCGCGGCGATGACCCCGGATCCGGTCCCGTCGGCATCGTCGTAGAGCACCACCACGGGGCTCGTGTTGACACCGGTCGCCCGGAGCAGCTTGTAGCGGTCCTCCCGGGCGGCCGCGAGCGTTCGTTCGTGGGGCAGCACGCCGGAATCCGGCCCGAACGCCTCCAGTCGCAGCCGTCCGAAGAAGCCGCGCTGGATCCGCGAGACGTCTGTACCGGGCACCCGGTAGTCCTGCTCGTAGAGATAGATCGACGGATGTGGATCCTTGTGCAGGGTCCCGTCGGAGCGCCAGGTCGCGAGGGTGCGGGCGGCACGGCGATATCGATCGTCAGGCTCGTCGCCCTGCTCGAGGCCGGGCAGGTCGAGGCGAACCACGTTCGCCGCGTGGCGCGCCAGGAGGCGCCGTCGTTGCCCCTCGTCGATGACGTCGTACGGCGGGGCGACCACGTCCGCCGGATCGGCGATCGTGGCGGTATTGAAGCGAAGCGCGCGGAAGGGGCGGATCTCGGGCACGGGACCCTCAGGATGCGGCACGCGGCCGACGGGGCTCGGGACGCTTGCATCGTACGATAGCGGCCGCGCCAACGCCGGCGACGGTGCAACTTTCGGGGGAGCCCAGGCGTCCATGCTGCGACCAGCCCCGTCCAGACCTCCACCTGGAGCCTACGTGCGTCTCCGGCCTTCTCAGTTCGGACCACCCAGTGACGCTCGTCGCTCCTGGCGGGCGTTGGCTGCGTTCGTGCTGCTCCTGGCTGCGCTCGGCCCCGCGGCCGTGCCCGCTTCGGCTGCCGATGGCCTGACGATGGAGGCCCGCATCCTGCTCAACGGCAACGCCCGGATCGGGTCATGGATGGCCATCCAGGTCCACCTCGTCAACGACGGACCAGCCGTCACTGGCGAGCTTCGGCTCGCCGGCGGCAGCCAGGGGCAGACCCGCTTCAGCCGGGCCGTGGACCTGCCGACCCAGTCGAACAAGACCGAGGTCCTGTACGCCCAGCCGCCGGCATTCGGCAGCGAGCTCGAGATCATCCTGGCCTCCGGCGAGCAGAAGGTGGCGTCGACGAAGGCCAAGTTCTCCATTCACGACACCACCCAGCTGGTCGTCGCCGTCGTGGCCGAACGGCCCGAAGCCATCGTCGGGAGCCTGCGTCTCCCGCCCAACCAGAACCAGGTCGCGGCGCTGGTCATGAGCGTCACCCCGGAGGACCTGCCGGATCGGGTCGAAGGCTGGAACATGCTCGACCGCATCGTCTGGCAGGATGTCGACGCCACCCGGCTGAACACGGCGCAGCTCGACGCGCTGCGCGGCTGGGTGGCCAATGGCGGCCGCCTCGTCGTCGCCGGTGGCACCGCCGGCCCGAGGTCGCTTGCGGCATTCCCCGACGTCCTGCTGCCCTATCGGCCGACGGCAATCACGGATGTCGCGCCCGGCACGCTCGCCGGTTTGCTCGGCGAGCTCCCCGGATCGGCCACGGATCTGCCGGCCCTGTCCGGCGAGCTGACGGCCGGCCGCGCCCTGGCCACGGTCGGCGACGACCTGGTCGTCGCGGCGGAACGACCATACGGGCTCGGGCTCGTCACCCTGCTCGGGTTCGATCCAGCCGCCGACTGGATCGCCGATTCCTCGGCATCCGACGGGCTGTGGCGACGGCTCCTCCCGCCCCGGACGTCCGGCGGGCTCGTGTTCTCCGACGACAACATGCTTGTCAGCGCCGTCTCGCAGCTGCCGTCGCTGGCGCTGCCCCCGATCACCGGACTGATCGTGCTCCTCGGCGCCTACATCCTGTTGATCGGCCCGCTCAACTACCTCGTCCTGCGGCGCCTCGACCGCCGCGAGTGGGCCTGGCTGACGATGCCGCTGCTGATCGTGGCGTTCACCGCCGGTGCCTTTGGGTTCGGGGCGGCACTGCGCGGCAACGACGTGATCGTCAACGAGATCGCGATCGTCAGCGGGTCCCCGGGCGCAACCGATGGATCCGCGCAGGTCTACGTCGGTATCTTCTCGCCCTCGCGCGGCCGCTACCAGGTGAGCGTGCCGGGTGGCGCCCTGCTCTCGTCGCCGATCAACGACTTCTTCGGCGGCCAGGGTGGCGTGAACACGCAACTCGACGTGCTCCAGGGCGACCCCGCGCGCGTGCGCGACCTCGCGGTCGGGTTCGGATCGCTGCGCACCATCCGCGCGGAGACTCCTGTCACGGTGCCGTTGATCGAGACGAACCTGCGCCTGGAGGATGGCCGTCTCAAGGGAACGGTCCGGAACCTGTCGAACGAGCGGCTCGACAAGCCGGCGGTCGTGCTCGGCGGGACCGTCGCGACCCTCAAGGACCTCGAGCCGGGCGCGGAGGCCACCGTGGACGTTCGGGTCGCCAACAACCTCTTCGGACAGTCTCTCTCGGACAAGGTCGTCGGACAGATCTTCTTCGGCGACGGCCGACCAAACGCGGACACGGCTGCGCTCTACATCCGCCATTCGATGGTGGACCAGTTGACCTGGGACCCGAACTTCGGATCGACCGGCCAGCTGGCCAGCGAAGGCCCGGTCGTCCTGGCGTGGGGCTCGCGCGACCTGCTCCATGTCGAGATCGAGAACCAGGACCCACGACGGCTCGGCAACGTGCTCTACTACCTGCCGACCCGCATGGCGATCAGCGGGACCATCACGTTCCGCTCCGACCTGATCCGCTCGAGCGTCGTGGACTCCGACGCGGCGTTCTTCAGCAAGGATCCCTACAGCATCAACTTCGGGCGTGGGACCGCGACGATCGCGTATCGGCCGACGACGTTCGACGGAACGTTCGATGCGACCGAGTTGGCGATCGCCCTCAACTTCGGGGGTGATACTGGACTCACCGTGGAGCCGACCGAGATCGAGCCGTTGCCGTCCATCCCGCCGCGCTGCCCCAACCCGCCGACGGCCGAATGTGGCCCGGCGATCCTCGATGGGTTACCCGAGGTGGAGGTCTACGACGCGGCGAACCAGGAGTGGAAGCGGCTCCCGCATCTGTCGCCGGGCATTCGGTACGCCGTCGCCGACCCGGCCAACTACGTCGATCCGACAACCGGGACGGTGCTGCTGCGGTACGTCAACGACCGCATGGAAGGCGTCGGCTTCAGCGTGGACATCTCGATCACGGGAGCCATCCCGTGAGCGCGATTGTCCAGACCCACGGGCTGGTCAAGCGCTACGACCGGACGCTCGCGGTCGCGGGCCTCGATCTCGCCGTGGCGCCCGGCGAGATCTTCGGGCTGGTCGGCCCGAACGGCGCAGGCAAGACGACCACGCTGCGGATGCTCGCGACCCTGCTGCGCCCTTCCGCCGGCGAGGCCGAGATCGATGGCTGGTCCGTCACCCGGAACCCCGACGAGGTTCGACGCGTCCTCGGCTTCATGCCGGATGTGTTCGGGGTGTACGACGACATGAAGGTCTGGGAATACCTGGACTTCTTCGCGCGCTGCTACGGCCTCCCGGCCGCCGGACGGCGCCGGATGGTCGCCGACCTGCTCGAGCTGGTCGACCTGGGTGACCGACGGGACGATTACGTCCAGACCCTGTCGCGAGGCATGGAGCAGCGGCTGTGCCTGGCCCAGGCGCTGGTCCACGACCCCAAGGTGCTGCTGCTCGACGAACCGGCATCCGGTCTCGACCCTCGCGCCCGCGTGGAGCTCCGCGAGCTGCTCCGCGAGCTGCGCTCGCTCGGCAAGACGATCCTGATCAGCAGCCACATCCTGCCCGAGCTCGAGGAGCTGTGCACCAGCGTCGCGATCGTGGATCACGGCCAGGTCCTGGCCCAGGGCAGGGTCGCCGACATCGAACGCCGCCTGCGTTTTGGGGCCGTGCTGCGCGTCCGGTTGCTGCTCGAGGGCGAGGCCCTCGAGGCGGCACGGGACCGGTTCGCCGCGGCCGCCGACGTTGCGTCCGCCTCGATCGTCGAGGACGGCACGATCGAGCTCGGCTTCCGAGGCGACGACGAGGCCGTGGCCCGCCTGCTCGCGGAGTCGGTCTCGGCCGGTCTCCCGATCGTCAACTTCGCACGGGCCGCGAGCGACCTCGAGGAGCTGTTCCTGCAGGTGACGGCCCCCGATCGCCAGCCACTCGAAGCGGCCTAGGAGGACGCGATGAGCGACTCGACGACGAGCACCGAGATGATCGAGATGATCGAACCTTCCGAGCGGTACGAGCTCGGCGGGTCCAGTGCGGCCGCCTCGCCGAGCCGCCGCTGGCAGTCGCCGCTGGCCGCGCTGAACCGGACCGCCGGCGGGATCGGCGCCGTCGGCGTCAAGGAGCTCCGCGGCCGGATGCGTGGCCGTCGCGCCTTCATCATCCTGACGATCTACCTGCTCCTTCTGGGCGGCTTCGCCTGGATGGTCGAGCTGATCCTGGAGCGCAACTACTCGTTCAGCTTTGGCGGCAACGGGACGTACGCAACGGCCGCGATCGGCCAGGGGATCTTCGCCGCGCTGCTGATGCTGGAGACGCTCCAGGTCGCCTTCCTCGCCCCGTCGGCGACCGCGGGCGCGATCAGCATGGAGCGGGAGAAGCAGACGCTCGAGCTCCTGGTCGTGACGCCGATCACCTCTGTCGCGATCGTGCTCGGAAAGCTGCTGAGCGCGCTGGTATACGTGTGGCTCCTGATCGCGGCGTCCATCCCGCTGACCGCCGTGGTGTTCGTCTACGGCGGCGTCGCGCCGGAGGACGTCCTGCGCGGCTACCTCGTGCTCGTCGTCACGGCGCTCGGCCTCGGGGCGTTTGGGCTGTTCTGCTCGAGTCTCGTCAAGCGGACACAGGCGGCGACCGCGATCACGATCTTCGGCGTCCTCGTGATGACGATCGGGTCGGTGTTCGTGCTGATCTTCTGGCAGGCGATGGCGTCCGCCGACAACGGTCGCGGATCGGGCCCGATCAAGGGCGCTCCGCCCCAGGCCATCGCCTACCTGAACCCGTTCCTGGCCCAGGTCGACGTCCTGTGCGGCACGGAAACGACCTTTGGCGGATGGTGTTCGATCGAGAACTCGCTCCTCCAGACGCAGAACGGCGTGGTCTTCGATGGCGGCCCCGTGCCGGCGCCCATGCCCCTCGTCGACCCGGGTTTCAACCGTGGCGGGGTATTCCCGGCGCCGGAGGGACGGCTGGTGGCGGGTGACGTGGCGCCGTTCGGGGCGGCCCGCGATGCCTTCTGGCCAAAGAGCGTGGTGGCGTGGCTCGTTGTCTCGCTGGCGCTGCTCGTTCTCACGGTCCAGTTCGTCTCCCCCACCCGGCGATGGCGGCTGCGGCGCGGCCGGCGGCATCGGGAGGCCGCCACGTGATGAACCTCCGGGCTTCGCTCCGCCGCCTGCGGCATCCGTCGGCCAGGGTCGTGGATCATCGCGGCCCGCTGCCGCCGGATCCGCGCACGAGCCTCGCGCCGCCGCTCGATCCGCATCTCGTCGAGCTCCGCTCGTCGCTGCTCCCCCATCGGAACCGCCTGTGGCTGCGGCGGCTGGTGCGGCGCGCATGGCTCGCGGTTGCCGTCGTGGCCGTTGCGGAGCTCGCCCTCTGGACCGTGGCGCGATTCGTCCCCCTTCCTTCCGCACCCGTGGTCGGCGCGGCGCTTCCGCTGCTGGGGCTCCTCGGCTGGCTTGTCGCCGGGGTCCGGGCCCGACCCGGGATCGGCGAGACGGCCCTCGCGGTCGACGTCGAGGGACGGCTTGGAGATCGGCTCTCCAGCGCGCTCGAATTGGCCGTCGAGTTTCCCGCGTCGGCCGGTCCGGCCCGCGAGACCGAGCCCGGCGACGGCCCGGCCGACATGCCGCTGGACCAGGCGGCCGAGACGGATCGATTCGTCCGCCGACAGCGACGTGATGCCCTCGCGGCGTCGCGTGTGGTGTCGTCGAGCCTCTTCAAGCCTCGGTTTTCGCGCGCGCCTGCGGCCGGCGCGCTGGTTGCCGCCTTGCTGCTCGCGCCCGTGCTCCTGCTGCCCAATCCACAGGACGCGGTGATCGCCCAGCAACAGCAGCTGGAGGAGGCCGCCGAACGCCAGGCCGAACGCATCGACCGCGTCGCGGAGGACCTCGAGTCATTGGGCGAGGATGCCAACGACCCGCGAACGCAGCTCGCCGAGGAGCTCAGGGAGCTCGCCCTGCGCCTTCGCGAGCATCCCGACGAGCTCGACGCCAACCTGGCTCGCCTGGGAGCGATCGAGGACCAGGTCCGTGCCCAGATCGATCCCGCGAATGAGCAGCGGGCAGCGTCGCTCGCGTCGCTCAGCCGCGCCCTCTCACGGGCGGCAACGGGAAAGCCGGACGCCAACCGTGACGGCAATCCTGACGAGACGAAGGAGGATCTCGCCGAGCTGTCCGAACGCCTCGACGAGATGACGCTGGAGGAACAGCGCGACCTGGCTCGCCAGCTGGCCGAGCTCGGGGCCACGGCATCGCAGGCCGATGGCGCCGCCGGTACGGCACTGAGCGAGGCCGCGCAGAGCCTTGCCCAGGGCGACACCGCGGGTGCGAGATCGGCGCTCGATCGGCTCGGCGAGTCCCTGACCGGCGCCGACCGGCGGATCACCGCGACACGCGACCTGACGACCGCCGCGTCCCGGCTCCAGGACGCCCGTCGCGACCTCGCGAACGCGGGCCGGCCGGCACAGGGTCAAGGTCAAGGTCAAGGTCAGGGACAGGGGCAAGGTCAGGGACAGGCGCAGCAAAGTCCCGGCGCCAGCCAGGGTCAGGGTCAGGGTCAAGGCCAGGGTCAGGGTCAAGGCCAGGGTCAGGGTCAGGGTCAGGGTCAAGGCCAGGGGGCCATCGGAGGTGGCGGATCCAACGCCCGTTCGCTGGGCTCCGGGACCGGCGGCAACGGTCTCCCGGCCAATCCGACCGGGGCGAACCGCGCGGCCCAGCTCGGCGAAGACCTTTCGTCCGTCTTCGCGCCGTTCGACCGCCTCGGCCGACCCGGCGACCCGTCGTACATCGCCGGGACCGGCGGCGATGGCCAGACCCAGCAGGGCAACCAGACCGGCACGGGCGCCAACAATGGGGTGCTGACGCCGTACCAGCAGGTCTACGCCGACTTCGAACGGTACGCCCAGACCTCGCTCGACCGCGGCTACATCCCGCTCTCGGTCAAGGACTACGTCCGGAACTACTTCAGCTCTCTCAATCCCTCGAACTGACCGCCGGAGGCAGCATGAACGCGTCGAGCGCCACAGATCAGGCCACGCCCCGCCTCGCCCCCGAGGCTTTCGCCGAACGCGCCCAGGCGATCGAGCGCGAGGTCGGACGCGTCATCGTCGGGCAGTCGGCGCTGGTCCGCCAGACACTCACCGGGCTGCTGGCCAACAGCCACGTCCTCCTCGAGGGTGTCCCCGGGCTGGGCAAGACGCTGCTCGTCCGGACGATCGCCGACGTGATCGACTGCGCCTTCAACCGCATCCAGTTCACGCCGGACCTGATGCCCGCGGACATCACCGGGACGAACATCCTGGTCGAGGAGGGCGGTCAGCGCGTCTTCCGGTTCCAGCCGGGGCCGGTCTTCGCCAACCTCGTCCTCGCCGACGAGATCAACCGAGCCACGCCCAAGACCCAGTCCAGCCTCCTCGAGGCGATGCAGGAGCACCAGGTCACCGTGGCCCGTCAGCGCTTCAAGCTGGACGAGCCCTTCTTCGTGCTGGCCACCCAGAACCCGCTCGAGATGGAGGGGACCTATCCCCTCCCTGAGGCGCAGCTCGACCGATTCCTGTTCAAGGTCATGGTCCCCTTCCCGTCGGAGGACGACCTCGTCGCGATCATGGATCGGACGACCGGCACGGACGCGGTGACCGCGGCCAGGGTCTGCACCGCGGCCGAGATCATCGAGATGCAACGCCTGGCACGCGCGGTCCCGATCGCGCCGCACGTGACGGCCTACGCGGTGAGCGTCCTGGCCGCGACCCATCCGGACCAGCCTCGGGCGCCCGAGCTCGTCCGCGACTACGTTCGCTACGGCGGGTCGCCGCGGGGCGCGCAGGCCCTGGTCAGCGCCGGCAAGATCTACGCGCTGCTCGACGGCCGGTTCAACGTCTCGATCGAGGACATCCGCGCCGTCGCGCTTCCCTCGCTCCGCCACCGGATCATCCTCAACTTCGAGGGCGAGGCCGAGGGCATCACGACCGAGGCGGTCATCCGGTCCATCCTCGACGCGGTCGTCGCGCCGTCCGTCGAATAGCGCCGCGACGGGTCGCGGCGTAGCGATGGCTGGCTCCCTGACGCCTCCGAACGGCGCGACCCCGGAGGGCGCGGGCAGCGCGCCGTTCGAGGGAGCTTCGTCTGCGCGGCCGATCGTCGGCCAACGGCAGGCGTTCCTGCCGACCGACGTCGACCCGACGGTCTTCGACGAGGCGTTCCTGCGCCAGCTCGAGCGATTGCTCGTGATCATGCGATCCCCGGTCCGGGGCGGGCTCAAGGGTGGCCGGCGCAGCGTCAAGCGAGGCCAGTCGGTCGAGTTCGCCGACTACCGCGACTACACGATGGGCGACGACCTTCGACAGCTCGACTGGAACGTCTACGCCCGACTCGAGCGACTGTTCGTCAAGCTGTTCATCGAGGAGGAAGACGTCACCGTCACCCTGCTGGTGGACGCCTCGGCGTCGATGGCGACCGGGCGCCCGGCGAAGCTGCTCTTCGCCAAGCGCGCGGCGGCGGCGCTCGGCTACATCGGCCTCGCGAGCGAGGATCGGGTCACGGTCAGCGCACTGGCGGGACGGGTGGCGAGGCGCCGGGCGGCGATGCGGGGGTCAGGGCGCGTCTTTCGCCTCCTCGCGGACCTCTCGGCGATCGAGCCGGCGGACGGGCCGACGGACCTGGTCGCCGCGGCTCGCCACGCGGCCGCCCAGCTGCACGGCAAAGGCGTCGTGATCCTGTTCTCCGACCTCCTCGACCCCGGCGCGGACCGGATCATCCGCGAGCTGGCGGCCACCGGCTCGGAGCTGATCGTGCTCCACGTGCTCTCGCCCGACGAGCTCGATCCCGTGCTCGAGGGCGACCTCCGCCTGGTGGACGTCGAGACCGGCGACGGGGTCGACGTCACGGTGGATCTCGCCACGCTGGACGCCTACAAGGCCCGCCTTGCCGCGTGGAAACAGGCCTTCGCCGACCTCGCCGCGCGACGGCGGGCGAGCTATGTCGACCTGTCGTCGGACACGAACCTCGCCGTCCTGATGTTCAACGAGCTCCGTCGCCGCCGAGTGCTGGGGTAGGTCGCGATGCCGTTCACGACACCCCTGGCGCTGCTCGGCCTGCTGTTCATCCCGGCGGTCATCGCCATGTACCTGCTCAAGCTCCGGCGTGACGAGCGGGTCGTCCCGTCCACGCTGTTGTGGACGGCCCTGATCTCCGACGTCGAGGCCAATGCCCCCTGGCAAAAGCTCCGGCGGAGCCTGCTGTTGCTGCTCCAGCTCCTCCTGGTCGCCGTCCTCGCCCTCCTGGCCGCGCGGCCATTCCTCGAGCGGCCGGCCGGGCTGGCCCGGGACATCGTGCTGGTCGTGGACACGTCCGCGAGCATGGCCGCCACCGACGTCTCGCCCAACCGGCTCGAGGCCGCCAAGACGGCCGCGCTCGACGCGCTCCGCGATCTGCCGGCAGGTGGCAAGGTGAGCATCGTCACCGCGGACCGAACGGCCCGGATCGTGGTCAACGAGACGGCGGACATGGGCCGCGTTCGCCAGGCGCTCGACGGGATCGAGCCGACGAGCGCCTCGGGCGATCTCGGGGACGCACTCGAGCTGGCGGGCAAGCTCGCGGCACGCTCGGGCGATGCGCAGATCCTGGTCGCCACAGACGGGGCGCTCGCCACGACCCCCACCGCGTCCGTGGATGCGCCGATCCGGGTGCTCTCGGTCGGCCGCTCACCGAAGAACCAGGCCATCGTTGCACTCGCTGTCCGGACGGCGCCGTCGGCCGTTACCCGGTCCGTGTTCGTCAGCATCGCCAACCTGGACCTGGAGGCGGCGCAGCGCCGCCTCGAGCTATGGGGCGACGGCAGCCTGCGCGAGGTCCGCGACATCTTCCTGGACCCGCAGGCGCGCTCCGACGTGTTGATCGACGACGTGCCGAGCGAGATCGCGACCCTCGAGCTGCGGCTGGTCGGGTCGGACCCGGCGATCGGGACGGCCCCGGACGACCTGGCCACGGACGATCGTGCGTGGGCCGTGGTGCCACCGGAGCGGACGCGGCTGATCCTGCTCGTCGGCGACGGCGACCCGTACCTCGAGACCGCCCTGGGCTTCCTTCCAAACGTCGAGTTGTTCGGGGTCCCGCTTGCCGACTACGGGCCGGCCACGGAGCGCACGGACGGACGGCCGTGGGATCTCATCATCTTCGAAGGGCCACTCCCCGACGAGCTGCCACGGACCCCGATCCTGGCCATCGCCCCGACCGACGACAGCCCGCTCGGCGAGGTGACCGGCACGCTCGAGGACCCGGGCATCGGCTCGCTCAGCCCCGACGAGCCGATCCTGCGCTTCGTCGATCTTTCCACCACGCACATCGCCGAAGCGTCGCGGCTCGTCCTGCCCGAGTGGGCACGGACCGTCATCCCCGGCCCGAGAGGCTCGCCCCTCCTCTACTCGGGCAATCGGGCCGGCCTGCCGACCGCGGTCCTCGCCTTCGAACCGCGTCGCTCGGACCTCCCGCTCCAGGTGGCCTTCCCGATCCTGCTGGCAAACCTGACCGGCGAGCTGATGGGCGGCTCCACGGCCCCGACCGAGGCGATCCAGCCCGGTACGCCGGTCAGCCTGACCATCCCGTCCGGCGCGACCGGCATCTCCGTGACGCGACCCGACGGCTCGACGGTTGAGCTCGTCCCCGGGACGGGTCTGGCCACCACGGTCACGTTCGCGGGGACCGAGCTGCCGGGCATCTACACGGTCACGCCACATCTCGCACCGTCGGCGTCGGCCGGACCATCGGCCAGCGGCCCGGCCGCCACTCCCCGGGCAACCGCCACGCCCGGCGCGAGCCCGTCGGGTGCGGCGGCCTCGGCCTCGGCGCCGCCGCCGATCGATCCGAACGCCCCGGTCCTGTTCGCGGTCGCCCTGTTCGACGTCGACGAATCGACGATCGCCCCGGGCACCGCCGCCACGATCGAACGGCTGGGCACCGGACCGGCCCCGTCGACCGCTCCGGGTGCCGGCGCGGCAACGCCGCGTCCGTCCGCCCGCGACGAGCTGTGGATCCCGCTCGTCCTGATCGTCCTGCTCGTGTTGTCGATCGAATGGGCCGTCTACCATCGTGACGCGGTGATCCGCATCCGGCGAGGGTTCGCCACCCGGCTGGGGCGCGGCACCGTGGATGGAAGCGCCTGATGGGCCTCGCCTTCGACGCGCCGCTCGCCCTGCTCCTGCTGATCCCCGCGCTCGCCCTGACCCTCGGGCTGCATGTCGGGTCGCGGCGCCGGCTCGGGGCGGGTCGGCGGCGCGCTGCCCTCGTGATCCGCACCGTCCTCGTGTCTGCCCTCGTCTTCGCGCTGGCTGGCTTCCAGCTGGTGCTGCCGGTGGACCGGCTGGCGACGGTCTTCGTCGTCGACCTGTCGGACTCGGTCGGCAACGCCGGTCGCGAGGATGCCCTCGCCTTTCTCCGAGAGACGCTGGCGGAGCGGCCCGACGGCGACGTGGCCGGGATCGTCGCCTTCGGGCGCGAAGCCCTCGTGGAACGGCTGCCGTCGGACCTGACCGAGATCGACCGCCTGGCGTCGACCCCGGTGAAGTCCGCGACCGACATCGGCGCGGCGCTTCGGCTGGCGGTGGCGCTCTTCCCGGACGACGCGCAGAAGCGGATCGTGTTGCTCTCCGACGGCAACGACACGACCGGCGGTGGCCAGGCCGAGGCCGCCCTGGCGGCAACCCAGGGCGTGCAGATCGAGACGCGCCAGGTCGGCCTCGGCAACGTCGACGAGGTCCTGATCGAGCGGCTCACGACGCCGTCGACGGCGGCGCTCGGCGAAACGATCGAGGCGGTCGCCGAGATCCGCTCGAGCGTGGCCCAGACGGCGACGGTGCGGCTCTTCGCCGACGGGGCGCTCGTGTCCACGCTTCCCGTTCAGCTGCAGGCGGGCGTCACCCGGGTTACGTTCGACCTGACGCCGACGGAGGCCGGCTTCCACACTTTCCGGGCCGTCGTGGAGGCCGCGCTCGACACCTTCAGCCAGAACGACCGCGCCGATTCGAACACCATCGTCAAGGGCGAGCCGCGGACACTGGTCCTGGCCGGCAACGACACGGTGGCCGCGGAACTCGTCGCGGCCCTCGAGAGCCAGCGCCAGCTGGTCGACTCGATCGTCCCGGAGGCGTTGCCAACCGACTTCGCCAGCCTCGCGACGTACGACAGCATCATCCTCGTCGACGTCGGGCGGCTGCGTCTCTCCGATCGCCAGCTCGGCGCGCTCCAGGTCTACGTCCGGGACCTGGGCAGGGGCCTGGTGATGATCGGTGGCCCCGAGAGCTACGGCGCGGGCGGCTACCAGCGGACGCCGATCGAGGAGACGCTGCCCGTCGACATGGGCGTGCGCGATCGCCAGAAACAGCCGGACATCGCCCTGGTCGTGGTGATCGACCAGTCGGGCTCGATGGCGGCCTGCCACTGCAACACGTTCAACCAGGGTGGCGGCGGCACCGGGATCGGCGGCGTCCAGAAGGTCGACATCGGCAAGGAGGCGATCCTCCGGGCCGCGGCGGCGCTGACCGAACGCGACGAGCTGGGCGTGGTCAGCTTCAACGAGGCGGCCCACTGGGTCGTGCGGACCCAGCCGCTCGGCAACGTCGACGATCTCCAGGGGTCGATCGCCGGGATCCGGGCGGACGGCCAGACCAACATCTTCGCGGGTCTGGACCAGGCGGTGGAATCGCTCGAGGGCGCGACCGCGACGCGCCGCCACATCATCCTGCTGACCGACGGCTGGTCGTCGTCCGGCCAGTACGACGAGATCCTGGCCCGGATGAAGGCCGCGGGCATCACGCTCTCGACTGTCGGCGCCGGTGGCGGCTCCAACCCCTTCCTGGAGGGACTCGCCCAGCAGGGCGGCGGCCGCTTCTACAACGCCGCGAACCCCTCGAGCATCCCGGACATCTTCCTCAAGGAGACCCAGCAGGTGTCCGGGCAGCAGATCGTCGAAGAGGCGTTCTTCCCGATCCAGACCTCGTCGTCGCCCATCCTTCGCGGGCTCGAGGATGGCCTCCCCCAGCTTCGCGGCTACAACGGCACCACGATCAAGCCCGCCGCCCAGAGCGTGCTGGTGACCGCCCGCGATGACCCGTTGCTTGCCCAGTGGCAGTACGGGCTTGGGCGCTCGGTCGCCTGGACCTCGGACGCCACCGGCCGCTGGGCCAGGGACTGGGTGGCATGGCCCGGGTTCAATCGCTTCTTCAGCCAGCTTGTCAGCTGGACGTTCCCGGGCGAGGAGACCGGAGGCATCGAGGCGTCGTTCGAGTCCGATGGCGCCCAGACCGGGCTCCACGTGGAGAGTGTCGAGTCGGACGGCTCGCCGCGCGACTTCTATTCCACGACCGCGGTGGTCGTGGGACCCGATCTCGAGCCGCGAACCGTCAACCTCGTGCAGATCGCGCCCGGCGTGTACGAGGCGCCGCTCGGCGAGATCGATCCGGGCGCCTACGCCGTCCGCGTCACCCAGACCCGACCGGGGTCGTCGCCGCTCGGGCGGACCGTTGGGCTGGTCGCGCAGACCCCGGCCGAGTACCGCGTGCTCGGTGCCAACGAATCGGTCCTGGCCGCCCTGCGGACCGCCGGTGGCGGATCGACGGTCGTGACGCCGCTCGATCCCTGGCGCCACGACCTGACCGCCACCGACCGGTTTACCGAGCTGTGGCCCCTGCTGCTCGTCCTGGCGCTGCTCCTGTGGCCGCTCGACATCGCGCTGCGACGGATGTCGCTCGGCCGGCGCGAGCTTGCCGCGGCACGCGGCTGGGTCCGGGACATGGGGCGGCGACGCGCAGCGACGGCGCGGCGAACCGCGACCGGCGAGAGCCTCCTTGCCGCCCGCGAACGGGCCGGTTCGAGCGAGGCGCGGTCCGCGATCCTGGGTGGGTCGGCACCGGCGCTCGTCGCCGGACCGGCAGCCGAGCCACTGCCACCCGAGCCACCGCCCGCCGGTCGATCACCGGCTGCACCATCCCGCAGCGAGTCGCCGACGCCTCCCGCTGGGCCACCTCCCGCCGAACCACCTCGCGCCAAAGCGCCAGCCGTTGCGGCGGACACGCTCGAACGACTCCGCGATGCCAAGCGTCGTGCCCGGGAACGTTGATTCGGTTGGTGCTCCGCGGCTCCGCCGGCTCGTGGTAGCCAACGCGCGGACGATGCGCGACCGGGGCGACTGGCCGTTGCCGAGCGGCCCGCAGTGCTAGCCTCGTGGCGTGCCCCATCAACGAGCGGTCGCCGGCCGGCGACCGATCCGTGCGGTCTGTCTGCTCCTGTCCGCGGTCCTCGTGGCCGCCTGCGGGACGATCTCCTCGACGCCGCCGCCCGCGACGCCCGCTGACTTCCCGGGCATCACCGCCCAGCTGGCCTTGCAGGGCCTCGTTGTCGACCACTTCGTGTCAGGCGATGCCGGGTGCGCCGACCCCGTCCTGACGCCGACGGCAATCGCCTTCGATGCAAGAGGCCTCGACCAGGCCGACTTCGTCCGCATCCATATCTACATCTTCCGCAACCGCGAGGCCTTCGAGCGGCTGCGCGCGTCGGTCGACACCTGTGCCGCGAGTTTCGTCACCGATCCCGAAACGTTCGAGACGGCCGAGGAGTCGCCTTTCGTGCTGGCCGGCCAGGGCCCATGGGCGCCCGAGTTCGAGCGTGCCCTCCGGGCGGGCCTCGCCGCCGCGGCGGGCACGGGGGGCTGAGGCGGCCAGAATCCCCGCGCCGCCGCTGCGCTGAGAGGTGGTCTCCGGCGGTCGGCTGCGGGCCGACCCGCCGGCGCCGGTCGAGGTCACGGCTTGGCGGAACGACCCCTGCTCGGAGTCGAT
>JBBEBJ010000196.1:22743-49310 GCA_040882425.1 Chloroflexota bacterium | reverse complement strand
TTCGCGATCGTTCGGGTCAAGCGGAATGATCGTCGGGTGCCTGGGGCGGGATCACGGCTTGGCCGAACGACCCCTGCTCGGAGTCGATTTCGCGATCGTTCGGGTCAAGCGGAATGATCGTCGGGTGCCTGGGGCGGGATCACCCGTGGGTCCGCGTCGATCAGCTCGAACGCCGGTCGGATTGGAACGCCGCGTTCGGACGCAAATCCCGGGCGGCCGATCTCCGTACCGGCAAGCCAGGCGGTGATAACGCCGTGTCGGCGCGGCTCCAGCGCGAACAGGATCGCCCGCCCATCGGCTGTCGAGCGACCGGAACGAACGAGGCCAGCATCGCGAAGGAGGTGGAGTTGGCGCGTGGTCGCCGGTCGGCTCAGGCCGATCTCCGCCGCGAGACTCGACGGCCGCCTTGGACGTAGGGCCAACGCCGCGACAATTCGGCGCCGCGTTGGGTCGGCCAGCAGCTCGATTCCCGGGCCGTTTCGTTTTGGCACGTCGTCTCCATCGCACGGGCCGTGCGGCTGACTCCGCGATCATGCCGGGCGCGGCTTCATCCGCGGTTACCTGGCTCGAGCCGAGCGCCGGCGCGGTCTCCCGTTTCGTTCCGCGTGGTTGGAACCATCGGAGATTCGACTCGGAGGGCCGACGCCCCGGCGCCGCCGCCGCTAAACGACTCGCAAGTCCAGGATCCGGCGGGCGATGACCAGCCGCTGGATCTGGCTGGTCCCCTCGCCGATCTCGGTCAGCTTGGCGTCACGGAAGAAGCGCTCCACCGGATACTCGGTGACATAGCCGTACCCGCCGTGGATCTGGATGGCCGCGTTGGTCGCCCGCGAGCTGACCTCGGAGGCGAAGAGTTTGGCCTGCGCGGCCGCGAGGCCGTAGTCGCGGCCCCGATCCTTGAGCCAGGCTGCTCGCCATACGAGCTGCCGGGCGGCTTCGATCTCGGTGGCCATGTCGGCGACCATGAACGCGACGCCCTGGAACGTCCCGATCGGCCGGCCGAACTGCTCGCGCGTCCTGGCGTACGGAATCGCCGCATCCAGCGCCGCCTGGGCGAGACCCACCGCCAGCGCACCGATGCTGATCCGCCCGCCGTCGAGGATCCGCAGGAACATCTTGAAGCCGTCGCCGCGCTCGCCCAGCAGGTTCGCCGCCGGGATCCGCGCCCCGGAGAAGACGAGCTCGCCCGTTGCCGATGCATGCAACCCGAGCTTCTCCTCGAGCCGCCCGACGCTGAACCCCGGCGTATCGGCGGGCACGATGAACGCGCTGATCTCGGGTGACCCGTCATCGCGCACCCCGGTCCGCGCGGTGATGATGTAGGTTCCGGCCTGCCCCGCGTTGGTGATGAAGCGCTTGCCGCCGTCGAGCACCCAGGTCCCGCCGTCGGGGCCGTGCTCGAGTCTTGCCATCGTCCTCGTGCCGCCCGAATCACTGCCGGCTCCGGGCTCGGTCAAGCCATACCCGCCGATCACCGCGCCGCGCGCCATCGGCACGAGATAGCGTTGCTTCTGGTCGGCCGAACCGGCCAGGTGCAAGGGTCCGCAACCCAGGCTCGTGTGCGCCGCGACGATCAGCCCGAGCGAACCCCAGACGCGGCCGATTTCCTCGATGGCCACCGCGTACGCCAGGGTGTCGAGCCCCGCCCCGCCCTCGTCCTCGGGGATCGGAATACCCAGCCAGCCGAGTTCACCGATCCGCTGGACGATCTCGATCGGGAAGCGGCGATCGCGCTCGTGCTCGTCGACGACCGGCGCAACCTCGGCGGTCATGAAGTCGCGGATGGTATCGCGCAGCAGCGCATGCTCGGCGGGCAGGTCAAGATCCATCGCGGGAGCCTACACGGCGCCGGTCCCCGGCGCTTGCAGCGTCCGACACGCTTGCAGCGTCCGACGGGCGCCGGTGCTAGCCTGTCGCCATGTCCGAGCCCCTCGTGTCGGCCGCCGTGGACCTGCGCCACTCGCCGCTCCCGACCACCGGCGGCACCGGCGCCTCGAGCCTTCGTCGCGATCTGCTGCTCCGCCTGCGAATCGACGGCCCGAGCACCCCCGACCAGCTGGCGACGCGCCTGGGCGCGAGTCGCACCGGCGTCCTGCAGCAGCTCCGAGCGCTCGAGACAGCACACCTCGTCAGCCGCCAGACCGTCCGTCACGGGGTCGGGCGCCCGAGACACCTCTACGACATCACGCCCGACGCCCAGGACCTCTTCCCGGCGAACTACGACGGGCTGGCGGCCGGGCTGCTCGCCGCGATCGAGGCGATCGGCGGTGACGACCTCGTCGAGGAGGTCTTCAGCGCCCGGCGTCGCCAGCTCAGCGCCCGGGTCCGTGACGACCTCGGCGAACGCTTTACCAATGGCGCCCCGCTGCTCGAACGGGTTCGGGAGCTCGCGGTGATCCAGGCCAACAACGGCTACCTGGCCAGCGCGTCGGTCGACTCCGACGGCGCGATCCGACTCGTGGAGCACAACTGCGCGATCTATCACGTCGCGGCAGGTTCACCCGCGGCCTGCGCGGCCGAGCTCGAGCTGTTCTCGGAGCTGCTCGGAGCCGACGTGGTCCGCGAGCAGCACATCGCCTCCGGGGATCGGTGCTGCACCTACCTGATCAGCGAGCGCACGGGCGACTGACACGGGCGCCGGCGGTCCAGCGCGGCCCGGCCGGGCAGACTCCTACGCCTCCTCGCGCTCGACGACGACGCGCGACGCCGGCTCGAGCCGGGGCGCCGGCACGTCCGACACGTTGGGCACGAAGGACGCGGCGAGCGACGTCGCGGCGACCTCCTCCTGGTCGGCCACGGACAGGATCCCGAGCCGTCCGAGCTGGGCCAGCTCGTCGCGGATGTAGGTCTTGAGCATCTCGGGGCCGTCGGTGTTGATCGTGAAGCGGATCTCGTTGCGGCGGAACGTATCGAAGATCCAGCGGAACTCGTCCCAGCCGGACACCACCCGGGTGTTGAGGTTGGAGGTCGGGCAGATCTCGAGGACGATCCCGCGATCGCGGATCATCGCCATCGCCCGGGGGTCGTACGCGGCCTTGACGCCGTGGCCGATCCGGTCGGGCTCGAGCAGCTCGACGACACGCGCCACCTCATCGACCGGGCCCGATTCCCCGGTGTGGACCGTGATCCCGAGGCCGTACTGGCGGGCTCGCCGCAACAGGCGTCGATAGTCGGCGACCCGGAACGTGGCCGCCTCGGGTCCGGCGATGTCGACACCGACCACGCCGCGGTCCCGCCACAGGATGGCCTTCTCCACGATGATCTCGTTGAGCTCGTACGGAAACGCGCGGTCGAGGCAGAAGATCAGGCCGGGTCTGACCGGGTACTCGAGCGTCGCACGATCCATTCCGCGGACGGCCGCCGCCACGATGTGGTCGAGGTCCTGCTCGCCGCCACGGTTACGCTTCATCGGGTTGAAGCGCAGCTCCATGGTCGTGACGTTGTTCTTGCGATACGCGCCGCCGACCACCTCGTAGACCGAGCGTTCGACGGCGAGCGGTGAGCTCTGGATGAGCTCGGTCCAGTGGAAGAGCTGCAGATAGCCGTCGAAGGAGCGATTGCGCCGGGGCGAGACCGTGATCATGTCCCGGAATTCCCAATAGTCCTTCGTCGGGAGCTTGATCCCCTGGGAGTGCGCGATCCCCCACATGATCGCCGGGGTGACCGCGCCGCCGAGATGGCAGTGGAGCTCGGCCAGCGCGACCTTCCGGGAGAGTGGGCGGGACATGCCGGGAGGATAGCGGACCAGGGGCCTCTCGATCGCCGCCCCCGCGGCGATCAGTCGTCGAAGGTGGCCATCCCCAGGCAGAGCGCGTAGTCACGACTGCGCTCGCCGTCGCCAATCGTGAACCGATAGGTCCCAGGGGCGAGGATCGGGCTACGGGCCGGCGCTACGATGATCAACCCCCGAACCCCGAAGGCTGCGGTAAGCATGACCTGGTCGCGGCGGCTCGGGAACGGCAGCAGGATCCGGGCGCTCGCCGTCGTTGCGTACTCGTCGCCGGGATACGCAAACCCGAGAATGCCGGGATTGCCGTCGATGACCGTACCGCCGCAGCCGATATCCGCAGTCACCGGATAGGCGGTCGTGTCCGGTCGGAGCCGGACGAGCCGGATCGTCACGGAGCGAGGCCCACCTTCGAGCGGCTCCGCGGTCCCGAGGATGACGCCGGTCGAGCCGGCGTAACGCGCCCAGCCACGGGCGGCCGCGAGCAGCCGCGGCGTTTCGCGAATCGGTCCGGGTCGGAGCTCCACGTGCCAGCTCGCATCGTGGAGGCCCTCGACATCCCCCCACCGCAACGACAGCCGGTAGACGCCGGGCTCCCATTCCGAACCTCCCGGTGCGCGGAACAGGGCCAACGCACTCGGGGTCCGCCCGTCGGCGCCGGCATCCACGCGCTGAGGCTCCACCGGCAGCGGGTCAGGCGCCAGCCGGGTCACGGACCCGGCCATCACCACCGATCGAGCCGGCAACGCCACGCCCAGCCCGGTGGCGCGCGGCAGGTAGGCGCTCGCCACGAACGAACGCGGCTCGCGCCCGGTCCCCGGATCGACGTCGAGCCACGCCGTCGTCTCGTCGAGCGGCTCACCCTCGATCCCTCCGAGAGGGACCGCGACGCCGTTGACGGTCGCGAACAGACCCGCGGGCAGCTCCGTCAGCAGGGCCCTGGTCGGCGCGACCATTGGACCCAGGTCCCGCAGGGAGGGGCGCGTTGGTGCGCTCGGCACGTTCGAGAACCGGTCCGGGATCGCGATTCCAAACCGCCGGACCGATCCGTCGACGAGGATGTCGATCCGGTACTCGCCGCTTGCCCATGTCCGTGGCGCGGCGGGGTTTGCGCCCGGCCGCCGGTACAGGAACGCCCCGCCCGACGGCACCGGATCGAGCGGCTCGGTGTCGACCCATTCCAGGCCGGCATCCGTCCTCCGCCAGATCCGGACGTCGAGCGGCGTGTGGGCCGGCGGGAAGGTGACGCCCAGGGCCAGGACGCCTCGGTCGTTCGAGTCGACCACGATCGCCCGCGCCGCGTCGCCGTCGGCTGCCAGCGGATACCAGCGCTCGACCAACCGATAGCGGTCGCTGATCGGGCTATCGGCTTGCTGCACTGTGACGATGGCCCTGACGCCCCAGGCGTCGTGTCGACGGAGGACGCCTTCGATGGCATCCCAACTCAGGGAGGAGGCGCCCCGGGCCTGGATGACGCGTGGGAGCACGGCGACGGGCGTGGCCTGCAGCTCAACGACGTCGCTCGCCATTGCGGTCGGTGGTGATCCGTCGACAGGCAGGCCGGGGGCCGTCCCCGATGCAGCCCACGGCTTGATCACGGCAAACCCGAGCGCCACCACGACGGCCAGAGCACCGAGCGTGACCGGTTCGATCCGCCGGCCCCGCCGGCCCAGCCTGATCGGCTCGAACTCGACGCTCACGGGCGAGCCCGGTGGTCAGCCCGCCAGGGGGATGACCCGACCCTCGGCGTCGACCGTGGCCTGCCGGCGCAGCCGCCTGAGCTCGGCGCCGGGGACCTGGTCCCGAGCGTGGTAGCTCGACCGCACCAGCGGCCCCGACTCGACGTGCTTGAAGCCGAGCGCCAGGGCCTCTTCCTTCATCTCGGCGAATTCGTCAGGATGGTAGTAGCGCTCGAGCGGCAGGTGCTGCAGGGACGGCCGCAGGTACTGCCCGATGGTCAGGATGTCGCAATCGACGTCGCGCAACGCCACGAACGCCTCGTGCAGCTCATCGCGCTCCTCGCCGAGCCCGACCATCAAGGAGCTCTTGGTATGGACCGGATAGCCGATCTCGCGCGCCATCGTCCTGGCGTGATCGAGCACCTGCAGGGTCCGGTCCCATCTGGCGCGTTTGCGGACCGGCTTCTGGAGACGACGGACGGTCTCGAGGTTGTGGTTGAGGATGTCGGGCCGCGCGTCCATGACCACCCGGAGCGAGGCGTCAACCCCGTTGAAGTCGGGGATCAGGACCTCCACGCCCATGCCGGGCGAGGTCAGGCGCAGCTGGCGGATCGTCTCGGCAAACACACTGGCACCGCCATCGGGCAGGTCGTCGCGGGCGACGCTGGTGACCACGACGTGCTCCAGGCCGAGCGTGCCGATCGCCTCGGCGACGCGGCGGGGCTCATCGTCATCGAACCAGGTCGGGCGCCCGGTCTTGACCGCGCAGAACCCGCAGGCGCGGGTGCAGGTGTCGCCCAGGATCATGATCGTGGCCGTTCGCTGGTCCCAGCACTCCCCGATGTTGGGACAGCGGGCCTCTTCGCAGACCGTGTTCAACGAGAGGCCGCGAAGCAGCCCCTTCAGGTCGTGATAGGTCTCGCCGGTCGGCAGCCGCGAACGGATCCAGTCGGGATGGCGGCGCAGGGCCGTGGAACCGTCCAGTGCCGCATCGCCGACGAGGCCGCCCCCCATGGCGATCGTCGGCAGCTCGGCGGGCTGGTGTCCGTGCCCGGACCCTCCGGGTGGGTTGAACATCGGGAGATCGCGAGCCATCGTCGAAGTGTAGTACGGCTCAGGTCGCGGGCCGGGTTTGCGCGGGCCGCCGCGCGGCGGGGCGTACCGGGGTCGGTCAGTAGACCGGAGTCTCCGGACCGACCCCCTCGAGCCAGGCCTTGACAGAGCGGAGGAACGCGGCGGCGTTGGCACCGTCGTTTGCGCGATGGTCGATGGCGAGGACCATGTTCATGATCGGTCGGATGGCGATCACGTCGCCGTCGGCGGTCTCGCGGACCACCGGGCGCTTGGTGATCGCCTCCATGGTCAGGATCGCGACCTCCGGGACGTTGATGATCGGCATGGTCAGGATCGAACCGAACCAGCCGGTATTGTCGATCGTGAACGTGCTTCCGCCGTAGTCCTCGAGCTTGAGCTTGCCGGCCCGGGCGCGCTCGGCCACCTCCGCGATCGCGCGGTTCAGTCCCGCGATCGACAGCTGGTCGACGTCACGGACCACGGGGACGAGCAGGCCGTCTTCGACGGCCACGGCGACACCCATGTGGATGTGCCGCTTGGCGAGCAGACCCTGCTCCGTCCAATGGGCGTTGAATGTCGGGAAGCGGCGGAGGGCGTCGACCGCGGCCTTGATCACGAACGGCACATAGCTGAGGGACATGCCTTCGCGTGCCTGGTAGTCGCGCTTGGCGCTCTCTCGGGCGCGGACGAGGCCGCTGACGTCGGCCTCCATGTGGACATAGGCGTGCGGAACGGCGAGCGCCCGGGTCATCTGCGCGGCGATCCCCGAGCGCATCCGGGTCATCGGGAGCAGGAACTCGTCGGCGCCCTCGGGGAAGACGACCGGCGTGCCGGCGGCAGGCGCGGGGGACGGCGGAGGGGTCCGGGGTGCGACGGGTGCGATGCCGATCGCCGCGTGGCCTGCTGCCGAAGGCGCCGGGGCGGTTGCGACCGCCGGTGCCGCGCCGCCCTGCCTGATCACCTCGATCACCTTGAGGACGTCCTCACGGGTGATCCGCCCACCACCACCGGTCCCGACGATCTGGGCAGCCGACAGCTCGTGTTCGCGCAGGAGGCGGCGCACGGCGGGGGTCATTCGCGCATCCGGGTCCCCGCTGGCGGTCGGCGCCGCGGCCGGCGCCGGGCCACGCTCGTCGCTGCCGGCGGGTCCGGCGGGTTTAACGGGTTGTGGCGCCGGTTCGGCTGTCCGCTCAGCGGGCGCGGCCGCGGCTTCGGCCTTTGGTGCCGCCCCAGCAGCTGGCTGCGGTTCGGATGCCGCAGCCGTGCCGTCCCCCTCGTCGGCCGTCTCGATCACGGCGATCTCGGCGTTGTTGGGGACGGTCGCGCCTTCCTCGGCAAGGATCTCGCGCAGCACGCCCTCGAACGGCGACGGGACCTCGGCATTGACCTTGTCCGTGATCACCTCGACGAGCGGCTCGTACTTGTCGACGTGGTCGCCCGGCTGCTTGAGCCACTTCCCGATCGTCCCCTCGGCGACACTCTCGCCGAGCTGGGGCATCGTCACCTTGGCCACGTTCGCAGGTCCTCCGCTGGCGGCCGATCCTGGATCGGCGCGCTGGGGTCGAATCGGTAAGGCGCTAGTGTCGCCCATCTTGGGCTCGAGTGCGAGGCGAGCGTCCGGAGGTTATTACCGCCGGAGGTCGATACGCCAGACGGGTCGATCGCCCAGGCGGCGTGCCCACGACGACCGGGTGGCGCGCAGGTCGTCGGCGGTCGCCGCTCGCAGCGACTCGAGCTCGAAGCCGACCGACCGCCACGCATCGGCGATCCGCGCCTCCGCCGATCGATCGAGGACGGCGAGCCCGTCCATGACCGGGCGAGCCCGTCCCGGGCAGCCTAACCCGGGGCCGGTGACGCCGTCACACGGGTGATACGCGGGAGAGCTCTCCTGTACGTCTGACGGGACCGAGCGGTGCGTACGTTCGGTACGGCGTCGCATGACGCAGGTGGCTTGGCGGGGGACCCACTACCGATCGAAGGAGGCTCCAGATGGATACGACCCGGAATCAACACACCCATCCGCACGACGACGCCCTCGACGACGCGACGACCGGGCACACCCACGACGACACGGCGCCCGAGAACGAAGAGGGCGGGCGCGAGGCCATCGGCGCCGGTGCCGGGGCGCTCGGCGGTGCGGCGGTCGGGATGGCCGTCGGCGGACCTCCGGGGGCCGTCGTGGGTGGGGCGATCGGGGCGGCGGGTGGTGCCGTCGCTGGCGAGGCCTCGGAAGGCGACGATGAAGTCGGTTCGGGCACGGGCGCCGTCGGTGGCGGCGTCGCCGGTGCGGCGATCGGCGGTGCGATCGGTGGGCCTCCCGGCGCGGTGATTGGCGGGGCGGTTGGCGCCGGTGCCGGCGCCGGGAGCGGCGACCAGGTCGAGGAAGAGATCGAGGAAACCGAAGGCACGGTTCGACGCTGATCCTCGTCCGGCGGTGACCTGCCGGCTCCCACCAATCGATGAAGGCCCGGGCCATCGGCGGCCCGGGCCATTGTCTTGGGCGTCGAAGGCCGCGGTCGGTCGGCGAGTGCGTTCGTCCACCGATCGGTGTGGCGCCACGCGAGCCGTGGTTGGACGACGACCCGTAAGATCGAGCCTGGCCGACGAGCGATCGGCCTGCACTTGCGGGGTGGTTCGTTGCGGGGCTATCAGATCGCGCAGCTCAACGTCGGTCGGGCGGTTGCGGCGCTGGATGATGCTCGGATGGCCGACTTCATGGCTCGCCTCGACGAGATCAACCAGCTCGCCGAGCGAAGCCCGGGCTTTGTCTGGCGACTCCAGGGCGAAAGCGGCAACGCGACCGACCTCAAGTACGACGACGACCCGCTGTTCATCGTCAACCTCACCGTCTGGGAATCACCTGACGATCTCTTCGACTTCACGTATCGCTCGGATCACAAGACCGTGTTTGCTCGCCGGTTCGAGTGGTTCGAGCGCTCGGCCGGGCCGAACGTCGTCCTGTGGTGGCAGCCGGCGGGGACGATCCCGACCGTCGAGGACGCGCTGCGACGCCTGCAACTCCTGGAAATGGAGGGCCCGACGCCCGAGGCGTTCACGTTCAAGCAGCGTTTCGCGCCTCACCAGAAGCCAGTACGTGGCCGGGCGTCCGACTTGATGGTGCGGATTGCGACTCGCGCTGAGAATCCAAGAGCCGGAGGGCGGTAGGTTTGCCCTCCGGCTCGAGCCCCGGCGATGCACCGGGTCATAAGACCCGCGGGATTGTACGGAAGCGGATCAGTCCGCGGAGGGCGGTGTCGTCTTGTCCTTGAGCTGGCCGGGCGCATTTGCGCGGCCGAGACCGTTGCCGGGGTTGCCATCCTTCCAGCCGGGGTGGCCCTTGCCCACGACCTTCGGGCCTCCCGCCCAGGCTGGTCGACCTGGCGCGCGCAGGGCCTTGCCGTCGACGGTGTCGACATCGAGGTTGTTCTCGCCCGCGTGGTAGGTGCCCGCCACTTCGACCGACTTCCCGACGAATGGTGCAAGCGGATTGTTGGCGCCCCAGAACCACCTCGGCCCAGCCGACAGCTCCCACGCGACGCCACCGACCGTCATCGTGAATATCGCGCGGCCCTTCCCATCCTCCGAGCTGGCGACCGTGCCAGTCAGCGTCCTGGCGAGTTCAGGCCCCTTGTCGGGCTTGGCTGCCAGGACCGGAGCCGCGACGAGGAGGAGCGTCATCAGGCCCGCGATGGGAAGGAACGCGCGACGGGAACCAGTGGGATTAATCATGGTCGCAGTCTCCATACCGCACCTTGCGGCGCGACTAGCAGGGTGGAGATCCTGGGTGAATTCGGTTGCGCACTGGCACCAAGCTGATGGTCCCTCATCGCCCCCGGTGGTATGAGCCAGGCCGGGTCTCGGTTGTGAGAACGGAACGCGGGCGCGTTTGTTAGGGCCGGCCGCCTGTCAGAATGCAGCACGCTGCGGGGGAGCCTCAGGAAACATCGTGCGTGCATACACTTCTGTATCCGGAGCGAAGTCGGACACACGTCACCCTGGCGCCAAGCGGAGGGAGAACAATTCATGAGCAGGCGGCTCGACAAGACTGCATCCGTCGCGGACGACATCGGCCTCCTGAACGAGCTCGAGCCCGAAGCCGGGCGCCTGTACGATCGCCACGCCAGGGTCGCCCAGGAGTGGTTCCCCCACGACTACATCCCCTACCGCCTCGGCCGCGACTTCGACAAGGATCCGTGGACCCCGGACCAGCCACGCCTGACCGGCGTCGCCCAAACGGCCTTCGAGATCGGCCTCCTGACCGAGGACAACCTCCCGAGCTACCACCGCCTGATCCATGGGATGTTCGGCCAGGGCGACGGCGCGTGGATCAATTGGGTCGGACGCTGGACCGCCGAGGAGGGCCGCCATGCGATCGTCCTCCGGGATTACCTGACGGTCACGAGGAACATCGACCCGATCGCCCTGGAGCGCGGCCGAATGACGCAGCTCCAGCAGGGCTACGATCACGCCGCCCCGGGCCTCCTCCGCGGCCTGGCCTACGTCGCGTTCCAGGAACTCGCGACGCGGATCGCTCACCGGAACACGGGCCGCTACTCGGACGACCCCGTCGCCGACAGGATCATGGTCCGGATCGCGGCCGACGAGAACCTCCATATGGTCTTCTACCGTGACATCCTGGGCGCGGCGATCAAGATCGATCCGTCCGCGGCGATCCGCGCGATCGTGGACGAGGTGCTCGCGTTCGAGATGCCGGGTGCCGGCATTCCCGGCTTCCTCCGCAAGGCCGCGACCATCGCCAAGGCCGGCATCTACGACCTCCGTGTCCATCGCGACGAGGTGCTCCTGCCGATCATCCAGCACTGGCGGATCTTCGAGCTGACCGGGCTCGATGCGGCCGCCGAGGAGGCCCGCAAGAGGCTCGAAGAGCATCTCGACACGCTGGACGCCGCCGCGAAGCGGTTCGAGGAGAGAATGCTCCGCTCGACGACGCCGCGGATCGCCCGCGCCGGCTGACGACCTGCGGCTGAGATTCGCGAATGTCACCCGTGGCCTGTCGGCACCCCAAGTAGGAAGAGGTCCTCGCCACGCGGATAGACGGAGCGTCAGTCAGTGTCCCGCAATGTCACCTGACTTCGCGGGCAATCGCGCAGGCCGATGCCTCTCGATGTGTCGGCGACCGGCCTTCAGCGCTTCCTCTTCGGACCGATCCCGACGACGCGAGGAGAGACCACAGGGGACAGAACCTCGCTGTCCCCTAGCGTGATCTCGCCGGAGTCCGTTCCCTGTCTGCCTGGCGGGCACTCGCGACGAACGGCTCGAGGCCGGCCTCTGTGAGTCGCGTCAGCTCGGCGAAGAGTGGCTCGTCGACCTTGGTGAAGTTGAAGCAGGCCTTGCCCTGCATGCGGCGGCGCAGCTCGGGCGACATCGACGCCATCAGCTCGGGAGAGGCGTAGACGGACATCAGGTAGAAGCTGACGTAGCTTTTGCCGGGCCGGACACCCGCGATGTAGCCCCACGGTTTGCCTTCCAACCCTGGGATCTCGATCGCAAGGGCTTCCGGGCTGTCCCTTGTCACCGCGAAACGCGATCGGAGCGGTTCGAGGATCTCGCGCAGGCGTCGATCAACCTCACCGAAATCACGCGCCGGCTTGGCAGCGCCCGGCATTGTGTTCGATCCCATCGACACCTCCCCCTCAGACGGCGGGCGCGACGCCCCCGATGTACCAGCTGCTGAACGGCACGGCCCGATCCATGCCGGTAGTCTCGCCCATCGACGCCTCCGGGTCGAGTGGTTCGGCCGGCCACTGACCGGGCATCATGCACAGATGCAGGCGTCCCCCGGTGCCGGTCGCGCGTTGGCGCTCGCCAGGACTGCCGGCATCCGCGCCGGCGAGGGGCGAATCCTCGCCCTCGTCGCGCTGCTCTTCATGGCGCTGGAGGCTGGCCGCGGTTTCGGCGAGGTAGGTGTCGACACACTGGTGGTCAGCCGGTTCGGCGCCGGGACGCTGCCATATCTGTTCATTGGCCTCGGGGCGTTGAGCCTGCTGGCCGCGCTGGCCTATGGCGCTGCGCTCGGACGTCTCCCGCGGACGCCCCTGATGGCGGGCATCCTGCTGGGAGCTGGCGTGGTGCTCGTCGCCGGGCGGCTCATCATGGCCGGCGGCACGGACGCCGTGGTCCCGATGATCTGGCTCGTGACGTACGCGTCGGGCGCCATCGCGGGGACCATCGCCTGGACGGTGGCTGGAGCCGTGTTCGATGCTCGCCAGGCGAAGCGCCTCTTCCCGCTGTGCAGCGGCGCGGCCATCGCGGGCAGCTTCCTGGGGACCCTGGGCTCGGGGCCCGTGGCGCGAGGCGCGGGAACGGAGTCGCTGATCGTCATCGAGGCGGTCCTGCTCGGCCTCGTGGCGCTGCTGATCGTCTCGATTGCCCGGACGGGCCGCGCCCGTGTGCCGCCTCGCCGAGGCGATCGATCGGTCGTCGGCGACGTGCGGGTCGGGCTGGACGAGGTCGTCAGGTCACCGCTATTTCGGCTGATCGCCATCGCGTACGTGCTCTTCTCCGTCCTCTACTTCTCCATCACCTACCCGTTCCTGCAGGCTGCCTCGACCACCTTCCCATCGGAGGCCGATCTCGCGACCGCGATCGGCCTGCTGTCTGCAGCCGTGACCGCCACGTCGTTCCTCGTCTCGCTGACGATCGCGAACCGCGTCTACGCGCGGTTTGGCGTGGCCGGTGCCGCCCTGGTCCTTCCCCTCGTCTACCTGGCGGGCTTCGGCCTCTGGCTTCTCCACTTCTCGTTCGCGACCGCGGCACTCGTTCGTTTCACCCAGCAGGTCACCCAGCGAGGACTCTCGAACGCCGCGTGGAGCGCGTTCTACAACGTCATTCCCTCGGAACGGCGCGCCCAGGTGCTCGCGTTCATCGACGGCGTTCCGGGGCAGGTCGGGATGGTCCTGTCCGGGATCCTGCTCCTGGGCGCCGGCAGCCTGTTCGCCGTGGAACAGGTGTTCTGGCTCGGCGCGATCACCGCGGCGGCAGCGACGGCGGTCGTCGTGGCGATTCGCCGTCGGTACGGCGGCAGCCTGCTCGGCACGCTTCGGGCCGGGCTGGGCGAGCAGGTGCTGGAGGGCGGACCGGGGGTTGCCGCGCTTGCTCGCGATCCGCAGGTGACGGCGGCGCTGCTGGCGTCGCTGCACGCGCCGGAACCGACGGTTCGCCGGATGGCCGCGTCCTTGCTGGGCCGGATCGGGGGCCCCGGATCGGCGGACGCGCTCACGACGGCGCTCGACGACATCGATCCGGGGGTGCGCGTCGCTGTCCTGTCCGCGTTGCCGTCGCTTCCGTCCCGCGACGTGGCGACCGAACCGATCCTCGCGCGCCTTGCCGACCCCGACCACGCAGTCCGGGCGGCGGCGGCTCGTGCGCTGGGCGTGCTGGAGGTTGACGGCATCGCCACGATCCTCGGACCCCTCGGCGCCGACTCGAGCGCGTCCGTCCGCGCCGCCGTCGCGATCGCCCTCGACGGCCGCGGCGCCGACCCCGGAAGTGTGTCCCGACTCCTGGCCGACCCGTCACCCGACGTTCGATACGCAGCCATCGAGGCGGTGGCGGCCGTGGGCGGCCTCCGTCGGGGCGAGACGATCGCGGCAGACCTCCTTCGCGCGCTTGACGACGAGAGCCCGCGAGTGCGACGGACCGCGGCCGACCTCCTCGCGCGCCGCGACACGGAGACGGACGGCGTCGTCGACCTGCTCATGGCGGGGTCGCCCCGCGCGCAGGACGCCGCGCTGCTGGCGCTGCTCGGACACGGTCCGGCGGTGCAGGACCAAGTCATCGACTGGGCCGAGACGCAGATCGCGCGAGCGACCGCATGGCGGACCGCGCGGGTAGCGATCGAGGACGACGGGAGCACGCGCAACGCACCGGACTCAGCGATCGGGTTCCTGGCGTCCGTGCTGGGACGGCGAGAGCGCCAGCTCACCGATCGAGCCCTCGGCGCACTGGCGGTTCTCGGCGCGTCCGAGGCACGCGGCGTCATCCGCCGCTGCATCAGATCGACCGACCAGGAGACTCGCGCACAGGCGATGGAGGCGCTCGATTCGATCGGCGAACGCCGCCTGGCCCGGGCGATTGTCGTGTTCCTCGATGTGGAGGCTGGCGCAACAGCACCGTCGCGAGATATGGTGCTGCACCGCCTCGTCGACGACGACGATCGGTGGGTGGGCATGCTCGCGCGGCGAGCGATCGAGGTTGCAGGAAGGCCGGACCTGATGGCAGAAACCGGGCGCACGATCAGCGAGATCGACACGATGCTGCTGCTGCGCCGCGTCCCGCTCCTCGAAGAGCTCGATCCCGAGGATCTCCAGCGGATCGCGACAACCTGTGCGGAGCGGACCTACCCGCCCGGCTCCGCGTTGATGCGCGAGGGCGATCTCGGCTACGAGCTCCTCGTGATCGTGGAGGGTTCCGTGCGCGTCGTCCGCGAACAGGCGGACGGTAGCGAGCGGCTCATCCGCCGCTACGAGTCGGGCGACCATATCGGCGAGTTGGCGGTGCTCCGGGAGCGACCGCGTGCGGCCTCCGTCATCGCCGAGGGTGACGTGGTGCGGGCTCTTGTCATCGACGGCGAGAACCTCAAGGCGATCCTGCGCGAGCGGCCGGAGGCCGCGATGGCCATGCTCGCTACGCTCGCCGAGCGGATCAGCGTGCAGTAGCTCACAGACGATGGATCACGGACGAGCGGGACGCACCGATCTCCCGACTGGCACGGTCACCTTCCTGCGGACCGACGTCGAGGGATCGATGGCGCTCGCGCGAGTGCTCGGCGCCGGCTGGGATGCGGTCAATGCGAAGCATCTCGGGATCATCCGCCGGGCGGTGGACGCACAGCGGGGTGTGTGCGTCCGGACGGAAGGCGACGCGTTCTTCGGCGCCTTCGCGGAGGCCGGCGCCGCCGTGACCGCGGCCATCGACGCGCAGCGCACGTTGAGCGGACACGCGTGGCCGCCTGAAACCCCGATCCACGTCCGGATGGGCCTGCATACGGGCGAGGCGCATCTGGCCGGTGACGATTACGGCGGCTTCGAGGTCAACCGTGTGGCGCGGATCGCGGCGGCCGGTCACGGCGGCCAGATCCTCGTCTCGGAGCCGACGCGGCTGCTCGCCGACCACGTCCTCTCGAACGGGATCGGCGTCCGCGACCTGGGGGGTCACGTCCTGCGGGACGTGCCGGCCCCCGAACGACTGTTCCAGGTCGAGGTCCCCGGGCTACGCAACGAGTTCCCGCCACTTCGGACGGCGCGACCGACCGCCGGCAACCTGCCGGATCGGTTGACGAGCTTCCTCGGCCGTGAGCGCGAGCTCGCGGAGCTCAGCCACATCCTGTCGGCGAATCGCCTGTTGACGCTGACAGGCCCGGGGGGAACCGGCAAGACATCCCTGGCGGTCGAATTGGGCCGCGCGTGGCTCGATCGAGTCCCGGACGGGGTGTGGCTGGTCGGGCTCGACGCCGTCGCAGAACCCTCGCTGGTGCGTGCGGAGATCGCACGGACGCTCGGGCTGTTCGACGGCCCGGATCGCCCGGCGGCGGATGCACTGGAGTCCTACCTGACCGATCGATCGACGCTCCTGGTCATCGACAACTTCGAGCACGTCCTGGAGGCCGCCCGTGATCTTGCCTCGATCCTGCGGGCATCGCCCGGCACACGGATCGTGGTCACGAGTCGTGCGCCGCTCCGGATCCAGGGGGAGCAGGAGTACCCGCTCGGACCCTTGGTGGAGCTTGGCGCCGGCGCCGAACTCTTCGTCCAGCGGGCGCGCGCGGTCCGACCGGACTGGGATCCCGGCCCCAACGCGTCGGTGGTCGAGGAGGTGTGCTCGCTGCTCGATGGCCTCCCCCTCGGGCTCGAGCTGGCCGCCACCCGCGTCGCGATCCTGCCGGTGACCGCGATCCGGGATCGGCTGGCGGCGCGACTCCCGCTTCCCGGCGCCGCCCCACGGGACGTGCCCGGCCGCCAGCGCACCCTCGATGCCACGATCGGCTGGAGCCACGACCTGCTGGGTCCGGCCGAGCAACGGCTCCTCCACGACCTCGCCGTGTTCGAGGGCAGCTTCGATCTGGATCAGGCCACCCTCGTGCATGGAACGGACGTGCTCGACGCGCTGGGCACCCTCGTCGAACACAGTCTGGTCGTCAGCGAGGCCGCCACCGGCGGCGGCGTCCGGTATCGGCTGCTCCAGACGATCCGGACGTTCGCCCTCGAGCGAGTCGCAGCCGAAGGCCGCGAACGGGACCTCCGAACGAGGCACGCCGAGGCCTACCTTGCGCTTCTGCGCGAGGCAGCGCCGCATCTGCCGGGCAGCGAGCAGGCGGCGTGGCTCGATCGCCTGAGCCTCGATCGAGCCAATATCCGTGCCGCCGTCGTCTGGGCGATCGACGTCGGAGACGTCACGCTCGCGCTACATCTCGTCGCGATCGCGTGGCGGTTCTGGCAGCAGATCGGCGATCTCATCGACGGCGGCGAGCTCACCTCGGCGGCGCTTGCCGCGCCGGGCGCGGACGCACCGACCGTCGACCGGCTCTGGGCAGTCACGGCAGCCGGCGGGATCGCCTACTGGCGCGGCGACGTGGCTGAAGCGACCCGTCTCTACGAGGAGGAGCGGGACCTCGCGGTCCGGCTGGCCGACCGGGCCGCCGAAGCGGATGCCCACTTCAACCTCATGTTCACGCACAACATGAAGAGCGGGGTCGAGGCCGCGGCCGCGGAGGCCGACTTGGCCATGGAGCTGTACACCGAGCTCGGGGATCAGCGCGGTCAGGCGCGCGTGCACTGGACCCGCGGCACGCTGCGAATGCAGGAGGGCAATGTCGAAGAGGCGATCCGGATCTTCGAGCAGTCGCTGGCGGCGTTCGAGCGGCTCGATGACGGCTTTTATCACGCGATCGCCGTCGGCGGCTTGGCGTGGGCGTACTTCGCCATCGGCGACACGGTCAGAGGGACTGAGATCGCCTCGGTCGCCCTCGTGGAATCGTGGGCGTTGCGGGATGTCGCGAGCACGACCATCACCCTGGCGCCCGCCTCGCGCGTGGCCCTGGAGCTCGGCATGAAGGAAGAGGCCGCCGTCCTGTTCGGTGCGTTCGAGAACCTGTGCGAGCTGTACGGCGTGAAGCCTCCAAGCGAGGTCCTGTTCATGATCGCCGGGGGTGCCGTCAAGGAGCGGCTCAAGGAGGACCTCGACCCCGAGGACCTGGCACAGGCGAAGGACCGTGGTCGTCGGATGAGCGTCGACCAGGCCGTCGACCTGTTGGTGGACGTGACCAATCGGGCACAGCCCAGGACTTGATGCCCTACGGAGCCGGACCCGCTCCGGTCAGTACGCCGCCAGCGTCCGGATCCCGTCGGCGATCTTCTCCGGGTTGACCATGAACCACTCCTCGAGGACGTGGTTGTAGGGCACGGCAGGCACGTCCGGGCCGGCCACGCGAGTGACCGGGCCGTCGAGGTAATCGAAGGCCTCCTCGGCCACGATCGCGGCGACCTCCGCCCCGTACCCGCCGAAGCGGTTGTCCTCGTAGACGATCAGGCACTTGCCGGTCTTGCGCACCGAGTCGAGCAGGGTCTCCGTGTCGAGCGGCCGGAGGGTCCGCAGGTCCACGACCTCGGCGCTGATCCCCTCCTCCGCGACGCGATCGGCAGCCTCGAGGGCGTAGTGGGCCATCAACCCGTAGGCGATGACCGTGACCTGCGTGCCGGGATGGGTGACCGCCGCCTTGCCGAGCGGCACCGTGTAGTCCGTGTCGGGGACTTCGCCGCGAACGGAGCGGTACATCTTCTTGTGCTCGAAGAAGAGGACCGGATCCGGGTCGCGGATCGACGAGCGAAGCAGCCCGCGCGCGTCGTGCGGTGTCGACGGCACCACGACCTTGAGTCCGGGCACATGGGTGAAGAACGCCTCGACCGACTGCGAGTGGTAGAGCGCGCCGTGGACACCGCCGCCGTACGGCGCCCGGATCGTCATCGGGACGCCGTAGCCGTTGTTCGAGCGATAACGCATGCGCGCCGCCTCGGACACGATCTGGTTGAACGCCGGGAAGATGAAGTCGGCGAACTGGATCTCGCAAACGGGTCGCAGCCCGTTGACCGCCGCACCGATCGACGTCCCCACGATCATCGATTCGGTCAGCGGCGTGTCGATGACGCGCTCGTCGCCGAATTCCGCCCACAACCCGTCCGTGGCCAGGAACACGCCGCCCTTCTTGCCGACGTCCTCGCCAAGGACGATCACCGTCGGATCCCGCCGCATCTCGTCGGCGAGCGTCTCGCGGATCGCGTCGATGAAGGTCCGAGTCGGCATCAGCCGGACTCCTCCGCCAGTTCGGGATCGGCGTAGACGTACCTTGTCGCGCCGGAGGGGTCCGGGTCGGGCTGGGCCTCGGCGTAATCCGTCGCCTCGTCGACCGTTCCCTTGATCGCGGCGTTCAGGTTTGCCTCGATCTCGTCGGTCAGCACGCCCGCCTCGCGGAGCTGCTCGCGGAAGCGCGGCAGTGCGTCGTGACCGCGCTCCGAGGCGAGCTCCTCGGCCGAGCGGTACTTGGTCTGCTGGTCGTCCGAGGAGTGCGCGGTCAGGCGGGTCACCTTGGCCTCGATCAGCGTCGGGCCCTCGCCGGCACGAGCCCGCGCCACGGCGTCACGCGACGCGCGATAGCAGGCCAACACGTCAGCGCCATCGACGACGACACCAGGAATCCCATAGCCGGACGCCCGGTCGGCCACGTCGGCGACCGAGACCTGCATCGCCGCCGGCACGCTGATGGCGTAGCCGTTGTTCTCGACGACGAGGATGAACGGCAGCTTGTGGATCGCCGCAAAGTTGAGGCCCTCGTGGACGTCGCCCTGGTTCGACGAACCCTCGCCCATGCTTGCCATCGCGACCTGGCCGGTCTTGCGGATCCTGGCGGCGAGCGCGATGCCCACGGCGTGCAGGAGCTGTGTTGCAACCGGCGACGAGACCGAGACCAGGTTGTGTTCGTGGGAGCCGTAATGGCCGGGCATCTGACGGCCACCCGATGACGGGTCGTTCGCGGTCGCGTACTGGGCGGTCAGGATGTCGCGGGCACTCATGCCAAAGGTGAGGCAGGTGGCGATCGAGCGGTAAAACGGCGCGATCCAGTCCACCCCCTTCTCGAGCGCCCAGGCAATCCCGACCTGGGCACCCTCGTGGCCCTGGCCGCTGATCACGAACGGGATCCGACCCGCCCGGTTGAGGATCCACATCCGCTCGTCGACGGCGCGGGCCAGGGCGACGAGGCGGTACATCTCGATCAGGTCGGCCGTCGACAGCCCGAGATCTGCCCCCAGGGCGGCCGCGGCATCACCCTTGGCCTTGCCGTCGCGCCGCTTCGTCACCGCCATCGAGCGATCCCGGCCTCCTTGTCGCCGCCCTTCCGGAGCGTCTGCGTCAGCGTGTGGTCACCACGCTCAGAAGTTGATCGATTGTCCGTCGACGGCCATGGCCGCCTCGCCGATCGCCTCCGACAGCGTCGGATGGGCGTGGGTCGCCCGCCCGATTTCCCAGGGGGTCGCGTCGAGCTCGAACGCCAGCGACGCCTCCGCAATGAGGTCCGTCGCGTGCGGCCCGATGATGTGCACGCCGAGCGTGTCCTTCGTGTCGGCGTCCTCGATCACCTTGACGAACCCCTCGTACTCGCCGCCGATGATCGCCTTGGCGATCGCCTGGAACGGCGCCTTTCCGATCCTGATCTTGAGGTCGCGCTCCGCGCATTGCGCCTCGGTCAGCCCGATCGACGCGATCTCCGGCCGGCAGTACGTCGCACGCGGCTGGCGCGTGTAGTCCATGTCGTGCACGTCGGCGTCACCGGCGATGGTGTGCGCCGCGATCAGGCCCTCGTGGGCCGCCGTGTGCGCCAGCCAGAGCCCGCCGATGACGTCGCCGATGGCGTAGACATGCGGCTCCTTCGTCCGCATCCGGCCGTTGACCTTGATCACGCCGCGGTCGGTCTCGACCTTTGTCGTTTCGAGGCCGATCTCCTCGATGTTGGCAGCCCGCCCGGTCGCGACGAGGAGCATCTCCGCCCCGATCTCCGTGGCGTCCTTGCCCTCCGGACCGACGGTCAGGCGAACCCCCGTCTTGTCCGCCTTGACCGACGACGTCTCGAAGCGAGCCTTGGTCATCACCGTGATCCCGCGCTTCTGGAAGCTGCGCTCGAGCAACCGGCCGACTTCCGCGTCCTCGAGCGGCACGATCTGGGGCAGGTACTCGAGCAGCGTCACCTTGACGCCCACGTCGTGGAACATGCTCGCGAACTCGACGCCGACGGCACCCGCGCCCACGATCACGATGTCCCTGGGCAGCGTGTCCATCCGGAGGACGTCGTCGCTGGTCACGATCCGCTTGCCGTCCGGCTCCAGGCCCGGGAGCGACTTGACCCGCGACCCGGTGGCGATGATCACGTCGTTGGCGTTGAGCGTCCGGTCACCGCCGGCGCCGGGCGCGCCGTCTTCGCCGGTCTGGCTGACACGAACCTTGCCGGGACCATCGAGCCGGCCGCGGCCTGCCACCCAGGTCACCTTGTTCTTGTCGATCAGCGTCTTGAGCCCGGTCCACATCCGCTTGACGACCGCGTCGCGCTTGGCCGCCATCGCCGCGTAGTCGACGACCGGATCGCCCGAAAGCGTCAGGCCGTAGTCCTTGGCGTGTCGGACCCGCTCCGCGAATGCGGCGGACTCGAGGAGGGCCTTGGTCGGGATGCACCCGCGATGGAGGCACGTGCCGCCAATCTTGTCCTCGTCGACGAGGGCGACCTTCAGGCCGAGCTGGGCCGCACGGAAGGCGGCGGCATAACCGCCCGTGCCAGCGCCGAGCACCACGAGATCGAAGTCATTGGACGAGCCGACGGCCATGGTCTGGTTGCCTCAGGGAGCCGCGAGACCGGGTTGAACTGCGCGCGCCCGACGCTCGTCGGGCACGGCAAGGAAGCGCCGGCTGGGCGGGTGGGTCATCGCTGGCGATGGTACGCGCGGGGTCGCGAGGCGCGCAACCGAGACACGCCGGCCGCCGTTTTTGGGCGGCCGGCGCCTGGTGCTAGACTCCGGCCGCAGACGCCGGAAGGGACGGCGTCCGGACCGGTCATTGGAGCGTGCCGTTGGACCCTCTGCTCGTCCTCAGCACCGCCGCCCTGATGCTGGTCGCGTACGTCGCCGGCTCGGTACCGGTCGGCGTCCTGGTCGCCCGGGCCGCCGGGGGAACCGATCCGCGGACGGTCGGCTCGGGCCGGACGGGCGGCACCAACGCGTTGCGGGCGCTCGGTCGCAAATGGGCCACGGTCGTGGTCGTCGGCGACCTTGCGAAGGGGGTGCTGCCGGTGCTCCTCGCGCGCTTGGTCAGCGGCGGCGATCCGCTGGTCGAGGCGCTCTGCGCGGCGAGCGCCGTCGCGGGGGCGATCTGGTCCGTGTTCGCGGGGTTCCGGAGCGGCCGCGGGGTCGGGACGGGCGTCGGGACGATGCTGGTCATCCAGCCCCTCGCCGTGGTGCTGGCGGCTCCCGTGTTCATCGGCGTGATCCTGCTGACGCGGTACGTCTCGCTCGGATCGTTGCTCGGGTCTGCGGTGATGCTGCCGGTCATGCTGCTGTTCGTCGTCGTGGCCCCGGCCACACCGCTGTCGTACGTCCTGTATGCGGCGGTGGGTGCCGGCTTCATCTGGCTGGCGCATTCGGACAACATCCACCGGCTGCTGCACGGCAAGGAACGCAAGTTCGACCTGGGCCTCCTCGCCGGGAAGCGCTCCAGCGGCGGCTAGCTACGCCCCCGAACCGAGAATCCGGAGGGCCACCTCGATCGCCAAAAGAGAAACCCGGGTCGGCTGACGACCCGGGTTGAACGTTCAATTAGGCGGGCCGTGGGTCGGCCCGCACCGAGAGGGACTCGATCAGCCGCCGCGCTGGCTGCGGAAGCAATCGCTGCAGTAGACGGGCTTGCCGCTGGTCGGGCGGAACGGGACCTGGGCTTCCTTGCCGCAGGACGAGCAAGTGGCCGCGAACATCTCGCGTGGGCCACGATCGCGGGCGCCGTAGCCGCCGCCACCGCCACCATAACCACCCGAACCACCGGCAGAGTAGCCACCACCGGCACTGTACCCGCCATACGAGCTGCCACCACCCTCGGCGTTGCGGGCAGCCTTGCGGCTGGCGCGACAGGAGGGGCAGCGGCGCGGCTCGGTAAAGCCACGCTGCGCGTAGAAGTCCTGCTCGGACGCGGTGAACACGAATTCCTGTCCACAGTCCGCGCAGGTGAGGTTCTTGTCGTTGTACACGAAAACGAAACTCCTCTCGGTAGCCGGCGCGAGCCCATCGGGTTTTCTCGCGTCAGCCGTGAGAGGAGTCCGAGTTGCGTCGAGCTACGTTCTGGCCACGGACGCTTCCGCGGCATTTACGAGCGGGATAGTACGTGGTGCATATGGCCTTGCATAGACCCAACTTTCCCGATCCTGGGCCGCGTCGCGGGCCCTGCTCGAGCTCCTCGGCGTCGGAGCGTCAGGCGGCCACCAGCGGTGCGACGGCGAAGAGGACCGCGAACTGCTTGCACCAGATCACCACGCTCGCGAAGTCAGCCGGATCGGTGCCCTCCGGCAGCTCGTAGCCGAAGGCGCCGTCGGTCGCCTTGAGGGTCCCGAGCTCGAGGGCTCCGTCCGTGTACCCGTCGGCCGCCGGGGACAGGTAGACATAGAGATCGGGCCCGTTCTGCACGGAGAAGTCCTCGAAGCGCAGGGCGTACCGGCCTGGGGCGGTCTCGATGATCGAGGCGGTGCCTTCGCCAAAGTGGAAGTCGTCCGCGCCGAGGATGGTACCGGTCGCCACCGTGCTCACCGATTCATCTGGGGTCGACGCCGCTGGCGGAGTGTCCGTCGCTGCCCCGATCGCACCAACGGGTGCCGGTTCGATCAGCTCGGTCCGGATGAACAGGGGCGACGCGAGGTACCAGCCGACGGGCAGGCCAATCGCCAGAGCGACCACGATCAGCGACGCCGTCCGCCCCGGATGCCGTCGGGCCGCGGCAAACCAGCCGCGACGACGCGCGAGGACCGTCAAGCCAATGAGCCCGATGACGACGGCGATCGCGATCGGGACGCGGAGTGGATAGATGCTGGTCGCAAAGAGGCGCTCGAGGTCGCCGATCAGGGTGCCGATCAGGGTCATGCCCGGCATGATGCTCAGCTTCGATGACGGCCCGATGACGCCAGGCGGCCAAAGGGACGGCGCCTCAGTCGACGGCCGCTTCCGTCGGCGTCACCGGCGCGGGCCCACCCGGCGGTGGCACGTCGAACTCGCGCCGCGCCGAAGCCAGGTAGACCTGGACCTCGAGTGCCTGGCGCGCCTCGCCCCAACCGAGCTCGGCACCGAGGATCGCCGCTACCCGCGCGGCCACGGCGGCACCACGATCCGGTAACTCCGGAGCCAGCCGCATCCGACGAGCCAGGACGTCGTCGAGCGACAGGGCGAGCTCGTGGCGAGCGGCCCATGCGACTTCGGCCTCGAGGAATGCCCGATCGGGCACCAGGGGGCGGAGCAGACCAAGCTCGGCACCCAGCGCCACCACGGCCGGCGCTTCCGTCCCGTGCCGGGAGACGAGCTGCGCGGCCACTCCCCGTCCAGCCGAGGCAACCCACGGGATCGTCGCGAGCTCATACGCGATCCTCGCCTGGGCATCGACCTCCGCGGCCCCGACGAGATGCCAGTCGGCGGTGCGCGATGGACGGGCGCGCGCGGCGTCGGGCCCGAGCACCGCATCGACGACGTCGCGGGCCATCACCCGGTAGGTCGTGTACTTGCCGCCGCCGATCCGCACGACGCCATTCGACTCGACCGTCACGCGGTGCTCCCGCGATGCCTTGACGGTGGATCCGTCCGATGGCGCGATCAATGGTCGAAGCCCAGCGTAGGTGCCCACCACATCCTCGCGACCGAGCGTCACGTCCATGGTGGCGTTGACTGTCGCGAGGAGCTTGTCGACCTCCCAGCCGTCCGCGGTAGGGCGTGCTGACGGTCCCTCGAACAGCGCGTCGGTCGTGCCGATCAGCCAGTGGTCCGGCCAGGGGACCAGGAACACCACCTTGCCCGGCACCCGGATCGTCAATCCGGTCTTGTTCGGGATCCGATCGCGGGGCACCACGAGGTGCGCGCCGCGGCTGGGAAGGATCCGCAGGCTGTCGCCGCGGAACGGGTGATCCGGTTCGGCCGCCCAGACCCCGGTCGCGTCGATGACGGCCCGGGTCGCGATGGACAGGTCATTGCCGGTCGCCAGATCGGACGCCGTCACGAGGTGGGACGACTCACGCTCGGCGCCAGACCTGAGCCCCGTCGCCCGGATGCGCGTCAGGACCACGCCACCCGCGGCCCGGGCGGTCCGGGCGACTGCCAGCGTGTACCTTGCGTCATCCTCGACGCCGTCGTGATACAGCAGTCCACCGCGAAGACCCTGACGGCGGAGCGTCGGGGCGAGGTCGAGCGTCTGGATCCTCGACAGCCGCCGGTGCCAGCCACCGTCACGGCGCGCCCCGAGGATGTCGTACAGGGTCAGCCCAGCGTCGTAGAACGCCTTCGACAGGTACGGCATTCCGTAGATCGGGAACAACAGCGGTTCGATCCGCACGAGGTGCGGCGCGAGCGCGAGGAGGCGCGATCGTTCGGCGAGGGCTTCGCGGACCAGCCCGAACCGGAACTGCTCCAGGTACCGGAGGCCGCCGTGGATCAGCCGCGATGACCGCGACGAGGTTCCGGCCGCGATGTCGTCCTGCTCGATCAACGCCGCCCGCATGCCGCGCGAGACGGCGTCGAGGAGCGCGCCCGCGCCAACGATCCCTCCACCGACGATGACGACGTCCCAGGTCTCGGCCGCGAGCGCGGCGAGGTCTTCCCCACGACGCTCGAGCGGGCCAGGTGGCCCAGCCGATGGACCGGGTTCGACGCTCATCGATCCGGCGCGCCGGGCCCGCGCCGGGAGATCCGCCACAACAACCAACCCGTCCCTGCGATCAGGAAGACGATGGCGATCGGTGTCTGGTAGACCACGTCCTGGATGGCCACCGGCAGGAGGCCGGTCAGCACCGCCGCTCCGATCACGACCGCCACCACCGCCCCCGCTACCAGGACGACCTCGCGCCAGCCCGGCTGCGAGCCGATCGGGCGCTGCTCAGCCACGGTCGGCGGCCGGCGGGATGCCGATCGGCGCGACGAGGACCTTGCCGGCAAGGGCCGCCCCGCGACGCGTGAGGAGACCGGTCTTGGGGCGATGGAAGGTGACGGTCAGGTCCGCCCTGACGGCGGGGTCCGAAGGTTCGCCGCTCGAGAGATCGACGGCGGTCGGGGTATCGACGGCGACGATCGGCACGCCGGCCACGCGAGCCCGTTCGATGACGTCGACGGCCGACCGGATCGGATCGCGCAGCACGCCTCGGACCCCGGTCCCGAGCAGCGCGTCCACGACCACAGCGGCCTTCTCGATCCCCCGTCCGAACATCGCCACATCCCGTGCGACGGGGAGGTGCACCTTGTCGATCCCGGTGTCGCGCGCGATCCGATCCCAGTTTCGTGCCGCCGCGCCGCCCCTGGGGCGCGTTTCTGTCGCGACCACCCCGACGATGACCCGCGCACCGGCGAGGGCCAGGCGGCGGGCCGTCACGTAGCCGTCACCGCCGTTGTTGCCCGGTCCGCACAGGATCACGATCGGGCCGGTCCCCCACCGTTCGAGGTCCATCGCGAGTGCGCGGACCGCCGCCGCGACCGCGGTTCCCGCGTGCTCCATCAGGCGCTCCTGCGGATATCCGAGGGCCTGGGCCTTGTGATCGGCGCCGGTCATCATCTCGGCCGAGATGGCGGGCAGGGCCGCGCGCGCCGCCCACCGCTGGCGCAGGCCGCGCAGGTCAAGCGTGAAAATGTCGGGATCGTCGGCTGGTAGACGGGGGGCGAGATCGGGCGCCGGGGCAGGCGACGAGGTGTCGGTGGGCATGGCCGGCCAAGCGTAGCCGACCACACCGATGGACGGCACCGCTCGCCGCGGCGGATAGACCTTCCGCGTCGATCTCCCTTGGGTGATTCCTCGATCTCCCG
>JBBEBJ010000196.1:14342-22643 GCA_040882425.1 Chloroflexota bacterium | reverse complement strand
CGCGGCGGATAGACCTTCCGCGTCGATCTCCCTTGGGTGATTCCTCGATCTCCCGTGGGAGATTCCTATCGCCCAAGGGAGATTGTCGGAGAGGTCTTGCTCCTCGGACAGCGTCTCGGGGGTCAGGTCACCGGAAGACGGACCCTGACGCGGCGCGCTTTCGATTGCGGGGCGAGGTCGAGGCCCGTGTTGTCCAGCTCGACCAGGCCGTCGCGGGCGAGGCCTTCGAGCGCAGCCGCGACGGCCGCACCGTCGTGGCTCCCGATCGGCCCATCGACGACGGTCCAGCCGTCGCCATTCGCGGCGCGAAGTCGATCCACGATCCGGCCGCGCAGCCAGCGAGATGTCGTCGCGAATGGTGCTGCGGATGGTGCTGCGGATGGCGCTGACCGCGACGCCCGTGCGGTCCTCCGGCTGGCACGTGTGGGTCCGGTGTTGCGCGTATCTGACGCACCGCCGTCGGCCGTGCCCTGGAACCGCCCCTCTGCGTACCGGCACGAGGCTTGTGCGGGACACCGCGCACAGTCGGGGCTCCGCGGTCGGCACAGCGTGGCGCCCAGATCCATCAACGCGTGGGTCCACGCGCCCGGGCGGTCGATCGGGACGGACGCGTCCGCGAGTCGTTGGAGCGTCGCAGTACCAATGGCGTTGCCGCCGACGAGGATCCGCACGAGCACGCGGCGCACATTCGTATCGACCGCTCCGACCGGCAGCCCGAAGGCCAATGCGCAGACGGCCCGAGCCGTGTACGGGCCCACACCGGGCAATGCCTCGAGCGCCGCGACGTCGGCCGGGACCTCGCCACCGTGGGCATCCACGATGCGCCGCGCGGCACGCCAGAGGTCCAGCGCGCGCCGGTTGTAGCCGAGGCCCTGCCAGGCGCGCAGCACATCCGCCGGCGTCGCGTCCGCAAGGACGGAGACCGTCGGAAAGAGGCCCGCAAACCGATTCCATGCCTCGCCCGCGCGCGCGGCCTGTGTCTGCTGGGCCATCACCTCCGAGACGAGGATCGCGTACGGGTCGCGCGTGGCGCGAAATGGCAGGTCACGCCCCTCCCTGTCGTACCACGCCAGGATCGAATCGCGAAGGGCCGGTGAAACGCCGCGCGCCCGCTCGTCCGTCTCGGTCACGCGCCGATCATGGCGCACTGTCGATCCGGTCGCTGTCTCAACCGCGCCCGGCGTTCCGCGCGGATGGCGTGGGCACGACGGCGCCGGGTGTGGAAGACGGAGACGCAACGCCAGCCGCAGACGACGGCGCCACGGGATGGCCGATCGAGAACGCAACGGTCTCGACATCCCGGAGATGCAACGAGACCGAGTCACCCACCCGGAGCCTTCGGACCGCCGGCCCAGCCTCGACCCACAAGCGTTCCCCGTCGGGCGCGACGACCTCGTAGAGGATCTCCGCCCCCGTGAACCGCCGGCCGAGGACCCGCCACGCGCCCGCATCCGCCGGCCCGTCGGGGACCTCCGCCACATCGAGGTGCTCCGGACGGATGACCGCGAGGGACCGGCCATCCGCTCGGTCCGCCCGAGGCCCGACGAGCCGGACCGGACCAAACCGGGTGACCGCGACGTTCCCGCGGCGTTCGGCGTGGAGCAGGTTGGAGATCCCCACGAAGGTGGCCACGAACGGGGTCGCCGGCTCGCCGTAGACGACCTCGGGGGGTGCGCACTGTTCAACCCGCCCGCGGACCATCACCGCCATCCGGTCGCCGAGCGTGAGCGCCTCGTCCTGGTCGTGGGTGACGAAGATGGCCGCGGTCGCCGATGCACGCAGGATGTCGCGGACATCGCCGCGAAGCTGCGTTCGGAGGGCGGCATCGAGGTTCGAGAACGGCTCGTCGAGCAGGACCACGTCCGGCCGGGGCGCCAGCGCTCGCGCGAGGGCGACGCGCTGTTGCATGCCGCCGGAAAGATGGTGGGGCATGCGGGCGGCGGCGTCGACGAGATCGATCAGCTCGAGCAACTCGCGGACCCGCACGACCCGGTCTGGATCGCCACGCAGGCCGTACGCGATGTTGTCCCGTACCGACAGGTGCGGGAAGAGCGCGAAGTCCTGGAACACCATGCCGGCGCGACGCCGTTCGGGCGGGACGGCGGCTCCGCCCCCGGCCACCCTGCGACCGCCGATCTCGACGGTTCCCGCATCGGGCGCCTCCAGGCCGGCGATCAACCGGAGCAGCGTCGTCTTGCCGCACCCCGACGGACCGAGCACGCTCAACATCTCGCCCGGCCAGACCTCGAGGCTCACCCCGTCGACCGCCGCGATGGGCCCGTAGACGCGACGGAGATCGGCCACCCGGACCGCGCTTGCCCGTTCGGGGGCGCTCATCGCGGTGCCTCCTCCGCTCGCAGCAGGAGCGCGACACTTCCGGCCGAGAGCAACAGCAGGATCGCGGCCGGTCCGGCGGCCCGCGCATAGAACCCTTCCGATGCGGCGTCCCAGATCTGCGTGGCGAGAGTGTCGAACCCGGTCGGGCCGAGCAGCAGGGCCATCGGCAGCTCCTTGACCGTGGTGAGAAAGACCAACGCGCCGCCCGCCACCAGCGCGGGCCGCAGGAACGGTACCGTCAGTCGGAGAAACGCGCGGATCGGGCCGTCACCGAGCGTGCGGCCGGCCTCCTCGAGACGGGGGCCGTAGGCCACCAGCGCCGACCGGACACCGCCGACGGTCTGCGGAAGGAACCGGACCGCGTAGGCGATAACCAGCAGGGCGACGGTCTGATAGAGGAGTGGCACGGTCGACGTGGCGATGAACACGACCGCCAGCGCGATGACGATGCCGGGGAGCGCATAGCCGGTAAACGTCGCGCGTTCGATCAGGCTGGCGACCCGCGACGGGTAGCGCGCGACCAGGAGGCCGATCGGGATGACCAGCAGGACGGAACCGATCGCCGCGCCAGCGCCGAGTATCAACGAGTTCAGCGCGCCGTCGGCCGCGAATTCGATCGTCGCCCCCTGGCCGGCGCCACGAACCAGCCACCACGCGATGGTCCCCGTGGGAACGCCCAGGGCGAGCCCGACGATCGCCGCACAGAACGCGAGCGCCGGCCAGCGCCAGCGGCCCAGGGGGACGACGGCCGGCGGGCGACGCGTGTTGCGACCGACGCCGGCGTACGCGCCGGCCCGCCGGCGAAGCCGCGCCTCGGCCCACGTGACACCGAGCGTGAGGGCGACCAGCATCAGGGCCAGGATCGCGGCGAGGGAGCGATCGAACGAGGCCTGGTACTGAACGTAGATGGCCCGACTGAAGCTGTCGAACTGGAGCAGGGACACCACCCCGAAGTCGGACAACGCGTAGAGCACGGCAAGCAGGCCGCCCGCCGCGATCGCCGGAACGAGGATCGGCAACGTGACCCTGTGGAAGACTGTTCGCCGACGGTCGCCGAGCAACCGCGCCGCCTCCTCGGTCGAGGGATCGGTCCGAAGCAGCGCAGCGCGCGTGGACAGCAGGACGTACGGGTACGCGGCGAGGACGAGCACGAGCGTGGTCCCGAAGAGGCCACCGATCGACGGCAGCTGACGAACGCCGAGCGGTTCCAGCAGCCCCTGCAGCGCGCCGCGGGGCCCCAACGCGGCGAGGAACGCGAAGCCGATCACGTAGGACGGGATGGCCAGGGGAACGGCCACGAGGATCGCCCACAGGCGCCGACCTGGCAGGTCCGTCCGGGTCGTGAGCCATGCCAGGGGCACCCCGACGGCGATCGTTCCGGCCCCGACCAGCAGCGCGAGGGCGACCGTCGATGCCGCGACCACGAGCGTGCGGGGTCGAAGCACGAGGTCGAGCGCCCCGGCGTCCGCGCCCATGGCCCGAACGACCAGGTAGCCAACGGGGAGGAGCGCGAGTCCCGCGACCAACAGGCCGCCAAGCAGGAGTGGCCAGGGAGCGCGTGCCGCGGCTTCCGACGGCCTCATGGACGAGGGCGCGAGTCGCCCAGAGGCTCGCCGGAACGAGCCGACACCCAGCACGGTCAGGCCTCCTGGGTCGGGGCCCTACAGGACCCCGGCCTCCTGGATCAGCCGCAGGGTTCCCTCGAGGTCGGCCAGGTCCGAGAGATCGACATCCGGCGCGGCGATGTCCGCAAGCGGGACTAGCCGCGGGTCCGCCGCGATCCCCGTGACGAGCGGGTACTCGTAGGTCTCGTCGGCAAAGTATCGCTGGCTCGCCTCGGCCAGGAGGTAGTCGACGAATGCCCGGGCAGCTGCGGGGTTTCGGGAGGTCGTCAGGATGCCCGCACCTGCCACGTTGACCAGGGCGCCCACGTCACCGTTCGGCAGGAACTGGTTCCGAACCGGGAAATCCTCGCCCTGTTCGGCGAGCTGGCCCATCAGGTAGTAGTGGTTGATGAACCCGACCTGGACCTCGCCCGCGGCGATGGCGGCGAGGACCGCATTGTTGCTTTCGAAGACCTTTGGTTCGTTCGCCTGGATGCCCTCCAGCCATGTCCTGGCGGCGTCGTCGCCGCGCAGGACACGGAATGCCGTGATGAACGCCTGGAACGATCCGTTGGTCGGCGCCCACCCGATTCGACCCCTCCAGGTCGGATCCGTGTAGTCGAGGATCGACGCCGGCAGATCATCCTCCGACAGGACGCGGGTGTCGTAGGCGACTACGCGGGCCCGGCCGGACACGCCGACCCAGACGCCGTCGGGCGAACGGAAGCGTCCGTCGACGCGGTCGAGCGTCGAACCGGGAAGCTCGGCCAGGCGACCTTCGGCAGCCAGCGCCCCCAGGGCACCGCCGTCCTGGGCAAAGAAGACGTCCGCCGGCGACGCGTCGCCTTCCTCGAGGATCGTCGCCGCCAGTTCCGAGGTGCCCGCGTACCTGACCTGGACATCCAGGGCGGTTTCGGAGCGGTACCGCTCGACGAGCGGGCCCACGAGCGATTCGCTTCGACCCGAGTAGATGATGAGCGTCCCCGACAGGCTCGATGCGGACGGCATCTCCGTCGCCGCCGCCGAGGGCGGGGCGGATTCGCTCGCGGCGGGGACGCCGCCTGGCGACGCGGTGGCGCCGGTGCTGGAACAAGCAGCCGCAAGCAGGCCGATCATCAGGCTGGCAGGCAGGACGACGGAGAAGGAGCTTCGCACGGAGAACCCTCCGGGTGGGGACGCTGGGGAGCCCTGGATGCCCCGATGCTACGTGCCGCCGCGGCGACTAGTCAAGGCCCCTTGCATTCAAAGCGCAAGGGCCCTTGCGTCACCTCACTCAAGTGCCCGGAGAAGACCCACCCGTCCCCTCGCTGGGCGCCCGCAACCAGCTGGGCAGGTACGTGCTCGGCCCCGACGTCCGCGCGGCCGATCTCGATGGCGATCGGCTCAGGTGCCCGTGTTGATCATCAGGTGCTTGACGAACGTGTAGTCCTCGAGCGCGTACTTGGAGCCATCCTTGCCCCAGCCTGACTGCTTGACGCCGCCGTGCGGGGTCTCCGACGTGAGGGTGAAGTGCTCGTTGATCCAGACGTGGCCGAAGTCGAGCGCCTTGCCCACCCGCATCGCCTTGCCGATATCGCTCGTGAAGATCGACGAGGCGAGCCCGTACGGCGTGTCGTTCGCCCACTGGATGGCCTGGTCCTCGTCGCTGAAGCGCTGGACCGTGACGACCGGCCCGAAGATCTCGTCCTGGATGATCTCGGACTTCTGGTCCGGGCCGGCGATGATCGTCGGCGCGTAGTACGAACCGGGGCGATCGGGGCGATCGCCGCCGAGCACGATCTCGGCGCTTCCCCGAGCGCGGTCGACCATGCCCTGGACCTTGTCGGCCTGGGCGCCCGCGATGAGCGACCCCATCTCGATGTCGTCGCCCTCGGCAGGATCGCCCCACTTGATGGTCCGGACCTGGTCGGCCAGCGCCGACACGAAGTTGTCGTACACGCCCGGGCCGGCGATCACACGAGTCGCAGCCGTGCAGTCCTGTCCGGCGTTCCAGTAGCCCGCCGAACGTAGCGTTTCGGCCGCCAGGTCGATGTCGGCGTCGTCGAACACGATGATCGGCGCCTTCCCGCCGAGTTCGAGGTGGAGCCGCTTGACGGTCTCGGATGCGATCCGCGCCACGCGCTTGCCGGTGACCGTGTCACCGGTGATCGAGACCATGCGGACCTTCGGGTGGCCGACCAGCGCGTCGCCGATCTCGCCCCCGGCGCCCGACAGGACGTTGACGACACCGGCGGGCAGGATCCCGGCCGCGATCTCGGCGAAGGCCAGGGCGGTGAGCGGCGTCCGTGCCGATGGCTTGAGGACCACCGTGTTGCCGGTCGCGAGCGCCGGACCCAGCTTCCACGAGGCCATGTAGAGCGGGTAGTTCCACGGCGCGATCGACGCCACCACGCCGATCGGGTCGCGCCGGATGATCGACGTGTGCCCGGCCGCGAATTCGTTGGCCGCGAGCCCGTCCATGACCCGACAAGCCCCGGCGAAGAACCGGAACAGGTCGGCGCAGACGGCCATCTCGTCGATCGCTGCGCCGACCGGCTTCCCCGCGTTGGCGCTCTCGAGCCGGCCGAGCTCGTCGGCCTTCGACTCGATGGTGTCGGCGATCTTGAGCAGCATGAGCGAGCGGTCCTGGGGCGTCGTCCTGCGCCACTCCGCGAAGGCTGCTTCGGCGGCATTGACCGCCCGGTCGACGTCCTCGGCGGAGCTCGCCGGGACGGTGGCGATGACCTTGTCGTTGGCCGGATTGATGACCTCGGCGGTTCGTCCGTCGGCGGCGTCGACGAACTTACCGCCGATGAACTGCTGGTAGCTCTTGACGCGCTCGAGGACGTCGGTCACGGGGGGGGCCTCCTTGGTGTCTGGACGGGGTCCGCGAAATGTCAGGTCATCCTACGCCGCGCGCGAAGGGCGTCTCGCCACGCGGGCGTCCGGGCTTGTCAGCCCGGTGGGCCGACTCAGCTCGACCGAGCCACGGGTGCGCCGGAGCGCGCCACGCGTTCGATCAGGTCGGCGGCCCGGACGGTCCCGGCGTTGGCCTTGAGCCGAGCAGACACGGCCTCGAGACGTCTGTGCAGCGCGCCGTCGGCAAGCAGCTCGTCGATGGCGTCGGTCAGCTCCTCGTCGCGGAAGTCGTACGTCGCGAGGCGGCGGCCAAAGCCCGTCTCCTCCACCCGCTGGGCGTTGTCGACCTGGTCCCAGAAGAGCGGCAGCACGATCATCGGCTTGCCGTGGTGGAATGCCTCGGTGACGGTGTTGTTCCCACCGTGCGTGATGACCAGGTCGACCTGCGGGAGGATCGCGGGCTGCGGCAGGAAGCCCTCGCCGGTCTGGTTGTCGTGGAGCGTGATCTGGTCGGCCAGCGGGCCCTTCGAGACGATGATCCGGTGCTCGGTCGTGGCGAGGAGGTCGACGAGGCGTTGCATCAGGCCTACGTCCGCCGAGCCGAGGCTGCCCAGCGAGAGATAGATCAGCACACCGTCCTGCCGACGCAGGTGCGCGGGCAGCTCCCACGTCGAGTCCGCGGCGCGAACCGACGAATCGAGACGGTGCCAGGTCGGCGCCAGCGGCATCTGGCGCGGATAGTCGGCCTCGGCCGGATAGAGGTACAGGTTCAGCCAGGGCGATTCGGCGATGAAGTCAGGCCCGAGCGGGGCGTACCGGAGACCGCTCTCTCCGTGTTCCCGGCAGAAGGCATCGAACTCGCCCCACATGTCGCGGTGGGTGCGATCGACTTCGTCGAGGAACGCGGGCCAGCCGCTCGGATCCGACGCCGGCAGCCCCGACGAGAACGGCGGCACGGCCGGATCCTTGAGCTCGGCCGGGTTGCAGGAGGCGATCCTGACCCACGGTCGACCTGAAGCTGCGAGAGCGGGAAACGCGACGACGTTATCCTCGACGATCGCGTCCGGGGCGAGCTCGTCGATGATCGCCGACAGCCGCTCGTCGACGTACTTCGCGCCGTCGTTCAGGGCGCTCCAGGTCGGGGCGATGAACTCCTCGAGCTGCACGATGGTCGGCTTGCGGAAGACCGGCGCGGTGTCGCGGATGAAGTCGATCCAGAACTGGCCGGGCGCTTCCTCGACCTCGGGTTTTGGCCCAAGGCGCATCAGGCGCTCCTCGAAGCCCTTGGCCTCGAGCGTGCCCGCGAACGACTCCTCCACGATGAACACGACGCGATGGCCGCGCCCCCGGAGCACCTGCCCGATCCCGACGCAGTTGTTGGTCGGGCCAAAGGCCCCCTCGGGGAAGAAGACGATCGTCCGCGCGTCGCTCACGACAGGATCATGCCGGACTCGGCCGGCCCTTCGCTCAGCGGCCCTGCAGGATGGAACACGGGCGCTCGAACTCGACCTCGTCGATCTCG
>JBBEBJ010000196.1:2107-14242 GCA_040882425.1 Chloroflexota bacterium | reverse complement strand
TCAGCGGCCCTGCAGGATGGAACACGGGCGCTCGAACTCGACCTCGTCGATCTCGATGAGGCGTCCGTCGCGCCGCAGCCTACCGCGCGACGCCGAGCCAGAGCGCGGCCGCGAGGAGGACCGCCGACACCACTGCCAGGGCGAGGTCCAGCAGTTGCCAGCGCACCTCGCGATAGCGGGTTCGCGGCCCTGATCCGAAGGCCCGCGCATCCATTGACAGGGCCATCCGATCGCCGTGGCGGATCGCGAGGACCAGCAGGCCGACGAGCAGCCGCGGATGCCAGGACCCACCGAGCCCGCGGATCCGCCGCGCCTGGCGGAGCGTCGCCAGGTCCTCGCCGAACCGCGGGATCGCGCCGTAGGCGGCAAGCGCCCCGTAGGCAAACCGCGCCGGCATCCGACCCTGCTGGACCAGCGAATCGGTCAGCCGGGTCGGGTCGGTTGTCAGTGCGAACACGGCGCCAACGCAACCAATGGCGACGACCCGCAGCGCGAGGGCGACGCCGTTGGTGACGCCCTCGATCGTCAACCGGATGGGCCCGAGCCTCAGCAGCTCGGCCGCTGCCGGATCGACATTGCTCACTGAGAAGAGTGCGTTGAACGTCCCGATCCCGACGGCCGCCAGCCAGAGTGGCGCGACGGCACCCAGGAGGATGCGCGGGCGGATGCCCCCGACGGTGATCCCGGCCGCGAACGCGATCGTCGCCAGCGCGAGCGGTGGGCGGGGCTCGAGCGTGATGGCGAGCCCAACCAGCCAGGCGAGCGAGATACCCAGCTTGACCAGCGGGCTGGCTCGTCCAAGGAGGCTGTCGAGCTGCGAATCGCTCGGTTCCAGGCGGGCCGTGATCACGAGCGCGCGCTCTCGGCGGGTGCGGCGGGTTCGCCGGTTGCGCCCGACACTGCGGGTGCCCATTGGTCGACCGGTCCGTCGCTGAACACCCAGCCTTCGTCGAGTTCGATGGCACGGTCGGCAACGTCTCGGACAAACCGCTCGTCGTGCGTGGCGGCGATCAGGCAGGCTCCCTGGTCCAGGTGCTCCCTGAGGATCTCGAGCAGGCTGGTGTACCCATTGCGGTCCTGGCCGAACGTCGGCTCGTCCAGGACGAGGACACGCGGTCGGCGGATCAGGATGCAGGCAAGCGACAGCCGGCGCTGCTCGCCACCGGAGAGCCGGTAGGGACTGCGTTCTCCGAACCGATCCAGCGGCAGGGAGAGCCGGCTCATGAGTTCCGGTACCCGCGCGACCTCGGCCGGAGTGAGCCCGAGCGTCACTTCATCCTCCACCCGCTCGGCAAGAAACTGCCGCTCCGGATCCTGGAATACGTACCCCGCCCGCCGGGCGAGGTCGGCGGCCGCGAGCCGGGCGGGATCCGCGCCGTCGAGGGTCACCGTGCCCCGATCGGGACGGAGCAGGCCGACGAGCAACCGCCCGAGCGTCGACTTGCCGCTGCCATTCGCCCCCACCAGGGCGATCCGCTCGCCCTCGGTCGCCGCGAGCGAGACGTCGCGGACGACCGGCCGGCCGAGCTCGAACGCGAAGCGCAGGTCGGTCGCGCGGACGACCTCCGCGCCCCGGATCGGCGTCCCTGGGCGGCTCGTCCCGTCCGACCCGGACGGGCCGCCGGCGCCAAGCGACCCCGCCGCGGACTCCGTCAAGGGTCTCGAGCCCGCCAATTCGCGTTCGAGCGCCGTGGGGAGCCACGTCCCCGCGGCCGCCATCCGCGCGCCCGAACGCGCCGCGACGGCCGCCGGCGGCCCCGCGTCGAGCTGTTGGCCGTCGGCGTCGAGGGCGAGGATCAGGTCGGCGAGCGGCCACGCCTGGTCGACCCGGTGCTCGATCAGCACGATCGTCGTGGTGCGCGACCCGTGCAACTCGGTCAGTGCGGCCATGAGCGCCGCCGTCCCACCCGGGTCGAGGTTCGCCGTCGGCTCGTCCAGGATCAGCAGGCCGGGACGCGGAGCCAGTGCCCCGGCGAGGGCAAGACGCTGTTGCTGCCCGCCGGACAGCCGTCGCGACCGCCGGCGCTCCAACCCTCCAAGACCGACGCCGGCAAGGGCGTCCGGGACGCGATCCCGCATCGCAGACGGCGCCCACGCCCGGTTCTCCAGCCCGAACGCGACGTCGTCCTCCACGCGGTCCATGACAAGCTGCGCGGAGGGATCCTGGAGGACGAGCCCGACACGCGCCGCAACGCCGACCGGACCGAGCTCGCGGATCTCGCGTCCGTCCAGCGCCAGCTGTCCGGACACGGTCGCGGGGATCTCGTTCGGGATCAGGCCGGCCAGCGCAAGGGCCAGCGTGCTCTTGCCCGAACCCGAAGGACCAACGACAAGCAGGGCGCTGCCCGGTTCCAGGTCGAACGACACTCCGCTGAGCGCCGGGCGCTCGCTGCCCCGATGGACGACCCGCAGGTCGCGCGCGCGGATCGCGGGCGGTGTCAGTCCGGGAAACCTTCGAGGACGCCGGCCCGCTTGAGCGATCGGTGCAGCGCCAGCGACCCGCCGGCCACGATCACCACGGCCGAGATCGCCATCGCCACCCCGCGGACGACCTGGATCTCCAGGGCCGCGTCGGCGTAGTAGAGGGCCCAGTCGTGGATCCAGGCCGCGGCAGCGCTCGCGACGGCGGCCATCGCGAGCACGGGGAACGCCCATGACCGATAGAGGGCGAACGCGAATACGAGCTCGGCGGCTGCTCCCTGCACGAACCCCGACAGCAGCGTGTCGACGCCCCAGACGCTGCCGAGGAAGGCCGATACGCCCGCCGCGACCATCTCCGCGAACAGGGCCGCACCCGGCTTGCGGATGATTAGCGGCGCCAGGACGGCGGGCACCAGCCAGACGGCGTACCCGAGATCCTTGAGCGGTGGCGCGAACGCGAGGGCGACCTCGAGCGGTCCATTCCAGATCACGCCCCAGGCCCAGAACACGACGCCGAACGCCACGCCGATGACCGCCGCGATGACGATGTCGCGGGTGCGCCACCTGGTGTCGGGCCCGGCGCTCAGCACCGGGCTGTCGAATGTTGTGGTCATCGTTCCGAACCTCCTCGACGCGCGTCATGCCGGGCACCGCTTGCGGGGACGGCGTCAAACGAGTCGACGGGCCTGCTTCCTTCGCCGGTACGAACCGGATCAGGTTCCGCGGGTCTGTGGCACTTGCCACACTCTCAGCGCGCTCGGCGCTCCCCGGAGGCGATGTTCGGTTGTTCCTTGATTCTAGCACCAAGCCAGGCGATCACCTCGTCGACGATGGCCGGGCCCTCGGGTTCGTTGTGGAGCTCGTGACGAAGGCCCGGGTAGGTCCGGCGACGCGCCCCGCGACCTCGGTACCATGCCACCGTGTCCACCTGGGTCGAGATCGGCGATCGCGTGTTCGTGCGGCGCTACGAGTTCTACGACCAGAACATCGGCGTCGTCCTGGGTGACGCGGCGGCGCTGGTCATCGACACGCGCTCGACCCATGTCCAGGCGCGCGAGATCGCGGCGGATCTCCGGATGCTCACGAGCGACCCGGTCACGGTCGTTGTCGACACGCACGGCCACTTCGATCACGCCTTTGGGAACCACGTGTTCCGCCCGGCCACGATCTGGGGGCAGGCAGGGTGCCCACCGTTCCTGACCCGGACCGCCGAGGCTCGCCGGGCGCGCGTCGCCCGCGACGAACCCAGCCTCGCGGCGGATCTCGCCGAGGTCGTCATCGACCCGCCGGACCAGGTCTTCGAGACGACCGCGACCATCGACGTCGGCGGCCGCCCCGTCGAGCTGCGCTACCTGGGGCGGGGGCACACGGATCACGACGCCGTCGTCTCGATCCCCGACGCCGACGTGGTCTTCGCCGGCGACCTGATCGAGGGCGGCAACGTCCCGTTCTTCAATGACGCGTACCCGCTCGACTGGCCGGCCACCGCCGAATCGCTGGCCGAGCTCGTGACCGGGATCGTGGTGCCCGGTCATGGCGACCATGCCGGCCGCGCCTTCGCCGTCGAGCAGGCGACCGCGATCGCCGCCATCGCCGAACTCGCTCGGCGGATCGAAGCCGGCGAGATCACCCTCGACGATGCGCTCGGGCTCACGCCCTTCCCTCAATTCCCACTTGACGACATTCGGGCGCCGCTCGGCCGAGCCATGACCCAGCTGCGGGGCGAGCTGACTGACATAACCCACGGTCGGCCTTAGACTCGACCCGTGGCACGTCTCGTGGAGCCGGAGCTGGGCGAACCAGTTCGAACCATTCCAGCCCGGCCGCGCCCGATTGTGAAGGCGACGGACCTCGGGTCCGCCCAGGTCCTCAAGCACCTGGACATGTTCCTGATGTCCGACGGCTTCGGCGACATCCATCCCGACTCTCGAGGCCTGGGCCTGTACAACGGCGACACCCGGATCCTGTCGTGCAGCGTCCTGCATATCGCCGGCGAGCGGCCGGTGATCCTCCAGTCCGATCCTGGCGGGAGCTGGCGCGGCGTCGTCCAGGCAACCAACCCCGAGTACCGCAAGGACCCCGGCGACAAGATGGGGGGCGACGGGCGGATCCCCCGCCAGACCGTCTCGATCGGGCGCGAGCGGACCATCTCGGACGCCTATCGCGAACGCCTCGATGTCCAGAACTACGGGCCGATCACGTTCGACTGCGACGTCGAGGTCGAGTTCGATGCCGACTATGCCGACATCTTCGAGGTGCGCGGCTACGCCCGACCGTCCCGCGGCAACCTCCTGCCGATCGAGGTAACCGCCGACGGCGGGATCGTGTTCGGCTACACGGGACTCGACGACGTCACCGTCCGGACGCATATCTCGTTCGATCCGGCTCCCATCGTGCAGCCCGCCAGTGACGACCGCGGCGGCTCGATCGTCGCGCGCTGGACCAAGCCGCTGCGACCCGGCGAACGGCGCCAGTTCGCCTGGACCGTGCGCTCGACACGTGAACCGGCGCTGGCCGTGGCGGCGCTCGATCCGGATGCCCTCGACCCGGCCGGCGCCCACGCCGACTGGTTGAATGGGAACTCGGTCATCGAGACCAACGACGAGTTGATCAACCATGTCATCCGTCGCTCGCTGGACGACCTGTGCCTGCTCGAGTCGACGGATCCGGCCGGCGATCGCTTCATCGCCGCGGGCGTGCCGTGGTTCAGCACGCTGTTCGGTCGCGATGCCCTGATTACCACACTGCAGGCGATCGCCTTCGCCCCCCGGTTGGCGATCCAGACGCTCGAGATCCTCGGCAAGCGCCAGGCCACCGCGGTCGACGCGTGGCGCGACGCGGAGCCGGGCAAGATCCTCCACGAGCTCCGGACCGGCGAGATGAGCCGGACCGGCGAACTCCCATTCGCACCGTATTTCGGCTCGATCGACGCGACCCCGCTCTGGCTGATCCTGCTCGGCGAGACCCACGACTGGACGGGCGATGACGGGTTGGTCGATCGCCTCTGGCCGAACGCGATGGCGGCGCTCGACTGGATCGACCAATGGGGCGATCGCGACGGCGACGGCTTCGTGGAATACGAGCGTCGCGCGGAGACCGGCCTGCGAAACCAGGGCTGGAAGGACTCCACGGATTCGATCCGCTGGCTCGACGGCACCCTCGCCGAGACACCGATCGCCCTGGCCGAGGTCCAGGGCTACGTGTTCGACGCCAAACGGCGGGTCGCCAGGCTGGCGCGGCGGCGCGGCGAAACCGGCCTGGCCGACAGGCTCGAGATCGAGGCGCTCGACCTCCAGCGACGGTTCGCGGAGCGGTTCCGACTGGCGGACGGATCGATTGCCATGGCGCTCGACGGCGCCAAGCGTCCGGTCGACACCGTCGGCTCGAACCCCGGGCACGCCCTGTGGAGCGGGCTCGTCCCCGCCGAGATCGCACCGGCAGTGGCGGCTTCGCTTGGTTCGGCCGAGATGATGTCGGGCTGGGGGCTCAGAACGTATGCGGCCGATCAGCCAGGCTACAACCCGATCGGCTACCACACGGGCACGGTCTGGCCGCACGACACGGCGATCGCGGCCGCGGGTCTGCGCCGATACGGCTTCGACGACGCGGCCGAAGGCCTCTCGAGCGGGTTGCTGGCGGCCGCGCAACACTTCCCGGCGTTCCGGCTCCCGGAGCTGTTCTGCGGCTTTGATCGGGCGGCGACCGGATCGCCGATCGCCTACCCGGTGGCCTGCTCGCCGCAGGCCTGGGCTGCGGGTTCAGTGTTGATGCTGATCGGGACCATGCTGGGTCTCGAGGCCGACGCAGCCAACAGGCGGCTGACGCTGAACCGTCCGATCCTCCCGGCCGGCCTGACCAAGGTCGTGGTCAGCGGGCTCCGGGTCGGCGACCGGTCGTGCGACCTGCTGCTCCATCGATGGCGCGGCTTGACCAGCGCGGAGGTCCTGCGCAAGGACGCAGGTCTCGAGGTCGTCGTCCGACTTTGAGCCCCCGTGGCGGGCATGCGAGTCGGAAGCTGCGGATCGCCCAGGTCGCTCCGCCGCTCGAGGCCGTGCCGCCGATCGGCTATGGCGGGACCGAACGGATCGTCGGCGAGCTTGTCGTCGAGCTCGACCGGCGTGGATACGCCGTCACGACCTTCGCGAGCGGCGATTCCAGCGTGCCCGGACGTCACGTTCCAACGGTGCCGCAGGCCCTCCGGCCGATCGGCTTCGGGGACGATCCAGCGTCGTCGTTCCGCCGAACGGTGGAGCTCGTTCTCGACCATCAGGACGAGTTCGACCTGATCCATGCCCACGTCGAATCGTGGAACCTGGAGCTCGCCCGGCGGGCACGGGTGCCGGTCGTCTCGACCTTTCATGGACGGCTCGACATGTCGTGGGCTCGAGACGCATTCCGGAACCCGGTTCGTGGCCTGGTCGCAGTCAGCGACGACCAGGCGCGCGTCCATCCCGAGGCCGACTGGACCGTGATCCATCACGGCATCTCGTTCAATCCACCGGCGATCCTCGAGGTGCCAGGCGAAGACTTCTGCTTCGTTGGCCGGATGGCGCCGGAAAAGGGGTTCCTGGATGCCATCGACATCGCCCGGCTGACGGGCCGGCGGCTGCTGGTGGCGGCCAAGATCCCGAGCCGGAAGATCGAGGTCGACTACCACGACGCGGTGATCCGACCCGCGCTCGAACGAGCGGACGTGACCCTCCTTGGCGAGCTATCCGAGGCCGACCGCGATCGATTGGTGGCGGGCAGCCGCGCGTCGCTCGTCCCGTCCGCCTGGCCGGAGCCGTTCGGTCTCGTCGTCATCGAGGCACTGGCCTGCGGCACGCCGGTGCTCGCCCGCCGCGTCGGCGCGATCCCGGAGATCCTTCGCCACGGGATCGACGGCTTTCTTGGCGACGATGCGCACCAGCTTGCCTACTTCGACGACCGGCTCGACGAGCTGGATCGGGCCGCCATCCAGGCCGCGGCGATCGAGCGGTTCACCGTGGATCGGATGGTGGACGCCTACGAGGTCCTGTACCGGCGAATGCTGGGTGACTGAGCGCCTACCCGCCGACCCGGACCACCCAGCGGCCGCGGGCCGAACCGGCGACGATCGCATCGAGCGCGCCGTCGAGCTCGTCGAGGGTCACCTCGGTGGCGTGGACGCCCAGCTCTCGTGGACGGAGGTCCGTCGCCAGCCGATCCCACAACGCCCGGCGACGCGCGATCGGCACGGGCACGGAATCCATGCCGAGCAGGGCCACGCCCCGCAGGATGAACGGGAAGACCGTCGTTTCGAGCTTCGCACCGCCGGCGTTCCCGGACGCCGCGACGGCCGCTCCGTGCCGCAGGGTTCGCAGCACGTACGGCAGCGTGGCACCGCCGACCGCGTCCACGGCCCCCGCCCACCGTTCAGCGTCGAGCGGACGACCCTCCGCGGTCACCTCGTCGCGCGTCAGGATCCCGGATGCTCCCAGCGCGCGCAGCCGCGCCGCCTCGTCGGGCTTGCCGGTCGCGGCCCAGACCTCGTAGCCGCGGTCGGCAAGGATCGCCAGGGCCGTGCCGCCGACCCCACCCGAGGCACCGGTCACGAGCACGGGTCCCGCGTCGGGCTGAAGGCCACGGTCCTCGAGCGCGACCACGGACATCGCCGCGGTGAACCCGGCCGTGCCGATGGCCATCGCCTCGCGCGGTGAGAGCCCCGGCGCGAGGGGCACGACCCAGCCGGCCGGGACGCGCTGGTATTCCGAGTAGCCCCCGTGGCGGGACACGCCCAGGTCGTAGCCATGGGCCAGCACCGCGTCACCCGGTCTGAAGGTTCGGTCGCCGCTCGAGATGACCTCGCCTGCAAGGTCGATGCCCGGGATCAGCGGGCTGATCCTCGCCACTTTGCCGTCCGCGCGCGTCGCCAGCGCGTCCTTGTAGTTGACGCTGGACCAACCGACGCGGATCTCGACCTCACCCGGCGCCAGGTCGGCCTCGGCGAACTCGCGGACGCCGCGCGCGACGCGCTCGTCGATCTTCTCGGCGACGTAGGCCCGGAAGCGCGCGGGGATCGCGGTCACGGCACCCACCCGGTTACCACGCGGTATATCCCCCGTCGATCACGAGCACGCTCCCCGTGACGTAGCTCGACGCGTCGGAGGCGAGGTAGACGGCCGCCGGAGCGATCTCCGAGGGCTCGGCCACGCGTCCCATCGGAGTGGACCGGAGCCATTCCTCGCGCCACTCGGGGTTGCTCATGCCCTTGAGCGTCAGCTCGGTCGCGACGTAGCCGGGGGCGATGGCATTGACCCGGACACCCCGACCCGCCCACTCGGCAGCGAGGGACTTGGTGAGCATGATCACGGCGGCCTTGGATGCGTTGTAGGCCGCCTGCGGCTGCGGCCTGTTCACGACCAGCCCGGACATCGAGGCGATATTGATGATGGTCCCGCCACCCGACTCGAGCATGGCGCGCCCGACCTCGCGGCAACACCAGAACAAGCCGTCGACGTTTACGCGGAACACGTCCCGCCAGTCCTCGTCGCTCGTCGTTTCGGCCGGGGTGTTGCGGACGATGCCCGCATTGTTCACGAGGATGGCGATCGGGCCGCGTTCGGCGACGATCGCGCCGACGGCCGACCGTACGGCTCCCGAATCGGTGACGTCGAGTTCGACGAAGAACCCGCCCAGCTCGTCGGCGACCTTGACGCCCGAGTCGCGGTTCCGATCGGCGACGATCACGCGCGCCCCTGCCGCAGCAAGTGCTCGCGCGATCTCCCACCCGATCCCCTGCCCGGCCCCGGTCACGAGCGCAAGGCGACCATGAAGGGCGCGATCCGCATGGGAACCGTCGGTCGTCTCGATCATCGGTCGATTATCGCCGAGGCGGTCACGCGAGCGGGCGTCGAGGCCGCAAGCGTTGCGTTTCGGTACGGCGGTTGACGGTCGACCGGCCGATCCGTCACCATCCCGGGACCGTGAGTACCACCCGCTACGCCTCGACCATGTGTATGCGCAGGCGGCCCCGCCGTGCGGAGGATGGGGTCTGACGTCTCGCGCACCTGACATGAGGTAGAGCGGGACCGAAGACGAGGTCCCGGGGCTGCAGTCTCCACACCGGAGCTGCAGCTTTTCTTTGTTCCTCCGAACCACACGACGGGTGACCGCCGGGCACACGAATGGCCTTCCCAGGCCGACGGGCCTCGATAGCGTCCGCTCCCACCCGTTCCAGGAGGAACCCGACATGGCTGAGCTCGATCCAACCACCTTCCGACCCGAGACGCGGGCCCTGCACGCGGGCCAGAAGCCCGACCCGGCTACCAACGCTCGCGCCGTCCCGATCTACGCCACAACGAGCTACGTCTTCGACGACGCGGCGCACGCCGCCCGGCTCTTTGGCCTCGAGGAGTTCGGCAACATCTACACCCGGATCATGAACCCGACGACGGCCGTCTTCGAGGAGCGCGTCGCCGCACTCGAAGGCGGTGTCGCGGCCCTTGGGCTCGCCTCGGGCCAGGCTGCCGAGACGCTGTCGATCCTCAATCTCGCCCGATCCGGCGACAACATCGTGTCGTCGTCGTCGCTCTACGGCGGAACGTACAACCTGTTCACCCACACCCTGCCCAAGATCGGGATCACGACCCGCTACGTCGACGGCACCGATCCGTCCGCCTTTGGTCGGGCGATCGACGAGAAGACCAAAGCCGTCTTTCTCGAGCTGATCGGCAACCCGCGGCTCGACGTCCATGATCTCGCCTCGATCGCCGACGTGGCCCACGCCCGCGGCGTCCCGGTCATCGTCGACAACACCTTCGCGCCGCTCCTCGCGCAGCCGATCAGGCACGGCGCGGACATCGTCATCCACTCCGCCACGAAGTGGATCGGCGGTCACGGGACCGCCATCGGCGGCGTGGTCGTGGACGGCGGCACCTTCGACTGGGCCGTCTCCGAGCGGTTCAAGCAGGACTTCGTCGATCCCGACCCGTCGTACCACGGGATCAGCTATTCGAAGGCGTTCGGCAACCTGGCGTTCATCCTGAAGCTGCGTGTGCAGGGACTGCGCGACGTCGGCGCAGCGCTCAGCCCGTTCAACGCCTTCCTGTTCCTCCAGGGCCTGGAGACCCTGCCGTTGCGGATCAAGCGCCACAGCGAGAACGCCCTCGCGGTCGCCCACTGGCTCGAGACCCGTCCCGAGGTCACCTGGGTGAGCTACCCGGGCCTGGAATCGCATCCCTCGCACAAGCTGGCGAAGCGGTACCTGTCGGGTGGGTTCGGCGGCATCGTGACCTTTGGTGTCAAGGGCGGCGTGGAGGCCGGCCGGCGGCTGATCGACAACGTCCAGATCTTCAGCCTGCTGGCCAATGTCGGCGACGCGAAGTCGTTGATCATCCATCCCGCATCGACGACCCACTCGCAGCTGGAGCCCGAGGAGCAGATCTCGACCGGGACCACGCCCGACCTGATCCGGCTCTCGGTGGGCCTCGAGCACGTCGACGACCTGATCGCCGACCTCGAGCAGGCGCTCGCGGCGGCGACCGCCGAGAGCCCCGCCGACGGCAGCCTCGTCGGGGCAGCCGGGTGACGCTGCAGGCCCCGACGACCAGGCCGGCCGGTCGCCCGACGGGGACCGGCCGGCTCGAAACCGCGTCGCTGGGGCCCTTCTCGCTGGAGAGCGGCGCCACGCTGCCGGAGCTGACCGTCGTGTACCGCCACGACGGGCCGCCACCCGGCGAGGCGCCGCAGGTCCTTGTCGTTCACGCCCTCACCGGGTCGGCCGACGCAGCCGGCGACTGGTGGGAGCCGCTGATCGGCGAAGGGCGAGCGCTCGATACGAGGCAGGTTGGCGTGTTGTGCGCCAACCTGCTCGGCGGCCGGTACGGGACGACGGGTCCGACGTCGCTCCACCCACGGACCGGCCGGCCCTACGGGCCGGCCTTCCCGGCGGTCACCGTGGTCGACCAGGCGGCTGCCCAGTGGGCCCTGCTCGACGCGATCGGCGTCGACGAACTCGCCCTCGCGGTCGGTGGATCGCTCGGCGGAATGGTCGCCCTCGAGGTGGCCCTGGCCCGGCCGCAAGCCGTCCGCCACGTGGCCCCGATCGCGGCGCCCGCCGCCATCGGCCCGATGGCGATCGCGTGGAACCACCTGCAGGTCCAGCTGATCGAGCATCTCGGGCTCGGCGGCCTGTCGCTCGCCCGCCAGCTCGCGATGACCACCTATCGCAGCGAGGTTGATTTCGGCCACCGGTTTGGCGGGTCATTCGAGAACGATGGACGACCCTCGATCGTGAGCTACCTCGACCACCAGGGGGCGAAGCTCGTGGACCGCTTCGATCCCGCCACCTACCGGATCCTGGTCGGCGCGATGGACAGCCACGACATCGGACGAGGTCGCGGCGGGCTCGACGGCGCGCTGCGGGAGCTGGCCGATGGCGGCGCTCGGGTCACGGGGATCGGCATCGAGGACGACATCCTGTACGGGCCTCGCCAGGTTCGCGAGCTGGTGGATGCCGCCAGCTCGGCCGGGGTGCGCGCCGCCTACCGCGAGATCCGCTCGACCAAGGGCCACGATGCCTTCCTGGTCGAGTGGGACCAGCTGACCGAGCTCCTGCGCGAGGCGCTCACGAGCTGAGACTCGCTGAACGGCTCGGGCGCCCGGGCGGGTCGGTCACCGGGCGCCCGAACCGGCCGACGGGGCGGTGTTCCGTGGTCGGGTCGGTCACCGGGCGCCCGAACCGGCCGACGGGGC
>JBBEBJ010000196.1:0-2007 GCA_040882425.1 Chloroflexota bacterium | reverse complement strand
GTGTTCCGTGGTCGGGTCGGTCACCGGGCGCCCGAACCGGCTATTAACACCCGAACGCCGGGGTGGCCTACAGCGCGGGGGACGCCTCGGGCGACGGCGGCACGACGGGCGTCGAGCTCGGCTGCGGTTCCGCTGACGGCTCGGGCGTCGCGCTCGGATCGGCGGTCGGCGTTGGCTCCACCGACGGGCTCGGCTCCACCGACGGGGTCGCGCTCGGCTCCGGCGTCGGTGTTGCCCTGGGACGGGGCGCTGCGGCACAGCCACTCACGCCGCTGCCCGCCGGCGTGCCGGGCGTGGCCGCCGGCGAGGCGCCAGGCGAGGCGCCAGCCGACGGCTTCACGACGGCGTACGCCTCCGGCGGGAGCGATCCGTCGATCGGGAAGAGCGCCGCGGCCAACTCACGGATCCCATCGACGTCGGGGATCTGGATGGACCCCCGGACGTCAAAGCCGGATCGGACGAGCGGCTGGTTCACCACCGTCCGATAGGTCTGTGCGCGACCAACCTCACCGGCGAGCTCCGCGAGATCCGGGAGCAGGCCGCGCGGCACGTTCGTCTGCACGGTCCGGCCGATCGCCTCGAGAAGTCCGATGGGGTCATTGAGGAAGCTGCCGCCGACGATCGCGTCGCGGATGCCCGAGATGACCTCCTGCTGCCGTGCGGCGCGCGTGAAGTCGCTCTCACCGGATGCTTTGCGCACGCGCGCGTACGCGAGCGCCTGCTGGCCGTTGAGGTGGTGGAGCCCGGCGGTGATGGCGAAGCCGCGGGTGAACCCGTACTCGTCATATGTCGGATCGCAGAAGGCGCGTGCGACGTTGACGTTGACGCCGCCCAAGGTGTCGATCACGCGGACGAACCCGCCCATGTGGACCGTTGCGTAGTAGTCGATCGGGACATTGAGCAACGTGCTGAGCGCGTCCATCAACACGTCGAACCCGGTTCCATCGGATCCGGGAAACGCCGCGGGGTTGCGACGCGCGTACGAAACGAGCGAGTTCACCTTGTCGCGGTAGGCCCGACCGTCCGGCAGTGGAACGTCGACCATGTCTCGGGGAATGGAGAGCATCGAGACCGTGCGCGTCCGCAGGTCGAGGGAGACCACGATCATCGTGTCGGTCAGGTAGGTGTTCCGACCGACGCCGGCGTCGACGCCGACCAGCAGCCCGGTGATCCGTTCACCGCTCGGGCTGATCGAGGGCGACGCCGACGCGCTCGGGTGGGCGGTCGCCAGGAAGCTCGGGTCGGGGGCCGGCGAGCCCGACGGCGCGGCGACCGCCACGGGCTCGACGAAGATCTGGTCGGCGGCCTCGCGTGCGATCTCGGTCGCGTAGCCGGCATAGGCCTGCGGCGCGATGACGAAGGCGAGGAGCAGCGCAATCGGCGCAAGGTCGCGCCGACCTGGTCGCGGCAGGTCCGGGTCGAACAGGCTGGACCCTACCGCGATGAGGCGCGAGGCAAGCAGGAGCGCCTGTGCCGCGAGCAGGCCCCAGATGACCTCGGCTGACAGGAGCGTCGCCGCGAGCCTGGGACCCGACGTGGTGGCGACGACCCACAGCGCGGCGGCCCCCATCACGATCAGCGGCGAGACGAACAGGAGGGCCCGCAGGCGGCGGCCCGCCACCAGGTGCCCGAGCCCCGGGATCAGGGCATCGAGGACGGCCGGGCCATAGCGAGATCGCCGCCGCGGGGCCGGCGGTGGCGGGGCGTCGTAGGCCTCTGGGTCATCGTCCGGGTCCAGCGGCTCACCGTCGTGGGCCAGGGCGATCCGCTGGGTCTCGTCCAGGTCGGAATCGTCAGACCCGGGCGCGGTCGGGTCGGCAGCGTCAGGTTGGGGCGGCAGTTCGGTTTCGGGCGGTGGCTCAGGGTCAGGTGGCGACATGTGGTCGCGCGGCCCGCCCTCACGCTCGGGTGGCAGATCCACGGACGGCAGGGTAGCAGAGGCTCCTTGCATGAGAACGGAACCCACGCGGAATGCCGCTCGCGCTCGATGCGGTAAGATCGCGCCCG
>JBBEBJ010000195.1:11130-13384 GCA_040882425.1 Chloroflexota bacterium | reverse complement strand
CCGGCCGGCGACGGGCGCTCGCGGGCGCCGACCTCGACATCGACTGGTCCTGGCCGCCGAGGGCCCTGCGCGCGATCTGACGCGCCTCGCGGCCGAGCGATACGATGGAAGGCCGTGATCACGACCACCGGGCTGCGATCGTCTATCCCGCTCCGTCCCGTTCTAGCGGCCCTGGCCACGCTCACCCTGCTCGCCTCACCGGTCCGCGCCGAGGACATCCTCCGGCTCGAGGGCCCGGTCACCGACACGACCGGCGTGCTGGCCGAGGGCCGGCGCGATATCGAATCCGCGATCGAGGCCACGCTCGACGTTGGGGTGCAGGTCTTCGTCCTCTTCGTCCAGACGACCGGCGATCGCACTGCCGAGGACTACGTCGCTGAGACCGCCCGTCAGAACTCACTGGGCGGCGACGATGCGCTGATCCTGGTGGCGCTCGAGGATCGAACCGATCAGATCTGGGTGGCCGACGGTCTCGACGAGATCACCGACGACGAGCTCGACGAGATCGTCACCGGGACCCTCGAGCCCGGTCTTCGCGAGGGCGACTTCCCGGCCGCGGTCATCGACACGATCGAGGCGCTCGGTTCCGCCGCCGTCAGCGCGCCGGTCACGGCGGTGCCGATCACCCCGGCGCCGGTCACCCCGGCCCCGGAACCGACCGGATCCGGGGGCGGTGCCGGCTCCGGCGACGAGGACGACGGCTTCTCCTTCGGTCCCATCCTCGCACTGGCCGTCATCGCCGGTGGCGGCTACCTCGTGTGGCGCGGCATGCGGCAGCGCGCGGGTCGCACCGGAGCCCCAGGCGGATCCGCCGGCGCGCCCGCACCCGATCCCGCAGCGCTCGCTCGGCAGGCCAACGCCCTGCTGATCGCCACCGACGAGCGGATCCGCGACGCGGCGCAGGAGACCGACTTCGCGGAGGCCCAGTACGGGGCCGGCGCCGTGACCTCGTTCCGTGCGGCCGTGACGGAGGCCAGGGACGAGCTCACCAGGGCGTTCGTGATCCGGCAACAACTCGACGACGCCATTCCCGAAGACGAGCCCACGCGGATCGCGATGCTCCAGGAGATCATCGCGCGGACGACGAAGGCCCAGGAGCGGCTCGACGACGAGACGGACCGGATCCGTGAGCTGCACGATCTCGAGCGCGACGCGCCGAACCGGATCGTGGAGCTGCCAGCTCAGATCGCGGCCGTCGAGGACCGGCTTGACGCGACCGAGGCCACCATGCAGGAGCTCCGCCTGTACGCCGAGGCTGTCTGGAACCCGGTCTCGGGGAACCTGGAGGAGGCCCGCAAGGGGCTCGCCGGCGCGCGGACCGCGGTGACAGCCGGCAGCCAGGCGATCGCCGACGATGACCGTTCCGCCGTGGCGGTCGCGACCCGCACCGCCATGGAGGGAATGTCCGGTGCGACCGGTCTGCTCGATGAGATCGACCAGCTGGCGACATCGGTCCGGGATGCCCTGCGGCGGATCCCGGACGAGCTCACCGAGGCCGGGCGCGACCTGGCGGATGCAACATCGGCCATCGCCGGCCGTGCCGTCGATCCCGCCGTGGATGCCCGCCGGCGGGCGGCCGAGTCGGCGCTCGAAGCCGCCCGGTCGGCGGCCGTGGCGCAACCCTCCGATCCCCTGGCGACGCTCCGCCTAGTTACCGAGGCCCACCGCCTGGCCGACGAAACACTGCTGGCGGCACGTGACGCGGCCGCGGCCGCCGCCCGGGTCGTGGCCGCCGCCAATTCCATGATCCAGACGGCCGCGGCCGAGGTCGATCGAGCCGCCACGTTCATCGCGTCGCGCCGCCGCGGTGTCGGCGAGGTGGCCAGGACCCGGCTGGCCGAGGCGCAGCGCCACCTGTCCGAGGCGACCAGCACGCTCGCGATCGACGCCGCGGCGGCGCTCAACGAGGGTCGGCGCGCCCAGTCGCTGGCCCAGGAGGCGTACCGGCTGGCCCAGGACGACTTCTCCGACTGGGATCAGGGCGGTCCGGGCTGGGGCCAGCGGCGCGGGCGGGGCGGCGACCAGACCGCCGAGGTGCTCGGCGCCATCCTGGGCGGGGTCATCGGTGGCGTGCTCTCGGGCGGCGGGCGATCCGGCGGGGGCTGGGGCGGATCGCCCTGGGGTGGATCCGGAGCTGGCCGATCCCATGGCGGTGGCTGGGGTGGTGGCGGCGGGTTCGGGTCAGGCGGCTTCGGTGGCGGGGGCGGAGGCGGAGGCGGTCGATCGAGTGGCGGGGGGGGGGGGGGGGGGGGGG
>JBBEBJ010000195.1:0-11120 GCA_040882425.1 Chloroflexota bacterium | reverse complement strand
TGGTGAGGCACCACCGACCGCCGGATATGCGGTTTTGCACGGTCGGCCGCTGGGGCCGTACCGTATCGGACTGAACGACACGAAGGAGTCACGGCAATGGCACAAACCTCGATCCTCGGACGCGTCAGCCAGCTGGTGCGGGCCAACATCAACGCGATCCTCGACGACGCCGAGGATCCCGAGAAGATGCTCGACCAGCTCGTCCGCGACTTCACCAACAACATCGCCGAGGCCGAGGACGCCGTCGCCCAGACGATCGGCAACCTCCGCATGATCGAGGAGGACGCTCGGGAGGCCCGGAGCGCGTCGGGCGAATGGTTGGACAAGGCAACGGCGGCATCCCGCCGCGCCGACCAGCTCCGGGCGGAGGGCAACGCCAGGGAAGCCGACCGGTTCGACGAGCTGGCCAAGATCGCGCTGCGCCGGCAGCTGAGCTACGAGGGTCAGGCCACGACGCTCGAGACCCAGGTCGCGGCCCAGACCGAGCTCGCCGACAAGCTCAAGGACGGGCTCAACAAGCTCCGGGCCAAGCGCGAGGACCTCGTCCAGAAGCGCGACGAGCTCGTCAGCCGGGCGAAGATGGCCCAGGCGCAGTCGAAGGTCCAGGAGACGCTCAAGAGTGTGTCGGTGATGGACCCGACGTCGGAGATCTCGCGTTTCGAGGAGCGGATCCGCAAGCAGGAAGCCCAGGTCCGTGGCCGCGAGGAGGTCGCCGCGTCGTCGCTCGAGGAACAGTTTGCCTCGCTCGAGGACGATGCGGCCGAGATCGACGTCGAGACGCGCCTGGCCGCCCTCAAGAGCGGAGGCTGAGCGACTTGCAGCAGATGTACCACCCGTCGGACCTGGCCTCGATGGACCCGCTGGTCCTGATGAAGAACCTCGACCATGTCCGGATGACCAGCCGGCGGCTGTCGTACATCCTCCAGCAGCAGGTCCACCTCTACACGCCGGAGGCCAACCAGCTGCGCGAGCAGATCGATCGCTACGTCGAGGCCGAGCGCCAGATCGAGACAGAGATGGCGAGGCGCCGCATCCGCGCCTGAGCCGCCGATCCTGGCCCGGAATGCAATGACCCCCGTCGGTTGACGGGGGTCATTGACTGTCGAATATCGACAGGACGAGATCGATGCGAGGTCAGGCGCCCGTGGCCAGGGCGAGGCGGATCGGGACGTCGAACGAGCGCTCGTCGCCGGGCGTCGTTGCCGGGCGCGCATCCGATGGCGCGGGCGCGACGGCGATCGGGCCCGGTTCGGTCGGGCCGGATGCGGCCGCGGTGATGACGACGCTCATCGGGCGTCGGAGCGCGACCTCCTCGGCCACCACCCGAGAGGCGAGGCTGGCGAGCGCCGGCATGTCGAAGAGGCTGAATCCGACGCCGATCCCTCCCAGGTCGTCGGCGCTAAAGCCACGGAACAGCCCACGCCCGGCCACGGCGCACATCTCGTCGTACAGCTCAGGCCAGCCGACCCGGCGTCGGTGGTAGCAGAACCGGACGAACTCGACGGCTTCCGGGTGCGGATCGCCCATGGCGGCGGTACGGATGACCATCGACGGCGTGCCTCCCTCCATTCGCGGGCACGCTCGGACACGACCGATCGGCGGCCCTTGACAATACGAAACGCTCCGACCCCTCGGACGGGACATGCCCGATGACCGGATCGGGGCTTCTGGTCTACCGGCGGTTCCCCTCTTGGAGTCGCCCGGCCGGTAAGGACCCATCGTAGGCCGATGGCGCCCAGCCCGGAAGGGGGCTTGTCCACGACTTCGTCCACCAAGTTATCCACACGAACGGACGTTCAGCGAACGCCTGTGCGGAACGAGCGTGGCCCCGTCCGGCCATGGGTTCAGCTCGCCCGCCGGGACAGCCCGAGGCCCGGCCGGGTGGCCAACTGCCAGCGGTGATCCGGGCCCAGCTCCAGGCCCTCGAACGGGTCGTCGGCGAGCAACAGGCAGCCGTCGAGATCGACCCACTCGGCCAGCGACGCGACGACCGCCGAGCCGGCGATCCCGACGGACGTCTCCTCCATGCAGCCGAGGAACGTCCGGAACCCGAGTTCCCGGGCGCGCTCGAGCATCCGACGGGCGGGACCGATCCCGCCACACTTGGCCAGCTTGACGTTGATCCCGGCCACGACGCCGACGAGCCCGTCCAGGTCCTCCTCGAACACGCAACTCTCGTCGGCGACGATCGGCAGAGATGACCGTTCCTGCAGCCAGCGCAGCTGGTCGAGCCGGCGTGCCGGGAACGGTTGCTCGATCAGCTCGACGCCGAGACGCTCGAGATCCGGGAGGAGCGCCACGGCATCCTCGGGCGTCCAGCGGGTGTTGGCATCCACGCGGATGGGCCCATCGAACACGGCGCGAACGGCTTCGAGCGTCGCGAGATCCCCCGGGCCCCCGACCTTGATCTTGAGCGCCGGGAAATCGGACGCTCGGCGTGCGCGCTCGGCCACGACCTCCGGCGCGTCGATGCCGATGGTGAAGTCGGTTGGCGGCAGGTCGGCGGACAGGCCCAGCAGTTCGTGGACCGGCAGTCCAAGGGCCTTGCCGGCGAGGTCGTGCAGGGCGATGTCGAGGGCGCACTTCGCGGCACCGTGCCCATGGATCGTCCCCGCCCAGGTCGCCGCCAACCCCTCGAGAGCCGGGCGTGCCGCAGCGGCGTCGCCGAAGGACTCGATCAGCGGCTCGGCATGCTCCAGCAGCATCGGCATGACGGCGGCCATGGTCTCCGGCGTCTCGCCGTAGAAGCGATCCGGATAGCCCTCCCCCACCCCGACCAGGCCGGGGAGTCGATCGCCGCGGAGCTCGACGATGACGGTCGTGACCTCGTGACCCGCGCCGTGATCGGAGCGCGCGATCCGGAACGGATCTCGCAACCCGAGGTGAAGCACCTCCTGGCGCAGCACCAGGCTCATGCCCGCTGGACCCACGGCAGGGCGTCGACCCGCTCCCGGACCGCGGCCCACAGGCCATCGGCGCCAAACCGGACCGGGTCGGCGGTCGGCAGCCCGGTTTCCCTGCCGATCTCCTCGATGATCCGGCGGGCGTCATCGTCGTCCGGGTAGAGCGACGTGTTGAGTGCCACCGCGACGACCGCCGACGGGGCGACCAGCCCGGCAAGCCGCTCGTGGAGCTCGATGAAGGGGCCGAGCGGGGCGATCGGGAACGAAGCCTCGGGCAGGTGGTCGAAGTCGTGGCTCGCGAGCCCGGGCTTGTGGACCATGATCATGGCGTGGGGCGTCGCCCCATGGATGAGCGCCAGCGTCACCGATGAGTAGGCCGGGTGGTCGAGCGATCCCTGGCCCTCGACGATCACCCAGTCACCGAGCGCTTCGCCCTGCTCGATCAGCCACTCGACGGTGCCCTGCGCGAAGTCGCTGATCAGGCGGTCTACCGCGACGCCCCAACCCTCGATCATCATCCCGGTCTGCCCCGTCGGCACGAAGACGGCGCGATCGCCTGCGGCCACGGCGGCACGGCGAAGCTCGAGGGCCACGGACATCTTGCCGACGGCGCAGTCGGTGGCGACGGTCAGGATGACCCGCTTGCCCGGGTCGTGGGGTCGACCCACGGCGGTCTCCAGCCGTTCTGGCGACCGGCGATAGTCGACGATGGCCGTCCCACGGGCTGCCGCGGCGGCGGCGAACTCGGGATCATCGCCCACGAAGGTGTGCAGCCCGGACAGCACGTCGAGACCGGCGTCGATCGCGTCGCCGATGATCGATCGCCACGGCGCGGGCAGCCGGCCACCGGTCGGCGCGATGCCGATCAGGAGCGCGTCGGGCCGGACGCCAAAGGAGAGCGCCTCGGACAGTTTCGCGACGATCGGGATGTCGTAGCCCGGTAGATACGTGGCCACGTTCTCGCCCGCTCGCGTCGAATCGAGGACCGCGACCACGTCGTCGCGACCGTAGCGGATCACGCCATACGCGGTCTTGGCGCTGTGCGCCCCAAACTGGCCCTCCGCGAGGATGACCAGGCGGCGGCGCTCGGACGGTCGCATCGACGGAGTCTACGGAACCCGATCCCTGCCGTTTGGGCCCACCCGGAACGCGGAAGGTCATGGATTCCATGGGCATCTGGGTGATGCCGGCGCCGCCCGGCCGGTGAGACCCTGACCCGGACGTGCCGCACCACCCGATCGCACCAGATACGGCGTTCCGCGCGGGGTCGCCCGACGTGCCCACCCTCAGCGATGGGCGGGCACGTCAGCTTGCCCTGATGATCCGTGGCATCGGCCTGGTCATCCTGCCGATCGATGGCCTCGAACTCCTCGTCGGAGTCGCCTACGGCGAGTGGCGAGCGATCGTCCTGGGCATGGCTTCGCTGACATACGCGTTCTGGCTGCTGCACCTGTCGCGACGACCCGACGTGCTGGCACGCGAGTCGACGATCACGCGACTGGCATTGGCCACCCTGGGCCTGATTGCGGTGGCAGCCGTCCTCGAACCAACCATTGCGGTCGCCATGGCGATCGGCGCCCTCCTTCCGGGCGTCCTGGTCCTGCCGTTCCTGCGCAGCCCCGCTGTCGGTCGCGTCCTGGCCGTCGTTGGGCTCGTGGGGATCGGGTCCGTTGTCGCGGGCCAGGTGGTCCCGGCAAGCTCTCTCCTCCCACCGGAGGTCACCGGTCCCCTCTCATTCGCAACGATGGTCCTGAGCTATGGCTTTGTCCTGCTGTTCCTGTGGGAGGTCAGCCGGCGACTGAAGGGCACCACCGACGACCTGCGCTCCGTGGTCGCCCTGTCGAGCGACCTGTCGTCGACCATGGATCCGCAGCTGGTGGGATACCGGATCGTTCGCCACATTGCCCAGACCGTTGGTGCAACTGAATGCGGTCTCTGCTACTGGGATCGGACGAGCGACCGGTTGGTGACCATGGGCGTCTATCCAGCCGAGCGTGCATCAGTCCTCCTGCCCTGGTATCCCCTGTCGGACTTTCCGGCCACCCGCCAGGTCCTGGAGACGTCGACGCCGCTCATCGTCAACGTCGCCGACCCCATGGCGGACGCGAGCGAGGTCGCCTACCTCGCAACGCTCGGCATGCGCAGCATGGCGATGGTGCCGCTCATCGCGGCCGGCAACCCGATCGGGACCCTGGAGCTCATGTCCGAGCGGAGTGACGCGTTCACCGCTCGCGACCTGGAGATGGCGGCGATGCTGGGCGCGGAAGGCGCCATGGCTCTCGAGAACGCCCGTCTGTACGAGAGGATCAGCCACCAGGCACTCCATGACGGGCTGACGGGACTGGCCAATCGGGTGCTGTTCCGCGACCGCGTCACTACCGCCATCGAGCGTGCAAGGGGCCGCGACGGTCGGCAATTCGCGATCCTGTTCATCGACCTCGACGACTTCAAGACGCTCAACGACATGCTCGGCCACGCCCGCGGCGACGACATCCTGATGGCCGTGGCACGCCGCGTCTCCGAATCGCTCCGGCCGAGCGATACGGCGGCCCGTCTGGGGGGCGACGAGTTTGCAGTCATCCTCGAGGCCGTCGAGGACGAAGCGACGGCCCTCTCGATCGCGATCCGGATGGCGGACGCGCTCCGCGAGCCGATGGAGATCCACGGGGGCCTCACGACGGTGGCCGCGAGCATCGGGGTTGCCCTGAGCGGGACGCTCGGCGAAACCGCCGACGACCTCCTGCGCAATGCCGACGTGGCGATGTACGCGGCCAAGTCCACGTCCCGTGGCCGCGCCCAGGTCTTCCAGTCCGTCCTGCGCGCCGACGCCGTCGCACGAAGCGAGCTGGCGGGCCTCCTCCGCGGATCCGAACAGCGCGGCGAGCTGCGGCTCGACTACCAGCCGATCGTCGTACTCGAGACCGGTGCCGTCGTCGGGCTCGAGGCGCTCGTCCGCTGGCAGCCGCCGGAGCGTCCGCTCTTGATGCCCGACCAGTTCATCGACCTGGCAGAGCAGACCGGCGACATCGTCCCGATGGGTATCTGGATCCTGCGCGAGGCATGCCGCCAGACGCGCGCCTGGCAGGTCCGGCTGGGGCTGCCTGACCTGCAGGTCAGCGTCAACCTGTCGGCACGCCAGTTCCAGGAACATGATCTGGTGGAGACGGTCCGGACGGTGCTGGAAGAGACGGAACTCGCGCCATCCAGCCTCGTCCTCGAGATCACGGAGAGCGGCCTGATGCAGCGGACCAGCGGGACGATCGGCCGGCTGACCGAGCTTCGGTCGCTCGGCATCCACCTGGCCATCGACGACTTCGGGACCGGCTATTCGTCGCTCAGTTACCTGGAACGGTTCCCCGTCGACAGCCTCAAGATCGACCGCTCGTTCGTTGCGGAACTGTTGCCCACCGGCGAGCGGCCCGCCATCGCGCGTGCCATCGTGGAGCTTGGCCGCACCCTCGACCTGCGGGTCGTCGCGGAAGGGATCGAAGAGCCGGATCAGGCCGCCTGGTTGATCAGCCTCGGCTGCATCTACGGGCAGGGGTACCTCTACTCGCGACCACTCGGTGCCGACGCTTTCGAGGCATTCCTGGCCGGCGACGCGAGCCGGCAGGCGAGACTCCGATCCGGCGCCACCGCTGATACGGAGGACCGCCGCGGGTCCGAACCGCCGGGTCGCGAGCCCCGGAGCCGCCTGCGACTCGTCTCCGAGGGTTGAGGGACCCGCCTACCCCGTTCCCGCAAGACCGAGCCGGTGCGCCATGGCGGCGGCCTCACCTCGCCCCGAGACGCCGAGCTTGCCCAGGATGTTCGAGACGTGGACGCCGGCCGTCTTCTCGCTGATGAACAGCTCCTCGCCGATCTGGCGGTTGGTCCGGCCCGCCGCGACGAGCACGAGGACTTCGCGTTCACGAGCCGTCAGGCCCAGGCGATCCGCATCTTCCGAAGACCGATCGGGCCCGCGGGGCTCGTCCCGGACGAGTGAGATCCGAGCGCGGAGCGCAACCGCCTCCGCCTCGCGCTTGAGCGGATCAGCGCCGAGGGCAGTCGCGGTCTCGACGACGCTCACCAGCGCCGAGGTGGCACGCTTGCGGTCTCCGCGGGCCGCGAGCAGGGTCTCGGCCTCTCGCCAGCGCGCGTACGCGGCCGGATATGGTCGAGCGAGCGATTCCCAGGCCACGGCGCATGCTGCCCAGGCGTCCGGGTCGGGAGCCCCCTCGAGCCGGTGCCATTCCGCATCGGTCAGCGACGTCCAGGCAGCCGATTGCGCGGCCAGAGCGGGGATGCCGTCGATCCGCGCGTGACGCTCCCGGATCAATTCGCGGATCTCGGCTCCCGTCGTCATCGCCGTTTTCACCTCGTCCGTCGAGCGTCGTGCCCGAGCGAGATCGGCGAGGTCGGCCTGGGCGCGGAGGCCGAGGAGGTAGAGCTCGCTGTACCGGATGTCCGAGTGGTCGGTGAGCACCGCGAGACCCGCGGCCGCAGCCTCGGCCGCGTCCTCCGGCCGACGCTGCCAGAGGGCGAGCTCGGCGAGACTGGCGTGTACGGGTCCGACCACCTGGCCGTCAGCCGCCACGACGGCGAGTGGACGGACCAGGCGTAGCTTCTCGCTTGCCTCCTCGAACCGGCCGCGGCCAACGGCCAGCCTGGCGAGCAGCTCCTGCGCCAGGATGTGGTTGATGCCCTGCGGTCCGATCTCTTCTGCGTCCCGGGCCGCGGCATCGCTCTCGTCCCAGTGGCCAAGCCGGTACAGAAGATTGCCGGCGTTGCACAGGAAATGGGCGCCAAAGAACCTGTGCAGGCCAAGCTGCCGCCCAGCCTCGATTCCTTTGTGGGCGACCTCGATCGCCTCCTCCAGGCGGCCCGCAACCTCCAGCACGTCCACCCAGTTGGCATACGCCCGCCCGAGATCGTCGAGGTTGCCGACTTCCTCCGCAATCCGGAGCGCCTCCGAGAGGTCGTCGAGGGCTTCGTCGACCTCGCCATCGTGGACGCGGTCCTGTGCACGGGTGTTCAACGCGTGACCCTCGATCTGCCTGCTGCCGGCCGACCGGGCAAGGCCGATCGCCTCGTCTGCCAGCTGCCTCGACTCCCGGTAGCTGCGCTGCAACATCAGGATCTGGGCCAGCCCCGCAACCGCCTGGGCGCGGGCCTCCGATGGTGGATCGGCGGGAATCAGCCTCACCGCGGCGCGGTACGCGCCGAGCGACAGCGCCCCCTGGCCTGCGATCCATGCATAGCGCCCAAGGCGTTCCTGCAGCAAGCCGGCGCCGATCGCGTCCGTGCGCTCATCGATGAGGTTGAGCGCCGCGCGGATGTGCGCGACGGCCCGTGTCGGTTCGCTGAACCGCGCGACGCTCGCCGCTGCGGCCAGCAGCTCGACCAGGTCGCGACCAGGGCGCGACGTCGCTTCTGGGACGAGGTCCCAGAGCTCGATCGCTCGCTCGAAATGGGCGAGCGCTTCCGCGAACGCGTACCTGGCCTCATCGGCGGCGGCCGCCAGGAGGGCGGCATCAAAGGCGCGTGGCAGGTCGTGCGCCGCGTACCAGTGATAGGCGAGCTCGGACAGGCGCGACGTGTCGCCGGCGATCCTGGCGTTGTCGAGCGCATTCGCAAATGCTGCGTGCAGCCGCGTCCGCTCACCCGGCAGGAGATCGCCGTAGACGGCCTCCTGAAGGAGAGCGTGACGGAAGGCATAGCGCTCGTCGCCGGCCACTACCTCGGGGACCAGGATCTGGTGGCTGACCGCCTCCCGCAGCGCCTCGTACAACGACATGGATTCGGTCGCCGTGATGTCGGCCAGCAGGACCGGGTCGACCCGCTGCCCGGCGGCCGAGGCGACCCTGAGCAGCTCCTGTGCCGCGTCCGTCAGGCCCGCCACGTGCGCCAGCAGCACCTCGCGCAAGGTCGGCGGCAGCTCGGCGCTCCCCATGTCGCGCGCGGAGATCAGCAGCTCCTCGGCAAAGAACGGGTTCCCCGAGGACCTCGCATGGATCGACTCCACGAGGGCCGGGTCGAGATCCGGGCCCGCGATCGCTGCCAGCTGGGCAGCAAGCTCACGCCGATCGAATCGGGCCACGTCGACACGCTCGACTCGCCCGGAGCGCTCGAGCTCCGCCAGGAACGGCAGCAGCGGATGCCGTCGATGGAGCTCGTCCGAGCGGTAGGTCAGGATCACGACGACTCCCATGGCCCGGACGTTCCGCACGAGGAAGGCCAGGAGATCCCTGGTCGAACGGTCGGACCAGTGGAGATCCTCGACGATCAACACGACGGCAGCGTTCGCGGCAAGCCCTTGAAGCACCGCCAGAACGACCTCGAAAAGGCGCCCCTGGGCGGATCCGATGTTCAGTCCGCTCCCGGCGTCGCGCGCGGAGTCAGCAGCGCTCTGCGCGAGCCCCGGCACCAGGCGCGCCAGCTCCACGCGGCCCTCGCCGATCACCGACGCGACGAGGTCGTCAGGGGTGTCCCGTGCCCACGTCCTCAGGGCTTCGACGATCGGTGCGTAGGGAACGCCACGTTCCCCGAGGTCGATGCAGCCACCACTGAGGATGAGAGCGCCCGAGGCTCGGGCAGCTCCGGTGAACTCGGTCACGAGCCGGGTCTTGCCAACACCGGCCTCGCCGCTGACGAGGAGCTTCACGCTCTGCCCGCCGCGTGCGCCCTCGAGCGCCGCGCTCAGCCGCCCGAGCGCTTCGGACCGTCCGATGAAGACCGGACTCGAGACGCGAAGGTCCATGCCCGCATTATCCGGGCCGTGGGTCGCGGGCGTGGTCGCCTGGGGCGGTCGGGATGAGAGCTGCGGAACGAGCGACGCTGGGCTCACGGCGCCGACACGAGTCGCCCCACCAGGCGGTGCACGGGCTTCAGCCATGCAGCCATCCCGCCAGCCGCGCCCAGGACCGGGAACGGTCCGTGCCGACTCGAATGCGATCCAGGCTCGCGATCTCCGTGCGCGAGGCGCTCCCGATCGGCCTCCAGGTGCCAGCTCGCGATCCGTTCTCGGGCGAACTGCTCGGTCATGGAGTGGCTCATCACCAACCTGCCTTCCGTGTGTCAGACCAACTGGTCTGTGCGCGAAGCGTCGGTCTGGACAGCTTGCCGGCGCATCGGGAACGTTCCCTAGAGTTACGCCTGCCGAGCCTTCATTTCCCGACTCCGTGGTCGGGTGACGACATGACCTGGCATCCGCTGGTCTCGCCCGGGTAGATTCCCGCGATGAGTTTTGATGTCGAGGCCGATGCCTACGACCAATTCATGGGCAGGTACTCGCGCCTGCTTTCCGCCCAGCTGGCGGACCTGGCGGGGGTGCGATCCGGTCAACGGGCAATCGACGTGGGCTGCGGCCCGGGCGCACTCACGGCCGAACTGGTGAAACGTCTGGGGCCCGACGCAGTGGCAGCCGTCGACCCTTCCGAGCCTTTCGTTGCCGCCGCGCGAGACCGACACCCGGGTGTCAGCGTCCTGCAGGCATCCGCGGAGCAGCTGCCATTCGCGGACTCCGCGTTCGATGCGGCCCTCGCCCAGCTCGTCGTCCATTTCATGGCGGATCCGGTCGCAGGCTTGACCCAGATGGCCCGGGTGACTCGGCGAGACGGTGTCGTTGCCGCGTGCGTTTGGGATCACGCCGGCGGTCAAGGCCCGCTCGGCCATTTCTGGCGAGCGGCGCGCGAGCTCGACCCCGAGGTCGACGACGAATCGCGGCTCGCGGGCGCGCGTGAGGGCCACCTCGCGGAGCTGTTCGATGCCGCCGGTCTGCGCGATATCGAGGAGACGGTGCTGTCGTCCAGTCTCGAGCACGAGACCTTCGACAGCTGGTGGGAGCCCTACACGAAGGGCGTGGGTCCGGCCGGAGCCCACGTGGCTCGTCTCAACGCGGGCCGGCAAGCTGAGCTGCGCGAAGCCTGCCGCACGCTGCTTCCGGGAGCGCCATTCGTCATTACCGCCAGGGCCTGGGCCGCCCGCGGCCTGGCGTAGCGCTTTAGCTCGGCGTCTGCCTGATCGTCTGCCCGGACGGCCCTTCTGGCCGACGCGTCGTGACCCCGCTCGCCGCCGACCCGGGCGGGGCACTGGCTGGGCCGCGAATCGCGGACACAACTCGTCGCGGGTGTTGATGTCCCAGGATCCGAGACCACGAACCGGGCTCAGTGCGCTCTAGCTCTAGCCGCACGCTCCCGAGGGTCCGTTCCTCCGGCTCCCTGTTCGCGCTCGACGTTC
>JBBEBJ010000194.1:0-2138 GCA_040882425.1 Chloroflexota bacterium | reverse complement strand
GAACTCGTACAGACTCACGAGGCCTCGAAGCACCGAGAACTGCTGGCGCACATCGGTGCTGCGTTCGAAGAGGTCCACCGCACCGGCAAATGCCTCCTCGACTTCGGGCGTAAAGCCCTTCGTCGCCATGAGGGCCCTGGCCAGGCTCGTCCGCAACCCGATCTCCTGGCTGATCCGTTCCGGAGAGGATGTGGTTGACGCAAGAACGGCGAGCATGTCGGTGGTCAGGACGACGGTGTCGAGATACCAGCCTCGGGCGTCATTGAGGATCAGCAGGGGGTCGGCAAGCTTCTCCAGCTGCTCGAGGTCGCCCTCGGCCACCCAGTGACGCCAGGCAATTCGCAGGTTCTCGACCTCGACCGCCATCCTGGCCAGGGCGGTCTCACGCTGATTGCCGATCAGGTCTCGTCGCATCGCGGCCGCGAGGCCTGCGTAGAACACAGCATGCGCCCGGCGCGCACGCGTGCCTCCGCCGGAGCGCTGCTCGAGCCGCTCACGCGCGTATTCCCGGATCGTCTCCAGCATCCCGACGCGCGGCTCGCCACTGGCAGCGTCGATCTGCCGAACGAGGCTCTTTTCGGTCAACCCTGTGAGCCGATCGAGAACGTCCCCGGCGTTCGCCTCGGCCGCGTTGGCCTCGCGAGCGACCGCTTCGACGGCCGAGATCTCCGCATCGGCGAAGACCGCCAGCAACTCGAAGAGACGTTGCTCCGCGTCGTCCAGGATCTCGTAGCTCCAGTCGATCGTTGCGCGGAGCGTCTGTTGCCGCTCCGGCAGGTCGCGCGGCCCGCTCTTCAACAGCGCGAGCCGGTCGCCAAGGCGGTCCCGCAGCGCCTGTGGCGAGAAGAGACCCAGGCGCGCCGCGGCAAGTTCGATTGCCAGTGGCAGGCCGTCGAGGCGGCGGCAGATCTCGACGACTGCCGCCGCGTTGTCGTCGGTGAGCCGGAAATCGGGGCGAACGGACCGGGCTCGATCGACGAAGAGCTGGATGGCCTCGAAGCGCTCCATGCGATCTGCCGAAGGCGCCTTGAGGCCGACGGGGGGCAGGCCCAGCGGTGGCACTCGATACACCCGTTCGGCCCGCACGCGCAGGGGCTCGCGGCTCGTGACCAGCACCTTGATGTCCGGGCAGTCGCCAAGCCATTGCCCCACGAGTCCGGCTGCCTCGGTGACCTGCTCGAAATTGTCGAGGACCAGCAGCATCCGCCGAGCCCGCAGCTGGTCCCGGAGCTCCTCCTCGAGCGGCCGCTCCGAGACCTCGCCGAGCCCGATCGCACGGGCGACCGCGATCGCCATGGCATTGGAATCCCGGGCGCTGGACAGGTCCACGAAGGTCACCCCATCGCGCAGGCCCGCGCCAAAGGCCTCCGCGGCGCGGATGGCGAGCGTGGTTTTGCCGGTCCCGCCCGGGCCTGTCAGCGTGAGCAGGCGCACGGCGGGATCCTCGAGGCGAGCCTTGACCTCCATCAATTCCGTCTCTCGGCCCACGAACGGAGCCGCCCTCGTTGGCAGGTTGCCGTACTCCCGCCGCAGCGTCGCCAGGGGCGGGAAGCTTGACTTCAGGTCCGGATGCTGGAGTTGGAAGAGATGCTCGGCGCGGCCGAGGTCCCTCAGGCGATGCTCGCCGAGGTCGATGAGGCTGGCACCCGCGGGAAGGTGATCGCTCGCGAGCGTGGCAGCAGCGTCAGACAGCAGGATCTGGCCGCCATGTCCGGCTGCCATGGTCCGGGCCGTCCGGTTGACCGTCGGGCCGAAGAAGTCGCCACCTCGCTGCTCGGCCTGGCCGGCGTGCAGGCCCATCCGAACGCGAAGCAAACCGATGTTCGACCACGGCTCCCTGGCCAGGTCACGCTGGGCGGAGAGGCCGGCGGCGGCGGCGTCGGCAGCGCGCTCGAACACGGCCATCATCCCGTCGCCGGTCGTCTTGACCACGTGGCCGCGCGAGCTTTCGATGGCTGCTCGAAGGATCGCGTCGTGACGCTCCAGTGCCGGCTTCATGTCATCCGGGAATTGCTCCCAGAGCCGCGTGCTGCCCTCGAGGTCCGTGAACAGGAAGGTGATCGTCCCAACCGACCGGTCATCCATGCCGCCAATCATCCACCCTTCGCGGGTGTGCCCGCGGGCGACACCGCGACTCC
>JBBEBJ010000193.1:0-2140 GCA_040882425.1 Chloroflexota bacterium | reverse complement strand
CCCGTCCGTTGTGTCCGGGTGGCTGGCCGCGCGGCTCCCCTCTGGCCGCGCGACCTGTACCCGCTGCTCCCGAGCTTGCGAGAGATGGGCACTCTCGCGAACCCGTGAGACCCGCATCGACGGTAGTCGGGATCCCACCCCAGATTGGGACCGATGAAGGCGATCACCGCCGATGCAGGCAGACCATGGCAGACGGACCCTGCGGTGAGACTGCGGCGAAACTCCGCGACCCTGCGGTGTGCGGGAATCGAGGCTAGATCTGGTGCGCCAGCCGGCTGAGGCCAGCCTGGGCTGGCGGGCAATCGTCCGTCATGGCGATGGCGTCGCGATAGGCGGCGGCAGCCGAAACCCGGTCGCCGGACTGTTCGTAGCCCTCACCCAGGGCCAGGAGCAGGTCGACACATCGACCGCGAAGGGCCTCGCGACGATCCTCGACGTGCGCGCTGTCGCCGTAAAACGGGCAGTCGTCGAGGTACTCGCCACGGTAGAGCGCCCGGGCGGCCTCGAGCAGCCGCAGCACCTCGGTTCGATCGTTCGTCGCCCGCGCGTCGTCGAGACGGGCCAGGAACGCCGACACGTCCGACCAGTCGATGACGGCGGGGTCGAGGCGGTATCGATCGTTGTAGAAGCGGATGACCTGCCGACCGCTCCGACCGGCCGTGTCGAGCGTGTGTCGCAGACCGCCGAGCGTTCGGTGGAAGGCGAGATCGGCCCGCTCGAGATCGGTGTCAGGCCAGATCAGTTCGAGCGCCTCGTCCTTGGCGAGGCCGCGCTCGCCACGGTCGAACAGGAACGCGAACAGCGCCAGCGCCTGGCGGGTGCCCGCCTTCTCACCGCCCCAGCGCTGGATCCGCTCATCGCCGCGCTCGACCCGCAACGTGCCCAGGGCAAAGACCCGGAGGCCGGGCGGCGTGGACGCGCGCCGCAGCAGCGCGACGTGGAGCGTGGACGCCGTTGAATCGAGCTCTGCCCGGTCCTGCGACAGGTCCGTCAGCGCCTCGACCTGTTCGTCCTCGCGGCGGCCGGTCCGGAGGGCCGCGGCAAGGTACCCGGCCGTCAGCTGGACCAGCTCCTCGTCACGCCGGCTGAGGTCCGCGCCGGATCGAGCCGGGCCGAGTCGCAGCTCACCCACCGTCTCCCCGGCCTCGGCCAACGGGATGCGGGTCATCAGCGGTCCGCCCGGCTCCGGACCATCGGTGGCCGCAACGGTGCCGTCGTGGCGGACCACCCTGGCGCCTTCGAGGTCGAGGGCCCGCGCGAGGCGGACGAGCGCCGGCTGGACACCGGCGTCCGCGGCCTGTGCCGTCAGCGCCGACAGGCCGAGTGCGCGCTGCAGCCGCTGTCGCGCGATCGCGCCCGGCGAGCGGTCTCGGAGCAGCGCACGGACCCGGATCGCCGCGGGTTCGTAGACCGCGATCGCGATGACGAGGATCATCGCGGTCAGGAGTGGCAGGTCCAGCCCGAGCAGGCTGCGACTGGCGGTATCCACCGCGACCAGGCCACCAACCAGCAGGAACAGGCCCAGGCCAAGGCCGAGCGACGTCCAGAAGGCCTTCCCCGCGACGTCGGCGGCGAAGAAGACACCGGCAGGAAGCACGGCCGCGGCCGCGAGCACCATGGCCACGGCGATGAGAGAGATACCGATCCACGGATCGCTGTCGCCAAGCACCGGCAGGAATCGGATGGACCCGCCGATCGTGGCCACGACGACCGTGGCCAGCGTGACGCCGAACTGGCGACGACGGGGGTCGGCAGGCTGGGTGCGGCGGAAGGCCTGCAGCAGCCAGATCGCGCCGATCAGGAGCGTCCCCAGACGCGAGGTGATCCACCCCCAGCCGAGGAGCTCTCCCGAGACCGGACCGAGGCTCAGGTGGGGCGCGACGAGCGAGATCGGGTTGGCCGGGTTGACGATCCCGGGGAGGGCGAACAACAGGCTGACCGGGTACAGAACGCCGAGCACCCAGCGCCGTCCACGTGTGGGGTGACCCTCGGTCGCGACGGCGAGGGAAAGGTGGGCCGTTGCGGGCACGATGAGCGCCCCGGCTGTCTCCTCGATCGCGTAGCCGATCTGGACAGCGGAAACGGAGCTCGACAGCCGCTGCAGGATGATCGCGCAGCTCCACACCACGAGCGACAGCGA
>JBBEBJ010000192.1:11002-13712 GCA_040882425.1 Chloroflexota bacterium | reverse complement strand
TGGCCGCACCCTGCCCGACGAGGACGATCCCGGTGATCCGGGCGTAGCTTGAGTAGTAGGTCTTCTCGCGCAGGACGGACCCATCCGCGTTGTGGACGGTGACGGTCCGCCAGACCTGCTTGCCGTCGACGGGATATTCGATCCGCTTGCGCTGGCCTTCGCGCAGGGTCGTCGTCAACTGCGTGGAATCGCTCGCCGGCCGGACATTCTTGACGGTCGGCGCGCTGACGACCACGGTTCGCCCGTTCGGCACGCTGTACAGCTCGAACTTGACGTAGCCGCGGTTGCCCTCCTTGATCCGGTAGCCGCGGATCAGGACCGGGTAGTCCGTGTCATTGGTCCACGACATCGTCTGGACGGAACCCGATGCGCTGATGAACACCGTCGCGTCGAGGCCCAGCGGGTAGCGGTCGATGTAGTAGTAGTGGTTGCGCCGGGCGCCCATCTCGAAGCCGCCTTGCAGGGCGGCGTTGAACAGCGTGGTCGAGGTGGAGCAGATGCCGCCGGCGAGCGCGCCCTGCGGCTCGGTTCGACCGTTGATGATCGCGCCGCCGTCGCGATACCCTCGCTCCCGGGTTACCGGCCCGATGGCGTCCCAGAAGTCGAAGGTCTCGCGCGGTCCGACGACGTAGCCATCGATCTCGAGCGCGGGGATCCAGATGTTGGCGCCAAAGCCGTTCTTCTCGCCGATCGGGAAGTAGGTCTGCCACTCGGAGACCTTGACCATGAGCGGCGCGGCCGCCTCGGCCTGGGCCGTTGTCAACGCCGGGGGCGTCACCGCAACGACCGGCACCAGCTCGGTGGCGTCCGCGCCCGTCGCCCGCTCCGCCAGGAACTGTTCGATCCGGGCCACGGATGCGGCGACGTCGAGCTTGTACCCGTCCTGGCTGGGAACGATGTCGGTCACCAGCCCGCTGATCGTGACGAACGTCGCGTTCACCGGCTCGCGATCGATCTCCTTCGCCATCGCCTCGACCAGGCCGGTCAGCGGTGTCGTATCCATGACCGGCTCATACCCGCCCGCGGGCGTCTTGCGGAACGACACCCAGCCACGGAGCTCGGACTCGGCGATCGAGAGCTTCTCCTCGCCCACGACCAGGAGGATCTCGCCTGTGACGCGCTCCGCGGTCCGCTTGGCCTCGAATGCCTCGGCGGCGGTCACGTCGGGCGTGAGCACGTGGACGCCGAGGTTCGCGTTGATCTCGGCCGGGGCGTCTACCTGGGCCAGAGCCGCGGTCAGGGAGAGGATCACGGGCGCCGGATCGGCTTCCCGTCCGACGTGGCCCGGGACGACCACGAACTGCTTGTCGTCACCGATGACGACCGTCGAATCGACCGGGTCGATCCGCAGACCCTCGGCGATCTGGCCGACCCGGGTGGCGAGCGCCTCCGCATCGAACGTGCTCGCGGGATCGAGGGCCACGCCGCGGACGGCGATCCGCACATCCGCCACGGCCCGGTCCAGCGGCGAGCCGGTCCGCCCGACCGCCAGGGCGGTGGCGATCAGGCCGTCGACGTCCGGCCCACGCCCGACCTCGGCGTAGGTGATGACCTGCTGGTCCTCGATGCCGGTCAGCACGATCCGACCATCGGACAGGGACCCGTAGGCGCGCTGGACCTCGGCATGTGCCGCTTCGGGTGTCAGTCCGGACAGGTCGACCGACCCGACGCGAACGCCGGGCAGGATCTTCCCCGCGAACTGCTGGTCATAGGCGAACAAGGCACCCGCGCCGATCAGCAGTCCGGAGGCGAGCGCGAGGGCGAAGGCCAGTCCGAAGCGGAGCCAGGGAGAAGGTCTACCTGGCTCGACGATCTGCTCGAGGGCATCAGTGGTCGCGGTCATCGATCGGCCGTCATCCTAGCAGGCCGAATTCGCGGCCCCGATAGTCCAAACGTTCAGAACGGACGCCCCGGATTGCAGCTCCGTGACGAGCGGCCGCGGTCAGCCGGCGCTACGAGGCACCAGCACGACGCGGCGGTTGGGCTCCTCGCCGATCGACTGCGTGGCAACCGCCGGGTGGTCGCGCAGCGACATGTGGATCCAGCGCCGCTCGAGCGCCGACATCGGCTCCAGCTGGAGCATCTTGCCGGTCTCCACGACCCGGGCCGCGGCCCGCTCGGCGAGCTCGCGCAACTGGCGCTCCCGCCGCCCGCGGTAGTCCTCCACGTCGACGAGGACGCGCGTCCACGCGCCCATCTCCTTGGACAACATCAGGTTGACCAGGTGCTGCAGCGCGGAGAGCCGCTCGCCCTTGCGGCCGATGAGCGCGCCGAGCGCCTCCTTCTCGTCACCATCGGCGACGACGTTGAGTCGGCTCGTCTCGCCGGTCTCGACCTCCACGTTTACGACGAACCCGAGGTGGGTCATCAGATGCTCCAGGATGGCCTTGCCGGCGGCCAGCGCTTCGGGCGATGCCTCCGACGCTTCGAGATCCGCCCGTTCGGCGGCCAGTGAGCCACGCGCGGCCGCTACCTCGGCCGCCTCCGACGCCGACAGGTCCGCGGACCCGCCGCGTGCCGGTCCCCGGCCGCGATCATCCCGGCGCGGGGGTCGGTCGTCGCGTCGCGGGCGTTCGCCGTAGGGGCGGTCCTCGCGGCGCGGGGGTCGGTCGCCGGTGCTCCTGTCCTCGCGGCCCGGCGCGGCGGCGTCGCGTGGCCGGCCCGGCGCGGCGGCGTCGCGTGGCCGGTCGTCGCGTGGCCGGTCGTCGCG
>JBBEBJ010000192.1:0-10902 GCA_040882425.1 Chloroflexota bacterium | reverse complement strand
CGTCGCGTGGCCGGTCGTCGCGTGGCCGGTCGTCGCGGCGAGGTCCGCGGTCATCACGGCGCGGGGGTCGGTCACCATACGGCCGATCCTCGCGGGGCCGATCGTCCCGTGGGCGGGGCGGCGGCGAGGGCAGCGGGACGGCGGCGGCGGCCTCCCGCTTTGGCGCCGCGCCGCCCAGGGCGGCACGCGGGGCGGCCACGATCCGGGCGGGCTCCGCTCCCATGCCGAGGACACCCCGGCTGCCCGGGGTCAGGATCTCGAAGTCGAGGTCGTTCAGCTCGGCGCCAAACGCTTCGCGCGCGAGGCGGAGTGCCTCCTCGACGGTCTTTCCGGTGAACTCGCGGTACTCACTCATTTAACGTCGTCTCCCTCGTCGGCCCTGACGGCCCCGCTCGCGGGGGCGGATCGTCGAAGCGGCCGTCGTCTTCTTTTCCGCGTCGGTCAGGATGGCCGCACGCTTGCTCGGGTCGGGGGGCGGCGGCATGGCCACCGGGAAGCGCGGGGTGTGGTTGGAGGCGAAGGCCGGGCTCCAGCCGAGGAACGGGAACATGCCGCCCCAGCCCACGATCAGGTATTGCTGGGCGATCGAGAAGACCGTAGCCGTGATCCAGTAGATGAACAGGCCGGCCGGCAGGAAACCGCCATAGACAACGGAGATCAGCGGGAGGAACAGCATCGTCTGACGCATGACCCGAGTGTTCGGATCGTCCTCGCCCTGCGTGGCCGGCAGCATCATCCGGGACTGGACCAGCTGGAGCACTGCCGAGGCGATGGCCAGGACGCTCAGGCCCAGCACGAACCCGGCGATGTTGATGTCGAAGAACGTCGAAGGTCGACTGACATCGAGGTTGCCCAGCCCCGGGATCACGGTGTCGATGCAGGGGCGCGTGGCGTCGACGACCCCGTTGATGATGTTGCGGCAGTCGAAGTTGACGATCTGGACCCCGGCGATATTGAGCATCGCCCGGGGATCCTGGTTGGTCAGCCCGTTCTGGATGACCGAGTACATGACGAACAGGAGCGGCATCTGCAGGAGCAGCGGCAGGCAGCCGGCGAAGGGGCTGACCCCACGCTCCTTGAACAGCTCCTGCTGGGCGAGCCGGGCCTTCATCGTGTCGCCCTTGTAGCGACGGTTGATCTCCTTGATCTCGGGCTGGAGCATCTGCATCCGGCGCTGCGAGACCAGCTGCTTCCGGTACAGCGGAATGACCAGCGCCCGGACGACCAGCGTGAGCGCCACGATCGACCAGCCGATCGCGGCCGGCACGCCCAAGCCGTCGAGGAAGGCGTAAACGGCGATCAGGATGATCAGCATCACCTGGAAGATCGGGGTGAATGCCCAGGCCAGAAAGCTGATCGGATCCGCGCCCGGCTCGGCCGGTTTGAGCGGTGGCTGCGGCGTCGGCGAGCCGAGCGGACCCCCGCCTCCCGAGGCTCCCGGGTCGCCCACGCACGCCGCCAGCACCAGCGCGACGAGGACGAGCAGGAGGACCGGAACCATCCCGTCCGTGCGGAGCCGACGGAGTATCACGAGCTGTGCGCCTCGCTAGCGGACCGGGTCATAACCGCCGGGGTTCCAGGGGTGACAGCGGGCGATCCGGCGTGCCCCTATCCAGCTCCCCTTGAGCAGACCGTATTTCGCGATGGCCTGCTCGGCGTAGTGCGAGCAGGTGGGTTCGAACCGACAGCTCGGCGGCAGCCAGGCAAACACGATCCGGTAGAGCTTGATCAGTCCGATCCCGATGCGCTTCAACCCGCGGATCCTCCGAGCGCGCCGCCCCCGACCAGGGTTCGGCGCAACGCCCCGACCATCGCGTCATGGTCGGCCGTGACGATCGGTGGCCGGGCAATGATGAGGACGTCCCAGCCGGGCTGGAACGCGGGCGCCATCACCCTGAGCGCCTCGCGGAGCCGGCGACGGACACGATTGCGAACCACCGCGCCGCCGAGGTTTCGGCCGGTCGACAGTCCGAAGCGGGTCGTCTCGAGATCGGTCCGAAGGAACCGGGCGATCAAGAGCTGGTGGGACCGGCTGGTCCCGCCTCCCTGAAACGCCGCGAAGTCCTGCGGGCGGGAGAGCATCACGAGCCGCGGCGTGCTGGGGCCGCGCCCGATGGTCAGGCCGTCAGCCGCTTTCGACCGCGAGCGCGCCGAGTGGCCAGGATGCGCCGGCCGCCGGCCGACCGCATCCGGGCGCGGAATCCGTGTTCCTTGGCGCGATGCCGCTTCTTGGGCTGATAGGTCTGCTTCATCGGGACTGTCCGGAATCCTCTCCATCCGGCCTCGGGGACGGTCTGTCACTACCCCTGAAGGCACGCAAACGCGCCTGGCGCCCGAAAGCGCACGGCGCGTCGTCGTCCGGCGGATGATATGACGGGCCCCCGGGGGTGTCAAACCAATGAAACTCGTCCGGTAGCTCCGCAGGCGCGCGGCTCGACCTGCGGTTCGGTGATCGCCGTCGCCGGACGGATACTCCCCTGGAGTATTACAGAATCGCCTTGCGAGAGCGCCCCGGCCGGTGCTATCCTCTCCGGGCCCTCGACGCCGGAGACGTACGCGGGAGTCCCCGAAAGCCCCGACCGGGATCATCGGGAACGCGTCGACCGGTGCCCCACAACGGCACTTTCCGACGCGCGAGAAACCGGCCCCCGGCCCCAGCTTCCGTGGTCTAGGCTACCCATCCACCGTCAACCACCACCGCAGGACCCCATCGACGAATGGACGCGAAGCAGGTCTGGCGCGCCGCTCTTGGAGAGCTGCAGGTCTCGCTCTCCCCGGCGAACTTCGAGACGTGGCTGCGCGATACGCAGCTCGTCGACGTGGACGAACAGCGCTTCCGGATCGCCGTACCAAACGGCTTCGCGAAAGACTGGCTCGAGTCGCGGTACCGCTCGCTGATCAGCCAGACGCTGGCCCGGATCGTGGGCTACAGCGTGCAGGTTGAGTTCGTCGTCGGCACCGCCCCGGAAGCCTCGGCCGTTGGGTCCCCCGAGCCAGCCGAACCACCGGCCGCCGGACCCGCCAGACCATCCCCGCAGGTCCGGGTAGAGCCGACCCGCGTCGGCGGCGAGGGCGGGACGACCTTCCTGAACCCGCGCTACACGTTCTCGAACTTCATCGTCGGCTCCGCCAACCGGCTCGCCCACGCGGCGAGCCTGTCCGTCGCCGAGCGGCCGGGTCACGCGTACAACCCACTCTTCCTGTACGGCGGCGTGGGTCTCGGCAAGACCCACCTGATGCATGCCATCGGCAACCAGGTGATCGCCAAGTTCCCGCGCAAGCGGGTCGTGTACGCGACGAGCGAGAAGTTCACGAACGAGTTCATCACCTCGATCCAGCAGGGCAAGATCGACGAGTTCCGGGCCCGCTATCGGCGGATCGACCTCCTCCTGATCGACGACATCCAGTTCATCGCGGACAAGGAGCGGACCCAGGAAGAGTTCTTCCACACGTTCAACGCGATCCACGAGGACGGCAAGCAGATCGTCCTGTCGTCGGACCGTCCGCCCAAGGCGATCCTGACCCTCGAGGAGCGTCTGCGCAGCCGGTTTGAATGGGGGCTGATCGCGGACCTGACCGCCCCGGATCTCGAGACCCGCATCGCGATCCTGCGCGCCAAGGCCGAAGAGGGTGCGGTCCCGATCACGTCCGACGTGATCGAGTTCATCGCGCGCAAGGTCGTCAGCAACATCCGCGAGCTGGAGGGGGCGCTCAACCGGATGGTCGCCTACGCCAGCATGGGCGCCATGCCGATCGGGATCGAGCTCGCCCAGGCGGTCCTCTCGAACGTGCTCTACAACCCAAAGAAGCGCCAGGTGACCCCGGAACGCATCGCCAAGGTGGTGGCCGACTACTACAGCGTGCCGATCGACGTGCTGCAGGGCCAGAAGCGCGACAAGGCGATCGTCGTGCCCCGCCAGATCGCCATGTTCCTGATGCGCGCCGAGACGGACGTCTCGCTGCTGCGGATCGGCGCGGAGCTCGGGGGGCGGGACCACTCCACCGTCCTCCATGCATGCGACAAGATCACCCGCGAAGTCGCCATCAACGACGAGCTGCGACGCGAGATCGCGGCGGTCCGGGAGCTGATCTACGCCGACTGATGCGGGCTCGCGGACACGAGCGGCGCCTGGCCAATCAGAACGCGCGACGGGGCAATCCGGACAGCGCACTGTGGACAAGCCACCTCAATCGGTGGACAAGCGGGCCGGGTTGTGGACAGGTGCGGCCGGGAACGGCCCGTCGAGGATCGCAGACCGTGGACCACTGGGCATGACGAACGGTCCTTCAACGGCCGCCGCGCGACCTGTCCACCACCTCTCCCAAAGCGGGCGCACCGAGTCGGTTCGCGAGTCCACGTTCCCGCCGGTTCCATCCACGGCCCCCGCGAGCACACCCACGCCGGCGTCTCCACCGGATCCACAGCATGATGACGGTGATGACGGAGTGAGAAGATAGAGGGAAGATACCCACGGGTCCTCGGAGAATCCCCGCAGGCATGCGGACTGTCACGCCAGCCGGAGGCGCCCACGTGAAGCTTTCAGTGATGCAGGAGAACCTGGCACGCGGTCTGTCCGTGGTCAGCCGCGCGGTCTCGAATCGGAGCACCCTGCCCGTGCTCGCGAACGTCCTGCTCAAGACGGAGGACGCCGGTCTCAAGCTGACGGCCACCAACCTCGAGATCGGGATCACCTACTGGGTGCCGGGCAAGATCGAGTCCGACGGTGCCACAACCGTACCGGCCAAGCTGCTGACCGACCTCGTCAACTCGCTGCCGGCGGGCGACCGGGTCGAGCTCGCCCTCCAGGGCGCCGACACGCTTCACCTGCAATGCGGCCGGTTCGAGACACACATCAAGGGGATCGACGCCGACGAGTTCCCGGCGATCGGGGCAGCCGGCGAGCGCCCGACCACCCGGATCGCCCAGAACATCCTGCGCCGGGCCCTGGCCGAGACGGCATTCGCGGCCGCCACCGACGAGGCGCGTCCGATCCTGACCGGCGTGCTCGCCCGGTTCGAGGGTGACCAGTTGACGTTGGCCGCTGCCGACAACTACCGGATCGCCGTCAAGACCATCCCGATCCTCGACGCGGTCCCGGAGACGAGCATAGTCATCCCGGCGCGCGCGCTCAATGAGCTCGCCCGCGTCCTGGCGGACGTCGACGATCCGGTCGAGGTCGTGCTGGCCGGCGGCCGCAACCAGGTCCTCTTCCATCTCGACGGGATCGACCTGGTGAGCCGGCTGATCGACGGCCAGTTCCCGAACTACCAGCAGATCGTGCCGCAGAGCCACACCACGCGCGCGGTGCTGGACCGCGAGGAGCTCCTGCGTGCGGTCAGGCCGGCGGCGTTGATTGCCCACGAATCGGCCAACATCGTGAAGCTCCAGATCGGAACCGACGGTGAGCCGGGGATCACGGTCAGTGCCAGCGCCGAGGTCGGCGACCACGTCGGCCAGGTCGAGGCGGCGGTCGAGGGCGACGGGACGACGATCGCCTTCAATGCCCGGTATCTCGCAGACGTCCTGACCAACGTCGCGGTGGAGCAGTTCGCGCTCGAGCTCAACGGCCCACTCTCGCCGGGCGTCTTCAAGCCCGTCGGTGATGACCGCTACATTCACGTGGTCATGCCTGTTCGGACCACGTCCTAGCCCCGCAACCCGGAGGTCGGTCCGGCACCCTCGGATCGGACGAACCTGCTCGCGACCATCAACCTGCTCGACTTCCGGGGCTACCCATCGCTCGATGTGGCGTTCAGCCCCGGCCCGCACCTGATCTGGGGGCCCAACGCCGCCGGCAAGACCAGCCTGCTCGAGGCGATGGTCCTGCTCGCATGGGGTCGGTCGCACCGGACGGGCGCCGACGGCGAGCTGATCCGGTGGGGCACGGACCTCGCCAGGATCGAGGGTACCGTCGGGTCGGACACCCTCGAGGTCGCGATCGTGCGGTCCGGGGCAACCGGGTCGGCCGGCCGAAAGCGGATCCGGGTGAACGGCCTGGGTCGGCGGGCCTCGAGCCTGGCGGCCCTGCTGCGGGTCGTCGTCTTCGCACCCGAGGAGATGCTCCTGATCGCGGGCTCGCCGTCCCTCCGTCGGTCGGTCATCGATCAGCTGGCCGCGTCAGGCTCGCCGGCGTATGGCGACGCCCTCGCGACCTACGGGAAGATCCTCCAGCAGCGCAACGGGCTGCTCCGGGCGATCCGCGAGGAGGGTGCGTCGCGCGATGAGCTGCGCTTCTGGGACGGCGCGTTTCTCGATGCCGGGGCGGCGATCGTCAGCGAGCGACGCCGACTGCTCGGGGTGCTCGCCGAGCCGCTGGCCGCCGCGCATGCCGAGATCGCTCCCGACGAGGCGGCCGAGGCGCGGCTGACCCTCGCGTACGCCACGAACGCCCCGCCACTCCCCGGGGAGCCGCCGCGTGACGCACTCGCTCGGCGCCTGGTCGAAACGGCCGACAAGGAGATCTGGAACGGGTCCACGCTGATTGGGCCGCATCGCGACGACCTGGTGTTCGAGCTCGCGGGGCGCGACCTGGCCAGCTTCGCCTCGCGTGGTCAGCAGCGCACCGCCATCCTGGCGCTCAAGCTGGCCGAGCTCGACGTGCTGACCGCCCTCGATGGCCGACCACCCCTCCTGCTCCTCGACGACGTGTTCTCCGAGCTCGATCCGGAGCGACGGGCCCACCTGGTCCGGCGGATTGCCGCCCTGCCGCAGGCGTTCATCACGACGACCACGCTCGACGACCTCGACCCCGGGCTCCGGGCGATCGCGACCGCCTGGGAGGTCAGCGCGGGGAGCGCCGGAGCCGCGCTGGCCGGTGCGACGACGGGACCGGGTTCGCTCGGCGTGCTGCGATGACCACGCGACGGCGGCCGATGGTCCGCCTCGGCGACCTCATCCCCGATGCCGCCCGTGCGCTCGGGCTCGAGGACGAGCTGCGTCTCTCGCGGGCGATCGCGACGTTCGAGGCGCTTGTCGCCGAGCGCGTTCCGGCTGCCGCCGGTGCGTGCCGGGTGGTCCGGCTCGAGGGGTTCTCCCTCGTGGTCGAGGCGGACGCCCCGATCGTCGCGCAGGAACTCCGGATGCGTAGCCCGGAGCTGCTGGCGGCCTTCGCGGCGGCCCCGGGCGGCGTAGGGGCCCGCGAGTTGCGCTTGCACGTCCGGCCGGGAGGTCGCCGCGTATAATCCGCCCACCTGCCAGCCATCTGAGGGTGCACGATCGTGATCGAACCATGACGATCCGAACGTCGCCCGATCATCTCGCGTCGCCACCACCGCGGTGCCCGGCTCGCCGAACATCGCCCGATCACGAGAGGCCTGGATGGCCGTCCGACTCCAGCTGAAACTCGGCATCGTTGCCGAGCACGACCGACTCGACGACTCGCCCGACACGCTCGTCGTGGTCGAGCCGAGCGTGGGTTCCGTCGCGCGCTCGAAGGGCCACCTCTATCTGCTGGTGACAGCGCGCGTGGCCACCCGGCACGCGCTCGAGGCGACCCGCCTGGCGGCCGAGACGATCCGCAACGAGTACTACTACGACGAATCGGCCGGGATCCGGGTCTGCCTGCAGAAGGCGATCAGCACCGCCAACAAGCGGCTGGCGCACCAGGCCGACCGGCTCGGGCTCAAGTCCCCGGACGGAAACGGGCCGATCGGCGTGGGCGTCGCCGTGGTTCGCGGCAACGAGATGTACGTGGCCACCGTCGGGCCGGCGGAGGCCTACCTCATCCGCCAGGCCCGGCTGTCGACGCTGCCCGACCCGCATCGTGAACGCGGCCTTCCTTCGATCGATCTCGAGCCCGATGTCTGGCGCGGCGAGGTGTCGGTCGGCGATTCGCTCGTGCTGGTCTCGCCCAACATCATCGCCAGGCTGGGTGCCGACGAGCTCAAGGACGCCATGCTGACGCTCCATCCGCAGTCGGCCATGGAGCACCTCCACCACCGGTTCGTGGCGGCCGACGGGTCGGGCAGCGATGGCGCCATCGCGTTCGAAGCAACGGAGGTCTCGTCCACCGCCCGTGGCCGGACCCTCGTGCCGGTGCGACCGTCGGCGCCCCTGGCCGGCGCACCCGACCGATCGCCGATCCCGCTCGCCGACAATGTCCAGGCAGCCGGGGTCGCGGTCAGCGCGGCGGCCGGCAATGCGCGGATCGCCGCGGGTGGCGCCCTGGAACGTGCCGTGGCCTGGGCCCAGGGGCTGATGCCGCAGCGCAAGCCCGCCTATCGCCGGGTCACGCCTCTCGCGTCGCGCCGGGAGACGCAGCGGCGAGCCGCGCTGGCAGTCCTGGCACTGGTCGTCGTCGTGGGCGGACTCGGCATTGGTGTCTACGCGTTTGGTGGCAGCGGCTCGCCCGAGGCGGCGATCTCGTCGGTCAACGCCGGCCAGCAGGCGATCGACGCGGCCCGCGATGACCTGGCACAGGTCAGCGGACCCGGCATCGATCTGATCGCGGACGATCCCGACCAGGCGCTCGAGCTCCTGACTGACGCCTACCGGCAGGTGCAGCTCGCGGAGGCCGCCAATGTCGCGGCCAGCGTGGTGGGTCCCCTCCGCCAGAGGGCCGTCGCCGGCCTCGATCGGCTGTACGGGGTGGTCCCGGTCCGCCAGGAGACGCTGTTCACGTTTGTCCCGGCCGAGGGTGGCGACCCGGTCGAGCTCCGCGCAATGACCCGGGGACCAGACGGTGCCCCGTACGTCATCGATCGCACCACGCGATCGGTCTACCGGGTCGACCTCAGCGCCCGGAAGGCGACGCTCGTCGCCCGGGTCGGCATGAAGCAGGGTGGGGCCACGTTCTCGAACGCGCGATACCTCGGGGTCGGTGGCCCGGACCTGCTCATCCTCGACGCCAAGAACGTGCTGTGGCGCTGGCGGCCGGCCGATGCGGAGGGGAACGGCACCCTGACCCGGGTCAGGGTGCAGGGCGCCACCACCTGGGGCTCCGACGTCAAGGGGTTCAACACCTTCCTGCGTGACCCGTCGCGCGGGCTCTACAACCTGTACGTCATCGATCCGTCAGAGCGGCAGATCCGGGCCTACTCGCCGGCCGCGGACGGCAGCGGCTTCCCCGCCGCGCCCACGGCGTGGCTCGCCACGGCGCGAGACGTCACCGGCATGAGCTCGACCTACGTCGACGGCGACCTCTTTGCCGTCGACGGTGGCGCGATCCGCCGGTTCGTGTCGGGCAAGGACGACGGGTGGGACGCGGAGGCGCCACCCGACACGCTGCTTCGCCCGGCGCCGACGTACGTGCTCGTGGCGGGCGCCGGCGAACGTCGCGTCGGCAACATCTACGTGTTCGATCGGCCGAATGCCCGGATCGTCGCGCTCGACAAGACGGACGGCTCGTATGTCGCGCAGTACCGGCTGGCCGGCGGTGCCGAGGACTGGTCGGACTTCCGTGCGATGTACATCGTCCCGGGCATCGAGGAGGCGCCACCCACGGTGGTCTGGCTGTCCCTGGACGCCGTCCACCAGGCGGTCCTCGAGGCGGTCCCCGATGTCGCGCCGAAGTCGTCCCCGTCGGCGAGCCCCAGCGGTCCCGACGCCAGCCCGTCCAGCCCCTGATCGCGATCGTGACCCCGGCCTCGTGACCCGGTTGCCGCGACCGTGATCCCGCTCCGGGACGCCAACCCGACGCGACGCGCCGCCCTGGTCACCCTTGCCATCGTGGTGGCCTGCGGGGTCGCCTTCGGATGGGAGCTCGGGCTGCTGGCTCGTGGTGATTCCGCCTTCGAGGCGGCGATCACGCAATGGGGGATCGTCCCGGGGCGCCTGACCGGGGCCTGGGACCGAGGCGAACTGGTGTCCGGTGAGAGCCTGACGCTGTTGAGCAGTCAGTTCCTGCACGGAGGGTGGCTGCACCTCCTCGGCAACCTGCTCTACCTGTGGATCTTCGGGAACAACGTCGAGGACCGCCTTGGTCGACCCGGCTTCCTGCTCTTCTACCTGACCGGCGGCGTGGTCGCCGGCCTGACCCAGGTCGCGATCGACCCGGGATCGCCGATCCCGACGATCGGGGCATCCGGGGCGATCGCGGCCACGCTGGGCGCCTACCTCGTCTTCTTCCCCGGCGCTCGGGTGACCTCGCTCGTGTTCCTCGGGTTCTTCTACCAGCTGGTCCGGGTCCCCGCGGCGTTCGTGCTGGTCCTCTGGTTCGTGCTCCAGCTGCTCGACGGGATCGGATCGCTCGGACCGACCCAGGGGGGTGGGGTGGCGTTCTTTGCCCATATCGGCGGCTTCGTGTTTGGGGCCGTCGTCGCCTGGGTGCTCACGCTCCTGGGGACGGGGCGGCCGGCGAGTCGGATCGGCGTGGGATAATTCGGGCATGGACGACGAGCTCGTCGAGATGCAGGTCGAGAGCGTCCGGGTGCACATGCTCTCCAGCCGCCATGTCGTGATCCTCAAGCAGCTGGACCGCGATCGCTACCTGCCGATCTGGATCGGGCCGTGGGAGGCGAGCTCGATCGCCATGAAGTTGCAGGGCCTCACACCCGAACGGCCGCTGACCCACGACCTGTTTGCCACGACGCTCGAGGAGCTCGGCGCACAGATCGATCGGGTGGTCATCTCGGAGCTGGCGGAGGAGACGTTCCACGCGACGATCACCATCGAGCGCGACGGCCGCACGGTCGAGGTGGACGCCCGCCCGTCGGACGCGCTCGCCCTCGCGGTTCGGTCGGGCGTCCGGATTTTCGCCTCGGTCGCGGTACTCGATCAGGCGGCCCTCGGCGCCGACGGTGGGCTCGGCGAGGAGGGCGCCGAGGGCTCGCCGCTCGAGGCGATCGGCGAGGGTGTCGTCGACCCACGCCTGGACGTCTTTCGCGATTTCGTCAACTCGCTCGACGCAGGGCCCGAGGGCGAAGGCCGCTCGAGCTGACCCGGCCGCCGGCGGGCCCGGGCTG
>JBBEBJ010000191.1:0-2162 GCA_040882425.1 Chloroflexota bacterium | reverse complement strand
CTACTGGGACGCCTCCCGGCACGATCCCGCAGCGGCTCCTCATCGTGGCCGAATCGGGTTCCACGGCCCGAGCGACCGTCGACTGGCTATCCGACCAGGGCTGGTTGCGCGACGCACGGGTTACGCTGCTGGGTCTCCTCGGGATCACCCCCGGGCTGACGGCCCGTGCCGAGCCACTCGCCGAGCCACTCGCCGAGGAGGTCGCCTCCGAGATCCGCCTGTGGGCTCGTGACAGCCTCGGCGAGATGGTCGATGCCATCGGTCGCCAGGCAGCCGACGTCAAGCTGGAACTCCAGTTCGGGCATCCGCTCAAGCTGTCGCTCGAGCTAGCCGATGCCTTGGGGGTCGACCTCGTCGCCGTCGCACGACCGCCCCGTCGGCCCGGCCAGTATCCGTTTGCCGAGCTGCTCGCCCGCTACTCGTCGCGTTCGGTGCTGCTCGTTCCAGTCACGTGAGCGGCCCGGGACAGGCGAGGGAAGGTAGTACCGACCGATGGCTCAAGTCGGCCCGGCCGTGCTGAGCGTCGACGTCATCGCACTCGCGGCACTCGCCGGCGTGCTGGCCCTCGTCGGAGCAGCAGCCGCCGGTCGAGATGTCCTGCGCGAGGACGAGGGGAACGAGCGCGTGCGCGAGATCGGGCTGCTCATCCGTCGCGGAGCCGAGGCCTTCCTGCGGCGGGAGTACCGATTCCTGGCCTGGTTCGTCGCTTCGATCGCCGTCGTTCTCGCGGTGACCATCGACTACAACGTGCTCGGCAATCCGGCCATCGCCGCCCTGCGTGACCGACCGACGGATGGCCTCCCTGTCGGGCCGTGGACGGCCCTCGCCTACATCCTCGGCGCGATCGGCTCGGGTACGGCCGGCCTCGTGGGCATGAGCACCGCGGTCAGGGGCAGCACACGGACGACGCATGCCGCCATCGCCGGCATCGGCCAGGCTCTCCGCGTCGCGTTCCGCACTGGTGCCGTCATGGGTCTGACCGTGGCCGGGGTCGGTCTCCTGGGCCTCGCACTCGTCTGGCTGGCGTTCCGCGATCCTTCCATCGCCGCCGGCTTCGCGTTCGGCGCGTCGTCGGTCGCCCTCTTCGCCCGCGTGGGCGGCGGCATCTTCACGAAAGCAGCCGATATCGCTGCCGACACGGTCGGCAAGGTCGAGGCCGGCATCCCCGAGGACGATCCGCGCAACCCCGCGACGATCGCCGACAACGTCGGGGACATCGTGGGTGATGTCGTGGGGATGGGAGCGGACCTCTTCGAGTCGTACGTCGGCGCAATGATCGCCACCCTGACACTGGCCGCGCTCGGGACCGTCGTCCTGGACGACCCGGGCCCCGGTTCAGGCGCCATGTTGATCGCGCTGCCATTCATCGTGGCGGGCTGCGGCATCCTTGGGTCGCTGGTGGGGGTCGGGACCGTCCGAGTCGGACCCGAGGCGTCGATGTCCGAATTGCTGCGCGTATTCCGCATCGGGATCTACGCGTCGGCCGGGATCATGCTTGCCGTTTCGGCAGCGGTCGTCGCACTCCTCGGCCTGCCGGCAGCGTTGTTCTGGGTCCTGGTCGTGGGTGTCGCTGTCGGACAGACCATCGGCGTTGCCACGGAGTTCTTCACCTCCTACGCCTACCGGCCCACACGCTGGATCGCCGCTCAGGCCAGGAGTGGCAGCGCCTCCGTCGTCATCGCCGGTGTGGCGATCGGCCTGCTCAGCACGGTGGTCCCCGCCCTCGCCGTGGTCGCGGGGATCGTCATCGCGAACGAGCTGGCCGGCCTCTACGGGATCGCCCTCGCCGCGGTGGGGATGCTTGCCACGGTCGGCATCACGCTTGCCACGGACGCGTTCGGTTCTGTCGCCGACAACGCCGGTGGAATCGTAGAGCAGGCCGGGCTGGGACCAGAGGCGCGAGAGCGCACCGACGCGCTCGACGCCCTCGGGAATACCACCGCCGCGACCGGCAAGGGTTTCGCGATCGGGTCCGCGGTCCTGACCGCCCTCGCGCTCATGGTCGTGTACGTCGAGGTCGCCGGTATCGACGCACTCGACCTCACCGACCCTCGCGTCCTCGGCGGCTCGATCCTGGGCGCCATGCTCCCGTTCCTGTTCGCCGCCCTGGCCATGGAGGCGGTGGGCAGGGTGGCGGGCATGATGATCGAGGAGGTGCGTCG